>NZ_JBYTEG010000029.1:0-88913 GCF_058792255.1 Cupriavidus sp. CPT47-8839-RL05A | reverse complement strand
GTGGGCGAGATCGCCATGCCGGCCATGCGCAACAGCTTCTTCAAGCTGGAGCGTTCCCCCGACGTGATCAGCTGGGACCCGATCTGATGGCGGGCAGCCAGGCCCCGGCGCACGGCGCGCTTGCCGGCGTGCGGGTGCTGGACCTGTCGCGCATCCTGGCCGGCCCGTGGTGCGCGCAGAACCTGGCGGACCTGGGCGCCGAAGTCATCAAGGTGGAGCGGCCCGGCGCGGGCGACGACACCCGTTCATGGGGGCCGCCCTGGCTGCCCGGCGCGGACGGGCAGCCGTCGCGCGATGCCACCTACTTTGCCGGCGCCAACCGCGGCAAGCAGTCGGTGACGCTCGATATCGCCAGCCCGCAAGGGCAGGAGATCGTGCGCGAACTGGCGGCCAAGTCGCAGATCGTGCTGGAGAACTACAAGGTCGGCGACCTGAAGCGCTACGGGCTGGACTATGACAGCCTCAAGGCGATCAACCCGTCCATCGTCTACTGCTCGATCACGGGCTACGGCCAGACCGGGCCGAGCGCGCACAAGCCCGGCTATGACTTCATCTTCCAGGGCCTGGGCGGCCTGATGAGCGTCACCGGCGAGCGCGACGACCTGCCCGGTGGCGGGCCGCAGAAGGTGGGCGTGGCGGTGGTCGACATGCTCACCGGCATGTATGCCACCGTGGCCGTGCTGGCCGCGTTGCGCCATGCCGAGCGCACCGGCGAGGGCCAGCATATCGACATGGCGCTGCTCGATGCGGTGGTGGCGGTCGGCGCCACGCCCATCATCGCCCAGCGCGTGACCGGCAAGGCCATGCCGCGCTACGGCAATGCGCACGCCAATATGGTGCCCTACCATGTGTTCGCCACCGCCGACGGCTACATGATCGTGGCGGCCGGCAACGACGGACAGTGGCAGGCGTATTGCCGCGGCGTCGAGCGTCCCGACCTGGCCGCCGACGAGCGCTTTGCCACCGGCCCCGGCCGCATCATCCATCGCGACACGCTGGTGCCGCTGCTCGAGGCGCATATGCGCACGCGGCCGACGGCGCACTGGGTGCAGGCGCTGGAAGCGCAGGGCATCCCGTGCGGGCCGATCAACGACTACGGCCAGGTGCTGGAAGACCCGCAGGTGCGGCATCGCGAGCTGCAGGTCGACCTGGTGCGCGACGACGGCAGCCTGTGCCCGACCGTCAAGAGCCCGCTGCGGCTGTCGGCAACCCCGGTGCAATACGATGCACCGCCGCCGCGGCTGGGCGAGCATACCGCGCACGTGCTGGAATCGGTGCTGGGTATGTCGGCCGAGCGCATCGCCAGGCTGCGCGAGCAAGGCGTGGTCTGACTGGAGGCGGGTGCCTGGCGGAAGCTGCCGGGCACCGCCTGCTTCCGGGCGGATCGCCAGGCCTCGGCACAAAGTCCCCCCATCGCCTAGGCTGTCTGGGTAGCGGCCCGAACCGTTGTTCCCGGTTCCCCACAGGAGACAGCCATGAACGAAGAGACCTTTAACCTCAGCATCCGCAAGTTCCTGAAGGTGGTCGGCGTCAGTTCCCAGCGCGAGATCGAACAGGCGATAGCCAGGGCCATGGCCGACGGTACCATCGCCGGCAACGAGCACTTGCCGGTGTCGGTGACGCTGGAACTGGCGGGCGTCAAGCTCCAGGCGCGCTTCGACGGGGAGATCCAGCTTGAGTAAGTGCGCCGTCCTGGCTAGGCCGCCGGCTCCGCCTCTCCCCGCATCCCCCGCATGCGGTATTCCCCCGGCGCTACACCGGTCCATTTCTTGAAGGCCCGGTGGAAGGTGCTCGGCTCGGAGAAGCCAAGCCGCAGCGCCACGTCCTGCAGCGTCATGCCGGGGCGCTCCATCATGCCGATGGCCACGTCGCGGCGCAGGCTGTCCTTGATGCTCTGGTAGCCGCTGCCCTCGTCGCGCAGCCGGCGGCGCAGCGTCTGGGGCGTGAGCCGCAGCATCTGCGCCATCTGCTCCAGCGATGGCAGTTCATCATCCAGGTGGGAGCGCAAGTGCTGCCGGATGCGCTCGGCCAGGCAGCTGTTGTCGCGGTAGCGGATCAGCAGGTTGCGCGGCGTCTCGCGCAGGAACTCGCGCAGGCTGGCGGCGTCCTGCATCACCGGCAGGCGCAGGCTGGCGCCATCGAAATGCAGCACGGAGACAGGCTGGCCGTAATGCACGGCGGCCTTGAAGACGCGCTCGGTCTCCGGGCCGCCCTGTGACGGCGCGGCGCTCAGGTCGACCCGCGCCAGCGGGATATGGCCGGCCACCAGCCAGCTGAGCAGCGCGTAGGCATGGAACACGAAAGTCGATTCGGCAAAGCTGCGGCAGGCCGAGGCCGGCGCGCGCGGATGCAGCACCACGGAGGCGGTCTTGCCGTCGGCGCTGACATGCAGGCGTGGCGCGAAGGCGTCGATATGGAGCCGGTACAGGCGCAGCCCGGCGCGGATGGCGTCTTCCAGCGTGGCGCAATGGATCAGGTTGCGGCACGCCTGCGCAAACGCGCCCGGGGTCACGGGCCGGTCCAGCAGCCCCCACAGTTCATCGCGCATGACGCGGCGCAGCGTGCGGATCAGCGCCGCGTACTGGCCCTGGGTGACGCGCGCATTGGGCGAGGCCAGCAGCGCCGGCGAAATCCCGGCCCGGCGCAGCAGCGGGGCAATGTCGTGGCCCAGCCGGCGCGGGCCCAGCAGGATGTGATCCACATGCTGGATCGCAATGGTGTGGCGCGCCGAGGCCTGGGGCGCGGCCTGCGCCGTGGTGGCCGGGGCCTCGGCCCGGCCGCTGGCATGGCCATGTCCGAGCGCCGGCGGCAGTGTGCTGCCGGGGAGGTGCAGTTTGCCCGGCACGGGCGGGCGCGGCGATGACAGGACAGCGGTATGCATGGGTCTCCTCATCACGGTGGCGCGTCGGCGCCGGCACCGCGGAACGGCTGGCTCCGCGGGGCGTTGACGGACGTTTTGCCTCATCGTCCCGGCACCTTAGCAAGCCGCGACCGCACCGCACAATCGGGATTTGCCAAAGGCTGCCTTCCATCTGAGCGATTCGGCCAATCATTTTGGCTTGTCTGGTCATTGTCCACGCACCGCAGCATCGCGCACTCTCCGGCTGATACCGATACAAGGCCGGCCCACCGGCCCGGACGGGACCAGAAACGGGGCAACCACCCGTTCCCCGCCTCAGGAAAAACAATGGAGACAACAACACATGCAGGCAGATCGTCGTAGTGCGCTGTGGCGCTTTGGGGCCGGATTGCTGGCGTGGGGCGGCGTTGCCGCCGGGATGCTGGGGGCGGGCGCGGCGCTCGCGCAGAGCGAATTCCCGGCGCGCACCGTGCGCATGGTCGTGCCCTTCCCGGCCGGTGGCGCCACCGATGTGCTGGCCCGCGCCATTGCCGAAGGGCTGGGCAAGGCCTGGAAGCGCCCGGTGGTGGTGGAAAACCGCCCGGGTGCGAGCGGCATGCTCGGCGCCGAGGTGGTCGCCCGTGCCGAGGCCGACGGCTACACCGCGCTGCTGACGATCACGCCGCTGGTGCAGGCGCCAAGCCTGTATGCCCGGGCGCCCTATGACCCGGTGAAGGATTTCGCCGCGGTGTCCGAGCTCGGCACGACCAACCTGGTGTTCGCCGTCAACAGCAATGCGGTGCCTGCCACCAACCTGAAAGACTTCATCGCGCAGGTTCGCGCCAAGCCGAAGCAGTTCTCCTACGGCTCGTTCGGGGCCGGCTCGAGTGGCCACCTGTACGGCGAGGTCTTCAACGAGGCCGCCAAGATCGACATGCTCCATGTCTCATACAAGGGCGAGGCTCCGGAGCTGAACGACCTGCTGGGCGGCCAGGTGCCGGCGGCGGTGATCTCGGTGATGGGCGCCAAGCCCCACGTCGCCACCGGCCGCCTGCGCGCCCTCGCGGTGACTGGCCCCGCGCGCGCGCCGCAACTGCCGGATGTGCCGACTTTCCGCGAAGCCGGCATTGAAGGCATGGATGCGATGGGCTGGTTCGGGCTGCTGCTGCCGGCCGCCACGCCGCGGCCGATCGTTGAGAAGTTCTCGGCGGACGTCAACCGCGTGCTGGCCCAGCCCGACGTGCGCAAGCGCATGAACGAGCTTGGCGTGATCCTGACCGGCAGCACGCCGGACGCGTTTGCCCAGACCATCCAGGCCGACTATGTCCGCTGGGGCAAGGTGATCCGCACCAGGAACATCCGCCTGGATTAAGTCATTCCCGTTTGACCTGTCGATTGCCGCAAATGAAGCCTGCTACAAATACCAATCAGCCATTCCGTTCCCCCGCCTGGCCGCCCGGCCTGCCGGCCACGCTGCATACGCCTCGCACCAGCCTGTTTTATAACGTCGAGGCGGCGGCGCACCGCTATCCGGACAAGACCGCGATCCAGTATTTCGGCACCGCGATCTCCTACGGCCAGCTGCAGGACGAGATCGAACGGATGGCCGGCTACCTGCAGCAGGCCTGCGGCATCGAGCCGGGCGACCGGGTGCTGCTGTTCAGCCAGAACTGCCCGCAGTTCATCATTGCCTACTACGCGATCCTGCGCGCCGAAGGCGTGGTGGTCCCGGCCAACCCGATGTGGCTGGAGGCCGAACTTGCCCACGTGGTCCAGGACAGCGGCGCGGTGGCCGCCTTTGCCGGCAGCGAGCTGTACCAGCGCGTGGCGCCGCTGCACGGCCCGGCGCTGCGACATGTGATCCTGCACGACTACGCCGGCATGCTGCGCGACGACGGCGGCCTGGCGGTGCCGGCCTGGCTGCGCGAAGCGCCGCCCGCACCGCAGGCCGCGTCCTCCGGCGCCATGCCGGTGGCCTGGGACGCGGCCAGCGCCGCCGGGCACCGGCCGCTGCCGCACCAGGCGGGCTACGACACGCTGTGCATGCTGGCCTATACCTCCGGCACCACCGGCCACCCCAAGGGCTGCATGCATAGCCACGGCACGCTGATGACCGCGGCGGCCGGATCGGTGATCTGGCGCGGCGCCACGCCCGAATCCGTGGTGCTGGCCGTGGCGCCGATGTTCCACCTGCTGGGCATGCAGAACTGCATGAACTCGCCGCTCTACCTGGGTGCCACCGTGGTGCTGATGCCGCGCTGGGACCGCGCGCTGGCCGCGGACCTGATCGAGCGCTACCGCGTCTCGGTCTGGGGCGCGCCGCCGGCGATGATGGTGGATTTCTTCTCGCAGCCGGGCATCGACGCGCGCGACCTGTCGAGCCTGGCCTATGTGGGCGGCGGCGGCGCGGCCATGCCCGAAGCGGTGGCCAATATGCTGCAGGAGCGTTTCGGCCTGCCCTACGTCGAGGCCTACGGCATGACCGAGACCGCGGCCTTCATCCTGTCCAACCCGCGCAACCAGCCCAAGCGCGAATGCCTGGGCATCGCCACCTTCGGCGTGGACGCGCGCGTGCTCGATCCCGAGACGCTGCAGGAACTGCCTTGCGGCGAGACCGGCGAGATCGTGGTCCACGGCGGCCAGGTGATGCTGGGCTACTGGCGCAACCCGGAAGCCAACGCTGCCACCTTCATCGAGATCGGCGGCAAGCGCTTCCTGCGCACCGGCGACCTCGGCTTCATGGACGAGCAAGGCTACTTCTTCATGCGCGACCGCCTCAAGCGCATGATCAACGCGTCCGGCTACAAGGTCTGGCCGGCCGAGGTGGAGAACCTGCTGTACGGGCACCCGGCCATCCACGAAGCCTGCGTGATCGCCGCCCGCGACCAGCGCCGCGGCGAGACCGTCAAGGCCGTGGTGGCGCTGCGCCCGGAAGCACGCGGCACGGCCGAAGCCGACCCCGAACGCATCATGGCCTGGTGCCGCGAGCATATGGCCGCGTACAAGGTGCCGCGCATCGTCGACGTGGTCGATGCGCTGCCCAAGTCGGCCACCGGCAAGATCCTGTGGCGCGCCTTGCAGGAGCGCGAGATGCAGGCGGAAAACCCGAGCGCGTGACGCCAGCGGCGAATTCAGCAAAGAGAGAGACAGCATGCAGCAAAGCAGACGCAACTGGCTGGCACAGGCCGGCACCCTGGCCGGCGCGGCCATCCTCGGCGGCGCGGGCAGCGCCTTCGCGCAGCAACCGTATCCCGGCAAGCCGATCCGCATGATCGTGCCGTACCCGGCCGGCGGCGGCACCGACACCGTGGGCCGCCTGATCGGCCAGCGCCTGGCCGAAAGCCTGGGCCAGCCGGTGGTGGTCGAAAACAAGCCCGGCGCCAGCGGCATGCTGGGCAACGACACCGTCGCCAAGGCGCCGGCCGACGGCTACACCATCCTGCTGGCGATCACCGCGCTGATCCAGGCGCCGGCCCTGTACAAGCGCACGCCGTACGACGTGGCCAGGGACTTCACGCCGGTCTCGCTGATCGCCAAGTCGTCCGACCTGTTCGTCGTGCCCAACCGCGTGCCGGCCAACAATATGCGCGAGTTCCTGGCGCTGGCCAAGGCGGGCAAGCTCAGCTATGGCTCCTATGGCAACGGCACCTCGTCGCACCTGCACGGCGAGCTGCTCAAGCAGCAGGCAGGCATCGAGCTCGCACACATCCCTTACAAGGGCGCGGCGCCGCTGATGAGCGACCTGCTTGGCGGCCAGGTGGACAGCGCCTTTGTCGACGTGACCTCGGCCAACCCGTACCTGGGCAGCAACAAGTTCAAGATCCTCGGCATCACCGGCACCCAGCGCTACAAGGCGCTGCCCAATGTGGCGACCTTCACTGAACTGGGCCTGCCGGGGTTCGAGCCCAACGGCTGGTACGGGCTGTTCCTGCCGGCCAATGCGCCCAAGGATGTGACGGCGAAGCTGGCGGCAGAGACCGCGCGCATCGTGCGCCTGCCCGAAGTGACGCAGAAGCTGGCCGGCATGGGCCTGCAGCCGGTCGGGTCCGCGCCGCAGGAACTGGCGGCCGTGGTCGCCGGCGATACGCCCAAGTGGGCCAAGATCGTGCGCGACGCCAATATCCAGCTCGACTGAAACCCGCCTCCCGGAGCCCACCGATGGAAACCATCCGCTTTGCCGTCGAGGACGGCGTCGCCACGCTGACGCTGGACTCGCCGGCGCGCAAGAACGCGCTGTCCTTGCCGATGCGCGACGAGATCGGCGAAGTGATTCGCCGGGTACGTGCCGACGACAGCGTGCGCGCGCTGATCCTGACCGCCGCCGGCACCGATTTCTCGTCGGGCGGCGACATCAGCTCGATGCAGGTCGAGATCAATGCCGAGCAGGGCCGCAAGCGCCTGCACAAGGTGCACGGCTGGCTGGAAGACCTGATCCAGCTCGACGTGCCGGTCATCGCCGCGGTGGACGGCGCGGCCTATGGCGCGGGCTTCAGCCTGGCGCTGACGGCCGACATCATCCTGGCCACGCCGCGCGCGCGCTTCGGGCTGCCGTTCCTGCGCATGGGGCTGGTCCCCGACTGTGGCGTGTTCTACACGCTGCCGCGGATGATCGGCCTGCAGCGGGCCAAGGCGCTGATGTTCTCGATGCGCGAGCTGAACGCCCAGGCCGCGCAAGACCTTGGCATCGTCATGGAAATCGTGCCGGCGGACAGCCTGCAGGAACGTGCGCGGACGCTGGCGCAGGCCTTCACCGAGGCCTCGCCGGTGGCGGTGGGCCTGACCAAGCAGGCGCTGAACGCCTCGCTGAACCAGGACCTGCACACCATGCTGGCGATGGAAGCGGATGGGCAGGGCATTGCCTTCTCCACCGCCTATCGCCGCGAGGCTGCCGACCGCTTCATGGCCAAGCAGCCGCTGCGCTACCGCTGGCCGGACTGAGCGGCGGCGCGGGTCATGCTGCCCCGCAGCATCCAGCGGCCTCGCCGGGCTGTCGTTTACGTATACAGGCGGGCGCTGGCCGGACGGTAACGGTCGCCTGCCAATTTTCTCGTTTACCCTGATACCAGCACACCATATGGGATCCCACGACCAGCACACGGCGCCCGCCGTACGCCAGACCCCCTGGATGACCGAAGACCTGGGGATGTTCCAGGAAACCGTGCGCCGCTTCATCGAGCGCGAACTGGTGCCCAACGAGGCCCGCTGGGCCGCCCAGGGCTATATCGACCGCGAGGTCTGGCGCCGCGCCGGCCAGATCGGGCTGCTGTGCGCCAGCATCCCCGAGGAATACGGCGGCGGTGGCGGCACCTTTGCCCACGAGGCCGTCATCACGCAGGAAATGTCGCGCGCCGTCTGCACCAGCCTTGGCAATAATGTGCACAGCGGCATCGTGGCACATTACCTGCTCAACTACGGCACGGAAGCGCAGAAGAAGAAGTGGCTGCCGCAGATGGCCAGCGGCGAAATGGTGGCGGCCATTGCCATGTCGGAACCTGGCGCCGGTTCCGACCTCAAAGCGATACGCACCCGCGCGGTGCGCGAACAGACCGAAAACGGAGACTGCTATCGCATAAACGGTGCAAAGACCTTCATCACGAACGGGTATCACGCCGACCTGGTCTGCGTGGTGGCCAAGACCGATCCGGAGGCCGGTTCGCGCGGCGTGTCGCTGGTCATGGTGGAGACGCGAGACCTGCCGGGCTTCCGTCGTGGCCGCATTCTCGAGAAGATCGGGCAGAAAGGGCAGGACACCGCCGAACTCTTCTTCGACGACGTGCTGGTGCCGTGCGCCAACCTGCTTGGCACGCAGGAAGGGCAGGGTTTCTACCAGCTTATGCAGCAGCTGCCGCAAGAGCGCATGATCATTGCGCTCGGGGCCGTGGCCACCATGCAGCGTGCCATCGAGCTGACCACCGAATACGTGCGCGAGCGCAAGGTGTTCGGCCAGCCGCTCGCCGATCTGCAGAACACGCGGTTCAAGCTGGCGGAGTGCAAGACGGTCGCCACCATTGCCGCGACCTTCGTCGACGATTGCATGCTGCGCCTGATTGACGGCAAGCTCGACGCTGCCACGGCCGCCATGGCCAAGTGGTGGTGCACGCAGCAGAACTGCCAGGTCATCGACGAGTGCCTGCAGTTGCACGGCGGCTACGGCTACATGCTTGAATACCCGATCGCGCGTATGTATGCGAATGCACGCGTGAGCAAGATCTTCGGCGGCTCCAACGAGATCATGAAGGAGCTGGTCGCGCGCACGCTTTGACGCGCCTGCTATCAGCACTGTGCGCGTGCTAGTGCGCGCAAACGCGTAAGAAAATGCGGAAAAACGAAGGCCGGCACCAGTGCCGGCTTTCGTGCGTATGGTTACAAAACCGGATGTGCACGGATGGCGGGAAAGGTGTAAGGTGTTTCACAAGCATGGTCAATGGCCCGTCGCGTGCGGGGGCAAGGCCCGAGCGGAAATGCAGCCAAAAGCTGAAGCGAATTCATGCAGAAAATGCAGCAACGAAACAGACGTTGCATCGATGCAAGATTTGTCAACTCGGATTCCACCATCGCCGTTATTTGACTATGATGAAGTAAAGACTTCGCAACATGACAGGTCGCCAGGCCGGGGTGGTGTGCCGCGAACGTTGCGCGAAGCCTTAGGGGTAGCACGCCTCGGACGTGAACTCTGACGGGAGTGAGGTATGGACATTTTTGGCCATTACGCTACGCGCTTCGAAGCTCGCAAGGAAGAGGAATACAGCATCCAGGAGTACCTGGAGATCTGCAAGAAGGATCCGACTGCCTACGCGACTGCTGCAGAGCGCATGCTTGCCGCCATCGGCCAGCCTGAGTTGGTGGATACCCACCATGACCCCAGGCTGTCCCGCCTGTTCTTCAACAAGGTCATCCGCATCTATCCGGCCTTCCGCGACTTCTATGGCATGGAGGACACGATCGAACAGATCGTCTCGTTCTTCAAGCACGCGGCGCAGGGCCTGGAAGAGCGCAAGCAGATCCTCTACCTGCTCGGGCCTCCGGGTGGTGGCAAGTCCTCGCTCGCTGAAAAGCTCAAGGCGCTGATGGAGGAGATCCCCATCTACGCGCTCAAGGGTTCGCCGATCCATGAGTCGCCGCTGGGGCTGTTCGCGCCAGAGGAGGACGGCAAGATCCTGGAAGAGGACTACGGCATTCCGGTCCGGTACCTGAACACCATTGCCTCGCCATGGGCGGTCAAGCGCCTGCACGAGTTCAACGGCGATATCACCAGGTTCCGGGTGGTCAAGCTGCGCCCTTCGGTGCTGTCGCAGATTGCGATCTCGAAGACCGAGCCTGGCGACGAAAACAACCAGGATATTTCCTCGCTGGTCGGCAAGGTCGACATCCGCAAGCTGGAAGATTTTCCGCAGGACGATCCGGACGCCTACTCCTATTCCGGCGGGCTCTGCCTGGCCAACCGCGGCCTGCTCGAGTTCGTTGAAATGTTCAAGGCGCCGATCAAGGTCCTGCACCCGCTGCTGACGGCAACGCAGGAAGGCAACTACAAGGGCACCGAAGGCTTCGGCGCGATCCCGTTCGACGGCATCATCCTGGCGCACTCGAACGAGGCCGAGTGGACGACCTTCAAGTCGGACAAGAACAACGAGGCTTTCCTGGACCGGATCTATATCGTCAAGGTGCCGTACGTGCTGCGCGTGTCCGACGAGGTGAAGATCTACGACAAGCTCTTGCGCAGCAGTTCGCTGTCGGCCGCGCCGTGCGCGCCCAACACGCTGAAGATGATGGCGCAGTTCGCGGTGCTTACGCGCATCAAGGAGCCCGAGAACTCCAATATCTTCTCGAAGATGCGCGTCTATGACGGCGAAAGCCTGAAGGACGTGGATCCGAAAGCGAAGTCGTACCAGGAATACCGCGACTACGCCGGCATCGACGAAGGCATGAACGGGCTGTCGACGCGCTTTGCGTTCAAGGTCCTGTCCAAGGTCTTCAACTTCGACAACACCGAAGTGGCGGCCAACCCGGTGCACCTGCTGTACGTGCTCGAACAGCAGATCGAGCGCGAGCAGTTCCCGCCGGAGCAGGAAGCCAAGCTGCTGTCGTACATCAAGGAGTACCTGACCACTCCGTTCGTGGAGTTCATCGGCAAGGAGATCCAGACCGCCTACCTGGAGTCGTATTCGGAGTATGGGCAGAACATCTTCGACCGCTATGTGGTGTTCGCCGACCTGTGGATCCAGGACCAGGAGTACCGCGATCCCAACACCGGCGAGATCCTCGACCGCAACGCGCTGAACGACGAGCTTGAGAAAGTGGAGAAGCCCGCGGGTATCTCGAACCCGAAGGACTTCCGCAACGAGATCGTCAACTTCGTGCTGCGGGCGCGGGCCAACAACAGTGGCAAGAATCCGGTCTGGACCAGCTATGAAAAGCTGCGGATGGTGATCGAGAAGCGCATGTTCTCCACCACGGAGGACCTGCTGCCGGTGATCTCGTTCAATGCCAAGTCTTCTCGCGAAGACCAGGACAAGCACGAGAACTTCGTCAACCGCATGGTCGAGAAGGGGTACACGCCCAAGCAAGTGAGACTTCTGGTGGAGTGGTATCTGCGCGTAAGAAAGTCATCGTAACGGCGCCGCGGAACAGGTCTCTCAACGAGGGCAACATATGGCTACGGTCATCGATCGGCGCGAGAACGGCGGCAACAAGAGTGCCGTCAACCAGCAACGTTTCATCAAGCGCTACCGCGAGCAGATCCGGCAAGCGGTGGCAAAGGCGGTGTCCGGCCGGAAGATCATGGACATCGAGCAGAGCGGCCAGGTGTCCATTCCGGTCAAGGACATCTCCGAACCGATCTTCCACCACGGCCCGGGCGGGCGGCGCGAGTGGATTCACCCTGGCAACAAGAAATTCGTCAAGGGCGACTCCTTCGACCGCCAGCAGCAGGGCGGTGGCGGGACCGGTTCGCGCGCCAGCGACAGTGGCGAAGGCGAAGACGATTTCGTCTTCACGCTGTCGCGCGAGGATTTCCTGAACTTCTTCTTCGAGGACATGGCGCTGCCGGACCTGGCCAAGCGCCACCTCGCCAAGATCGCCGAGGTGCGCAAGGTGCGCGCCGGCTATTCCATCGACGGCACGCCTGCCAACCTGTCGGTCCTGCGCACCATGCGCAGCTCGCTGGGGCGGCGCATCGCCTTGTCCAGCCCTTACCAGAAGCGCCTGCGCGAGCTGGAGCTGGACTACAGCGAGGCGCTGGAAAAGGACGGTCCCTATGCCGAAGGCACGCTCGAGCTGATGGAGAAGATGCGGCACCTGCGTGCCTGCATCGACCGCGTGCCCTTTATCGAGAAGCTCGACCTGCGCTACAACAACCGCGTGCTGAAGAAGCGCCCGCAGGCCCAGGCGGTGATGTTCTGCCTGATGGACGTGTCCGGCTCGATGGACGAGAGCCGCAAGGACCTGGCCAAGCGCTTCTTCATGCTGCTGTACCTGTTCCTGAAGCGCAACTACGAGCGCATCGACGTGGTGTTCATTCGCCATCACACGGTGGCGAAGGAAGTCGATGAGGAAGACTTCTTCCACTCGCGCGAGTCCGGTGGTACCGTGGTGTCCAGTGCGCTGAAGCTGATGGTGGAAGTGATCCACGACCGCTATCCGCCCAGCCAGTGGAATATCTACTGCGCGCAGGCATCAGACGGCGATAACTGGGCCGGTGATTCCGAGTTGTGCGGGCGCCTGCTGCGCGATTCGATCCTGCCACTGGTCCAGTACTATGCATATGTTGAAGTCGCGTCGGAAGAGCCGCAGAATCTCTGGGAAGAGTATCTGACGGTCAAGGGACAGTTCGATCACTTTGCGATGCAGCGCATCATCGGTGCGGACGAGATCTACCCGGTGCTGCACGACCTGTTCCAGAAGCGCGCAGCATAGGGTGGCGCCGATCCTGGCCTTCCTCGCGGAGGGCCACAGTGAAGGCAAATGGCGAGGCAACGCGGACCACGCGGCGCGGCGATGCCGTGCGCGCTGGACGGGTCTGGCGCCTTGCCCGGGCAACAAGGGGCGAAGATGGCTTATCTCTCCACGGGTTCGGAATGGACCTTCGAGCTGATCAAACGGTATGACCGCGAGATCGCCCGCATCGCCGGCGAATTCGGGCTGGATACCTATCCCAACCAGATCGAGATCATCACCGCCGAGCAGATGCTCGACGCCTACGCGTCGGCGGGGCTGCCGGTCGGCTACAGCCACTGGTCCTACGGCAAGCACTTCCTGGCGTCCGAGCGCAGCTACCAGCGCGGCCACATGGGGCTGGCCTACGAGATCGTCATCAACTCCAATCCCTGCATCGCCTACCTGATGGAGGAGAACACCATGCCGATGCAGGCGCTGACGATCGCGCACGCCTGCTACGGCCACAACTCTTTCTTCAAGGGCAACTACCTGTTCCGCACCTGGACCAACGCGGACGCCATCGTGGATTACCTGCTGTTTGCCAAGAACTACGTCGCCGAGTGCGAGCAGCGTTACGGCGAGCGCGAGGTCGAACTGCTGCTGGACTCTTGCCACGCCTTGCAGAACTACGGCGTGGACCGCTACAAGCGGCCCAAGAAACTGTCCATCACCGAAGAGAAGGCGCGGCAGGCCGATCGCGAGAACTACCTGCAGCTGCAGGTCAACGACCTGTGGCGCACCCTGCCCAAGCACCGGCCGCATGCGCTGGCGTCGGAGGACGAGGCGTCCGAGGGGGAAATCATCTTCCCGCCCGAGCCGCAGGAGAACCTGCTGTACTTCATCGAGAAGAACGCGCCCAAGCTGGCATCGTGGCAGCGCGAGATCGTGCGCATCGTGCGCAAGATCGCGCAGTATTTCTATCCGCAGCGCCAGACCAAGGTCATGAACGAAGGCTGGGCCACGTTCTGGCACTACACCATCATCAACCAGCTGTACGAGGAAAAGCTGGTCAACGATGCGTTCATGATGGAGCTGCTGCAGGCACATACCAACGTGATTTACCAGCCGCCGTACAACAGCCCCTACTACAGCGGCATGAACCCCTACACGGTCGGTTTCCTGATGTTCCAGGATCTGCGCCGCATGTGCGAGAACCCGACCGAAGAGGACTACCGCTGGGCCCCGGAATTCGCCGGCAGCGACTGGCGCAAGACGCTGGACTTTGCCATGCGCAACTTCAAGGACGAGAGCTTCCTGCTGCAGTTCCTGTCGCCGCGCGTGATCCGCGAGCTGAAGCTGTTCTCGGTGCTGGACGATGACCGCGAAGGCAAGCTGCGCGTCACCGCGATCCACAACGACGAAGGCTACCGCGCGATCCGCCAGCTGATGGCGGCGCAGTATGACCTCTCCAGCATGGAGCCCAATATCCAGGTCACCAATGTCGACGTGGGCGGCGACCGCTCGCTGACGCTGCGGCACCTGCAGAACGACCGCCGGCCGCTGGCGCACAACTTCGACGAGGTGATCCGGCACGTGACCCGGCTGTGGGGCTTCACCGTGCGGCTCGAGGTCGCCTACGAGGACGGCCGCACCGAGCTGAAGTACGAGTGCAAGCCGGAACGGCGCCACCGCCGCCCGCACGGCGGCGGCCTCAGCCTGGCCGCCTGATCCCGCGATTGCCGGGGTTAAGCCCCGCCGCTCAGGCGGCGGGCGCGGGCTCGCACCATTTGCGCACCAGTTCCACCGCGTTGCGGCCGGCGCTGGCGCATACCTGCTCGCCCAGCACCCGGCTCCACCAGCGCTCCGAACCGTCCGCCACCCGCCATGCATGCAGCCGGCGCGTATAGAGCTGCAGGTCGTATTCCTCAGTGATCCCGATGGCGCCGTGCACGGCGTGCGCGATGGCGGCCACCGGCGTGACCGCGTCGCTGGCGCGCAGCTTGCCGATGGCCGCGCGCAGCCGGTCGGGCGTGCCGGTGCCGCTGTCGCAGGCCAGCTGTGCGGCCACGCGTGCGGCGGCGACATGCTCGGCCATCTCGCTGACCTGGTGCTGGATCGCCTGGAACCTGCCGATGGCGCGCCCGAACTGCTGGCGGTCGTTGGCGTACTGCAGGGTCAGGTCGAGCACGTGCGACAGCGCGCCGGCCAGCTGCGCCGTGTGCAGGCAGGCGCCCAGCGTGCGCAGGGTGCCGGCCGGCAGTGAAAACGCCGCTGGCGCCGAGGCGTCAGGGCGCGGCACGCGCAGCGTCAGGTCGTGATGGGCGCCGGTCGCTTCGGCGCGGGCGTCGGCCGCCGGCAGCAGCAGGCAACGCTCGCCGTCCTGCAGCAGGAACCACTGCGCATGGCGGGCGTCGGCCACCAGCGCCGCGGCGGCGCCGTCTTCAAAGCCGGCGAGTGCGACCGGGCCGGCGGGCAGGGCAATGCCATGCGCCTGCAGCAGCGCGCGCGCAAAGATGGTCTGCGCCAGCGGCAGCGGCAAGGCGTGGCGGCCGGTGACAAAAAGCACCGGCGCAAGTTCGCGCAGCGGCAGCGCGGCGCCGCCGGCGGATTCGGGCAGCAGGCAATCGGCAAAGCCGCTTTCCAGCAGCGCTTGCCACAGCGGCTGCGGGTCGGCCCGCTGTTCCAGCGCGCGCACGGTGGCGGGCGGGCAGCAGTCGCGCAGCAGCGCGTCGAGGGCGTCGGAATAGGCGTTATGCATGGGGTATCTCGTTCAGGATGGCGGTCGACGGGGGCGGATTCAGCGCAGGCCGAGCCCGCGCGCGATCATGCCGCGCAGGATTTCGCGGGTGCCGCCGCGCAGCGAGTACGACGGCGCGATCTGCGTGACATAGGCCAGGGTGCGGTACAGCGCCCCATCGGCCGCCAGCGCGGGTTCGTCACCGAGCGCGGCTTCCACCAGCGCCGGGATCGACTGCTCGAAGGTCGTGCCCAGGTCCTTCACCAGCGCAGCCTCCACCACCGGGCTTTCACCGGCGGCCAGCCGCGACGTGACGGCCAGCGACATGGCGCGCAGCACCGCCAGGTGGCCGGCGAGCCGGCCCGCGGTCACCGTGTCGCGCCGTGCCGGCGGCAGCCGGCGCATGGCGTCGAGCCAGGTGTCGAGCAGCACCACGCTGGAGTAGAGGCGCTCCGGGCCGCTGCGCTCGAACGCCAGCTCGGCGTTGACCTGCTCCCAGCCGCTGCCTTCCTGGCCGACCAGCGCGTCCGGGGCCAGCGCCACGTCGTCGAAGGTGACTTCGGAGAAGTGCGCGTCGCCCGCGAGGTCGTGGATCGGCCGCACCGTGACGCCCGGTGCGTGCAGGTCGACGATGAACTGCGACAGTCCGGCCTGCCGGTCCTGCGGCGTGCCCGAGGTGCGCACCAGCGCGATCATGAAGTGGCAGCGGTCGGCATTGGTAGTCCAGATCTTGCGGCCGTTCAGGCGCCAGCTGCCGTCCGCCTGGCGCACCGCGCGCGTGGCCACGCTGGCCAGGTCGGAGCCGGAGTTGGGCTCGCTCATGCCGATGCAGAAGAAGGCCTCGCCGCGGCTGATCGCGGGCAGGTAGCGCGCCTTCTGCGCGTCGTTGCCGTAGCGCAGGATCAGCGGGCCGCTCTGGCGGTCGGCGATCCAGTGCGCCGACACCGGCGCGCCGCAGGCCAGCAGTTCTTCCACCAGCACGAAACGCGAAAACGGATCCAGGCCCGCGCCGCCGAACTGCGCCGGCAGCGTGATGCCGACCCAGCCGCGCGCGGCCAGCGCCCGGCTGAAGGCGGCGTCAAAGCCCATCCACGAGCGCGCGCGCGTTTCCGGCGGCAGCGCGGGCAGGTGCTCATCGAGAAAGGCCCGCACCTCGCCGCGGAACGCCACGGCGTGCGGCGGCAGGGAGGTCAGGCCGAAGGTGGAAAGCAATGCGGTCACGGTGAAATCCTGTGTCTGGTATTGGCTGGTGGCAGCGGTCTCAGTCCAGCGTCGCGCCGGAATCCTTCACGACCTTCTGCCAGCGCGTCATTTCCGCGCTGAGGTAGGCGGCGTAGGCCTCCGGGGTCGATCCGCGCGGCTCCGCCCCCTGCGCGGCCAGGCTTGCGCGCGTCTCGGGGTGGGCCAGCGCCTTGGTGGCGGCGGCATTGAGCTTGCGCACGATCTCGGCCGGTGTCCTGGCCGGCACCATCATGCCCTGCCAGGCGCCGACCTCGAAGCCCGGCTGCACGGTTTCGGCAAGGGTGGGCACGTCCGGCAACTGGGCGCTGCGCGTGGTGCTGGTGACGGCCAGCGCGCGCATACGCTTGTCGCGGATGAAGGGCAGCGATGAATTGATGGTGTCGGCCATGAACTGCACCTGTCCGCTGGCCAGGTCGGTCAGCGCCGGCGCGCTGCCCTTGTAGGGCGCATGCACCGCCGACAGGCCGTTGGCCTGCAGGAACATGAAGGCCGCCAGGTGCGTCACGTTGCCGTTGCCGGCCGAGCCGTAGGTGAGCTTGTCGGGGTTGGCCTTCAGGTACTGGATGAACTCTTTCACGTTCTGTACCGGCAGCTGCGCGTTGACCTCCAGCACCAGCGGCACCATTGCCGTCAGCGCCACCGGCGCGAAATCGCGTTTCACGTCGTAGCTGAGCTTGCGGTAGAGCGCCGGGCTCAGCGCGATCGACGAGGTGTTGTACAGCACCGTATAGCCGTCGGCCGGCGCCTTGGCGACGATCTCCGCGCCGATATTGCCGTTGGCGCCGGGGCGGTTGTCGACCAGCACCTGTTGGCCGAGCGTCTCGCTCATGCGCCGTGCGATCACGCGCGACACCAGGTCGGTCGGGCCGCCCGGCGGGAACGGCACCACCATGCGGATCGGGTGCGACGGGTAGGCGGCATCGGCGGCCGCCGCCGGCTGCGCCAGCATCGCCGGCAATACGATGGCTGCCGCGGCAGCCAGTGTCGTGATGAAAGTCTTTGCCTTCATGTCTTTGTCTCCTCCGTCCATGCAGCCACGCGGCGGATGCCGCCGTGGGTTCAGCGTCCCGCCAGCAACCTGCGCGCGGTGTAGGTCATGACCTGCTCCCCGCGCTGGTTGAACACCTCGATGCGCGAATCCACCACCGCCCGGCCGTTGCGCGAAGTGGGGCGGATGCCGGTCACGGTCACAGTGGCGTGGATGGTGTCGCCCACCACCACCGGCGCGTGGATCTGCTGCGTGAGTTCCAGCATGGCCAGCCCGGTGCCCTGGATCATGGTCTGCAGGATGAAGCCCTCGATCAGCGTGTAGGTCAGCGCCGCCGGCACCGGCCGGCCCTGGATGGCGCCACCGTCATAGCCGGCTTCGATGAAGATGGCCTCGACCATGCCGGTGACGGAGATGAAATTGACCAGGTCGGTCTCGGTCACGGTGCGGGCAAAGGTGCGGAAGGCCTGGCCCTCCTGCAGTTCCTGCCAGTAGAAGCCCTGGCCGAGGCGGGGCAGTTCTGCATGCTTCATGGTGTCTCCTTGACGGGTGCGCAGCGTGCGGCACCGCTTAGTTGCAATTGCGCGATCGCTTCTGCGGACAGTCCCGCCTGCGCCAGCACGCTCGCGGTATGCTCGCCCAGCCGCGGCGGGATGCCCAGCGGCGCGCGCTGGCTGTCGAAGCGCACCGGCGCGCCGGGAAAACGCAGCGTGCCCATGGCCGGGTCTTCGACGGTTTCGAAGAAGCCGGTGGCGGCCAGGTGCGGATCGGCCGGCAGGTCGTCGAGTTCATTGATGCGCGCCACCGGGATCTGCAGGCGTTCGCACAGCTCCACCCAGTGCGCGGTGGTCTGTCCGTGCACGATTTCGCCGGTGAGCTCGTACAGCGTCTCGATATGCCGCGTGCGTGCCGCGATGTCGGCAAAGCGCGCATCGGCGGCCAGCTCGGGGCGCCCGGCGGCTTGGAAGAAGTCGCGCCAGTGCGCATCGGTGTACGGCATCATGCAGACATCGCCGTCGGCGCTGCGGTACGGGCGGCGCAGCGGCGCCAGCACGCGCGGATAGCCGCTGGGGCCGCGCGGCGGCTCGAAATGGCGGCCGTAGAAATGCTCGACCAGGTTGAAGGCGACCATGGATTCGAACATCGGCACTTCGACCAGCGTGCCGTGGCCGCTGCCGCCATCGGCATTGCGCCGCGCGCGCCCGGCCAGCGCCGCGCAGACCGACAGCGCGGCCACCAGCCCGCTGGTCTTGTCCGCGGCAATGGCGGGGAAGTAGCGGCTGTCGCCGGTCTGCGCCGCCATCAGCGCGGCATTGCCGGACAGGCCCTGGATGATGTCGTCGTATGCCGGGCGGCCGCCATAGGGGCCATCCTCGGCAAAGCCGAGCAGGCTGACAAAGACCAGCTCCGGGTGGCGCGCCCGCACGTCGTCGGGCGCCAGCCCGAGTGCGGCCAGCTTTTGCGGGCGCATGCTGTGCATCAGCACGTCGGCGCCGGCCAGCACGCGGTCCAGCGCGGCCTGCGCGGCCGGCTGCTTCAGGTCCAGCACCACGCTGCGCTTGCTGCGGTTCACGCCCAGGAAAATGGCCGCCATGCCGGGCTCGGCGGCGGGGCCGGTACGGCGCGTGGAGTCGCCCTCGGGCGGCTCGACCTTGATCACCTCGGCGCCCAGGTCGGCCAGCCACTGGCTGGCATACGGCCCCATCACCACGGTGGACAGGTCGACCACGCGGATGCCTGCAAGCGGCAGCATGTTGTCTCCGATCTTGTTGACTGTGGGGCACAGGGTAGATCAGCAGGCGAGGCTTGGTCTAATATTAGTTTTTTAGAAATCGATATTCACAGGATATTAACAAGCCATGGACTTCCGCCAGCTGCAGCAGTTCGTCGCCCTGGCCGAGACGGGCAACTTCCACCGCGCCGCTGAACGCCTGCACATGGCGCAGCCGCCGCTTTCCATTTCCATCCGCAAGCTCGAGGACCAGCTTGGCACGGCGCTGTTCGTGCGCACCTCGCGCGGGGTGCGGCTGACGCAGGCGGGCGAGGCCGCGCTGCACGATGCGCGCCGTGCACTGTTCCATGCACAGCAGGCACGTGCCGCCGCGATCGCCGCGGGGCAGGGCGAGCGCGGCGCGCTGCGCATCGGCTTTATCGGCTCGGCGACGTATGCGCTGCTGCCCAAGCTGATCCCGGCGTTCCGCGCGGCGCATCCCGGCATCGAGCTGATCCTGCATGAATCCACCACCGCCGCGATCCTGGACCGCCTGGAAAAGCACCAGATCGACGCCGGCCTGGTGCGCTTCCCGATCCTGAACACCGGCAACTATTCGCTGACGCCGCTGGAAAACGACGTCTTTGTCGCGGCGGTGCCGGCTGACAGCCCGCTGGCAGGCGCAGACGCCATCCCGCTGCGCGCGCTTGCGGACGAGCCCTTCATCATGTATCCGGCGGCGCAGGTGCCCAACCTGCACGCGGTGGCCATGCTGCTGTGCCAGCAGGCGGGCTTTGTGCCGCGTGTCACGCAGGAGGCGGTGCAGGTGCAGACCCAGGTCAGCCTGGTCGAGAGCGGGCTTGGCGTGGCCCTGGTGCCGAGCGTGGCGGCGCGCTACGCCAACCGGCGCGTGCGCTTCCTGCCATTGTCCAGCCCGCGGCCGGCCGGGCGCATCGGCATTGCGCTGGCGGCGCGGCCCGATGACGGCGACCGCCAGGTGCAGCGCTTCCTCGCGGCGGCGCAGGCGGCGGTGAACTGATGGGGGGTGGTGCGGCGCCTCAGGCGGCGCGCGGGCGCGGCGCGCGCGGCCGCACAGCCGGGGTCACGCCGGCGCGCTCCAGGTTCACGCCCGGCAGCAGGTGCAGCAGCCGCACCAGCTCTGACTGGCGATGCGTGCCGGTCTTGCGCAGCGTGTCGCGGATATGCACGCGCACGGTGTGGGGCGAGAGAAATTCGCGCTCGGCAATCTCGTTGAGGGTTTCGCCGGCAGCCAGACGGATCGCGATAATGCTCTCCTTGCGCGACAGCCCGAACAGCGAGGTCAGCACGCCGGCATCCAGCACCGAGCGCGATTCCGAGTTGCCGAACAGCATCATCGCGGCCGGCAGCTGCCACGGGCCCTCCACCGGCTGGCGCGATACCAGCGGCGTGACGATGATCGGCACCGGCTGTCCGCCGGAAGTGATGTGCATCCAGGAGCCGGAGGCCGCCTCAGTGCCGCGGGCGCGCATGGCACCGTCTAGCAGCTTGCGCAGCACCGCCTGCAGGGTCTCGCTGTGGGCGCGCAGCACGCCGCCCTGCAACGACAGGTGGCCGTCGGCCTGCACCAGCGCCTCGGCCCAGCTGTTGGCATAGCGCACGCGCAGGTCGGCCTGCAGCACCATCACGCCGAAGTCCAGCGTATCCAGCCCGGCCAGGCCCAGGCTGGCCAGTCCGCTCAGCTCGAAGTTGCGCTGCTGCATCCGTGCCGCGCGCACCCAGTGCGGCATCACGTGGGCCAGGCGCCGCTCGCGCTGGCCCACGCTGATGCTGCCCGCGCTGGTGCCGCTCATCAGCACGCAAACCTCGGCGTTCTCGATCAGGCGGATGCCTTGCTCCAGTCCGCTGCAGGCCAGCGCAGCCGTGGCCGCATCCGCCATGCCGCCATGGTGCGAGGCCACCAGCGCGGCGGTACCGTCGCAGGCCAGCGCGGGGGCGTCATCGGGGGTGCAGCAAGCGCCCGCATGGGGCAGGTCGAGCGGACCGGGCAGCCAGTCGGGCATGCTGGCGCCGCTGGTGAAGCAGCCGTGCGGGGTCACGCCAAGGCGGGCGTAGCCGGCCAGCTTGTCCCAGATCAGGTAACGCGGGCTGCCTGTGCAGGTGTATCGGGAAAAGAGGTCGAGGGCGGCGGGCATGGCCGCAACGTCCAGCGCGGACTCGTAGATTGAGTCGACCAGACGATGGAAGTCCTCGTCCGTAGTCGGGTGTTCGCCCATGTTCAGATCCCCCCGGTGGCAAACGCCTATTGCTCTGCGCCACGGCAAGTGGCTACATCTTTTTGTGTTATCGGTTCCGTTCTGGCGTTCTGTATCTGCGCCGATACGGATGCTGCTGGCGGCGCGCATTGTCCCGTCATGTCCGCCGTAACGCAATCATGCCAAACAATGTTGTTTGTTTTATCCCCCGTATCGGGGGGGAAAATACGGATTGCACGGCGTAACTCCCCAGCCAGGCCAGGCAGGGGCCGTTATCATGCCGGGGCGCGATGGTAATACGCTTGAGGAAAACTTCAAAATCCTCGACGCGGAAACAGTCCAGCGTTTCTCCCATGCCACAGCAGCGCTGGCTATTGTGGCGCAGGGCTCACGTCCTCCTTGCCCGCCAGCTGCGCGACCCCGCCATCCACCTGGATCGTCAGGCTCGGCGATGCCATGCGGATGTCGTTGGCGTCGAAATTGCGCTTGAGCCGCGCATTGAAGGCGCGCGTGATCTCGGCCTGCATCAGCGGCCGGGTCTTGAACTGTGCCATCACCACCGGGCCGTTCGGGTCGAACCGGTCCAGCCCCAGGATGTCCAGCCCCGACATCAGGTTGCGCGCGTAGCGATGGTCGCGCGCCAGTTCGGCGCCGGTGGTGCGGATCAGCTCCAGCGCCTGGTCCAGGTCGCTCTGGTAGGTGATGCCGATGTTGAACACCGCGTAGCCATAGCCGCGCGACAGGTTCTTGACCGCCTTGATCTGGCTGTACGGCAGCGTGTGCAGCGCGCCGCGGCCGTCGCGCAGCTTGACCGTGCGGATGGTCATGGCTTCGACCACGCCGGCGTGGTCCGGCAGCTCGATCGAGTCGCCGATGGCGATGGAGTCCTCGACCACGATGAACAGCCCCGTGATCAGGTCCTGCACCAGGCTTTGCGCGCCAAAGCCGATGGCCAGGCCGACCACGCCCGCGCCGGCCAGCAGCGGCGTCACGTTGACGCCCAGGTTGGCCAGCACCGCGATCACCGTGATCACCAGCAGGCCGATGAACGAGGCGTTGCGCACCAGCGGCAGGATGGTCTTGGCCCGCAGGCTGGGCTGCGCGCCGCGTCCGTGCGCCGGCGACAGGGATTGCATGATGGCGGTGTCGATCAGCAGCCAGACCAGCCAGGCCAGCAGCACGGTGCTGGTGACGCTGAAGACCGTCTCGGTGAGATGGCGGCCCGCGGCGGAGGACTCGGCCAGGCGCACCAGCGAAGTGCCCCAGACGCGCATCACCATCTCGATGAAGACCGCCCAGATCAGCACGCGCACCAGCGCCAGCGCAAAGCGCCCGAAGCGCTGCAGGTAGGCCGAGCGGCGGCGGTCGCGGATGCGCGGCGCGCGCGCGGTGGCCTTGGGCGAGTGCCCCACCACCATCGTCAGCAGCAGCCCGGCGAGGAACAGCGCCACCGATGCCACCGTGCGGCGCAGGAACACATCCGCATTGCCGGTGGCCAGGATGGTGCCGACCACCGATGCCACCACCACCGCCAGCACCGGCAGGTGCCAGGCCTGGCCGGCCAGCCGCAGCAGGTCGGTCACGGCTGGCCGGGCCTGGCGGAAGGCCAGCGGCCGCTGCCCGATCAGCTGGCCGATCTGCCGGCGGAAACACAGCGCGAACGCGCCGATGCCCAGTGCCGCGGCGATATTGGCCACGGTGGCCACCAGGGCGCACAGGTTGGTGCCGAGCACGGCGATCACGCGGCTGTCGGTGGCGCCGTCGCCCAGTGCCGCCAGCGCCCCCGTGCAGAACAGCAGCCACGGTGAGTGCGCCAGCAGCTGCCGCACCGCCAGCTGCCGGTGCGCGGTGCGGAACAGCGTGAAGATGACCTGGCACACCGCTGCCGCGATCGCACCGGCCACGATCGCATACGCGACCAGCACGGCGGCGACGCTGGCCGGCGATTGGGCATACACGTGCTGGGCCAGCAGCACCGTCAGCCCGAACGCGACTACCCAGGGCCCGATATGGCGCAGCATGAAGACGCCGACGTCGACCCACGACGGCAGTTCGGGCAGCTTGCCGCGCTCGGCGCGCGTGGGTTTGCCCGCGCGCCGGCGCCGGATGCGGTGGCCAATCTCCCACAAGGCCCCGCCGCTCACCGCCCAGACTGCCAGCACCAGCGCGAATTCACGCAGCGAGGCCAGCGCCGTGCGGGTGCCGTTGTGGCTGAGCGCGGCGTGCCATTCCTCGCCCGCGAAGCGCGTGCGCCAGCGCCAGAACTGCCACGGGCCGCGATCCTCGCGCAGATGGGAATCGACCTCGTCCAGCACTTCAGCGACGGCACCAATCAGGCCGGGCGCGGAGGCGCCGGCCGCGGCTGCCGCGGCGGAGGCGGGCGCGGCCCCGGAGCCACCCAGCCCCTGGCGCATGGTTTGCAGCTGGCCGACCAGGGCGCGCCGCTCGCCGTCGTTCTGCAGCGTTGCGATCACCTGGTCCAGCGACTGCGCCAGCGGCACGCTGGCGGCGGGTGCGCTGGCCGGCGCCGCGGGTTTCTCCGCCTTGCCCAGCAGTGCCGCGAGGGAGCCGGCCGGGGTGGCGTGCGCCGGGATGGCGCACAGCAGCGTCAACAGCGCGGCCAGCATGGCGAGCGCACGCAGCACCGGCTGCAGTGCGGCATGCCAGCGGGGCGCAGGGGTGGGGGCGTGGTGTTCGGGTTTGTGCATGGTTCGTAGTCGGTTGCCGGTGCCGGGCGGCGCCGGAATGGCCGTCGATCGCGTCACTGTAGCGCATCGGTTGCGCCGGGTGCCGGAGCGCGCCGCAGGCCCGCGCCATCCTCATTCGTCGCTTCGGACGATGCGTCGCAACGGCCGATCCACGAATCTTGACCCCACTCCGGTACAGGCGATTCTTGCGCCTGCCGGCTTCATCAAACCGCGGGGCCGCGCTGGATCCGGCCAGGCCAGGAACAAGAGACAAGGGAAGACGAGATGGAACTCAATGCATCGGTATCGGCAGTGGTGACGGGTGGCGCTTCGGGCCTGGGCGCGGCGACGGCACGTGCGCTGGCAGCGCAGGGCGTGCGCGTGGCGCTGTTCGACCTCAACGTGGAGAAGGGCGAAGCGCTGGCGCGTGAACTGGGCGGCGTGTTCTGCCAGGTCAACGTCACCTCGGAGGCCGAGGTCGAGGCCGGCTTTGCCAAGGCGCGCGCCGCCATCGGCCAGGAACGCATCCTGGTCAACTGCGCCGGCACCGGCAACGCCATCAAGACCGCCTCGCGTTCCAAGGAAGCGCCGGACCAGATCAAGCATTTCCCGACCGATGCCTTCGAGCGCATCATCCAGATCAACCTGATCGGCACCTTCCGCTGCATCGCGCGCTCGGCCGCGGGCATGCTGACGCTGGACAGCGCCGGCGGCGAGCGTGGCGTGATCATCAATACCGCGTCGGTGGCGGCGCAGGACGGCCAGATGGGCCAGGCCGCGTACTCGGCATCGAAGGCGGGCGTGGTCGGCATGACGCTGCCGATCGCGCGCGACCTGGCGGGCGAAGGCATCCGCGTCAACACCATCCTGCCAGGCATCTTCAATACCCCGCTGCTGCAGGGCGCGGCAGAGAACGTCAAGGCCGCGCTGGCCGCTTCGGTGCCGTTCCCCAAGCGCCTGGGGCAGCCGGAAGAGTTTGCCTCGCTGGCCGTCGAGATGTGCCGCAACGGCTATTTCAACGGCGAGTCGGTGCGCCTGGACGGCGCCATCCGCATGGCGCCGCGCTGAGCGTAGCGCCGGCACATCGTCATGGCCGGGCCCGCGCACCGCTGGTCCGGCCACTATCAGAATCAGGAGACGCGGATGGACTTCAGCTATCTGACGACACTGCCCCACGCGGTACGCCACTTCGCGCGCCTGCGGCCCGAGGCGGTGGCGTATGCGTTCGAAGGCCGGCAGACCACCTATGCCGGGTTCGAGCGGAACACCAATCGCGTGGCACAGGCCTTGCTGGCTGAAGGCGCCGGGGTCGGCGAGCGCATCGGCTATATCGGCAAGAACAGCGACCACTATTTCGAACTGCTGCTTGGCGCGTCCAAGATCGGCGCGGTGATGACGCCGGCCAGCTGGCGCCTGGCGCCGCCCGAGGTGGAATTCATCCTCGGCCATTGCGATGCCGTGGTGCTCTTCGTCGGGGCGGAATCGGCGGCAATGGTCCGGAACCTGCTGCCCGCGCTGCCGATGGTGCGCAAAGTGGTGGTGATGGAGCCGTGCGCCGGGCAAGACGACTGGCAGTGCTACACCGACTGGCGCGATGCGCAGCCGGACACGCCGCCCGCGCACCAGCCCGCCGCGCATGACGTGCTGCTGCAGCTATACACGTCCGGCACAACGGGCCGGCCCAAGGGCGCGATGCTGACGCACCGCAACCTGACCATCGGCACCGAAGTCAGCGAGCGCGAGAACGTGCTCTGGTCGCACTGGGTCGCCGACGATGTTTCGCTGGTGGCGATGCCGGTGGCGCATATCGGCGGCTCCGGCTGGGGCCTGCGCAACCTGCTGTCCGGTGCCAAGGGCGTGGTCGCGCGCGAGTTCGATCCGCGCGCGGTGCTCGACTTTATCGAGCGCGAACGCATCAGCAAGCTGTTCCTGGTGCCGGCCGCGATGCAGATCGTGCTGCGCGACCCGCGCGCGCGCCAGGTGGACTACTCGCGCCTGAAGTACCTGCTGTACGGCGCCGCGCCGATTCCCGCGGCGCTGCTGCGCGAGGGCATCGAGGTGTTCGGCTGCGGCTTCGTGCAGCAGTACGGCATGACCGAGACCACCGGCACCATCGTGGCGCTGCCGCCCGAGGACCACACCACCGAGGAAGTGCCGCGCATGCGTGCCGCGGGCAAGCCGCTGCCTGGCGTGGAGATCAAGGTGGTCGACTATGAAGGCCGCCAGCTCGCGCCCGGCGAGGTCGGCGAGCTCGTGGTGCGCTCGCAGCACAACATGGCCGGCTACTGGAAACAGCCCGAAGAGACCGCGCGCACCATCGACGCCGAAGGCTGGCTGCACACCGGCGATGCGGGCTACATGGATGCCGAGGGCTACCTGTACATCCATGACCGCGTCAAGGACATGATCATCAGCGGCGGCGAGAATGTCTATCCGGCCGAGGTCGAAAGCGCGATCTACGGCCACCCGCAGGTGGCCGACGTGGCGGTGATCGGGGTGCCGGACGAGAAGTGGGGCGAGGCGGTCAAGGCCATCGTCGTGCTCAAGCCGGGGCAGGCCCCGGACCAGGCCGGCATCATCGCGTGGACGCGCCAGCGGCTGGCGGGATTCAAGGTGCCCAAGAGCATCGAGTTCGTCGAGGCGCTGCCGCGCAACCCGTCGGGCAAGCTGTTGCGGCGCAAGCTGCGCGAGCCGTTCTGGGAAGGGATGAACCGGCGCGTGAACTGACGCCGGCATGCAGCAAGCAAAAGCCCGCCGTCACTGGCGGGCTTTTGCTTTGGCGGGCGGGGAACGGGGCGCCCGCTATAATCCGCGCAGGCACTGTGCCGCCTTACCACGTCCACCCGCAATATTGCGCGACCATACCTTTCAGCCATGTCCAAGGACCCCGCGCAAGCCCGCCTGACCCGCCGCTATGTCGAAAAGCGCGAGGCCATCCTGGACGCCGCCGCGCGGCGCTTCAACCACCAGGGCGTACGGGGCACCACCTTGTCGGATGTCGCCGAGGACGTGGGCCTGAGCACCAACAGCATCACCTACTACTACCGCAAGAAGGAAGACCTGGTGGTGGCGTGCCTGCTGCGCACCATCGGCGAGATGGTGGACATTGCCAGCGCGGCCCAGCAGCAGCCGGCGCCGCGCGACCGGGTGGAGGCCTTCATCGCGCTGTTCTTCGAGCGCCTGGCGCGTACCGCCACCGGCGAGCGGCCTGAGCTGATGAGTTTCCGCGAGATCCGGGCGCTGCCGGACAGCCATGCCGATATCGCATTCGACGCCTATACCGACATGTTCCGCCGCATCCGCCAGCTGCTGCGCGAACGCCCGCCGGCCGATCCGGCGCAGCGCAGTGCGCTGAGCGCGCGCGCCCACCTGCTGCTGTCGCTGGCGACCGGCGCGATGTCATGGGTGGAGCGCTATGAGCCCGAGGACTATCCGAAGGTGGCGCAGACCGTGGTCGACGTGCTGCTGCACGGCATTGCCGCGCCGTCGGCCCGCTGGCATGCGCAGATGGACGTATCCGCGCTGCTGCCGGCGCCGGACAGGCCCGAGACCACGCAGGAGGCCTTCCTGCGCGCGGCGACCGAGCTGCTCAACGAGCAGGGCTATCGCGGCGCATCGGCCGATCGCATCTCGGCGCGGCTGAACCTGACCAAGGGCGCGTTCTATCACCACAACGAGAACAAGGACGACCTGATCTCGGCCTGCGTCGACCGCATGTTCGCAGTGATCCGCAATACCCAGACGCTGGTGGAAAACGGCCCCGGCACCGGCTGGGACAAGCTGTGCGCGGTGTCGCGGGCGCTGGTGCAATACCAGTTCTCCAGCCAGGGACCGCTGCTGCGCCTGACCATCTATGGCGCGCTGCCCGAGGACATGCGCAAGGAGAAGATGCTGACCATGAGCCGGCTGTCGGCGCGGATCGTGCGCTTCCTGGTGCTGGGCATGCAGGATGGCTCGATCCGGGCACTGGACCAGTCCATTGCCGCGCTGCAGGTCAACGGCATGATCAATGCCGCGGTGGAGTTGTCCCGCTGGGTGCGCGACGCCCACGCGGACAACGCCGCTGACCTGTTCGTGCGGCCGTTGCTGATGGGCATCCTGTCGGAGCCCTGAGCGCTAGCGCACGCTCAAGTGTAGAGGTGGCAGGCCACCATCTGGCCATCCGGCTGTGCCTGCAGCGCCGGGTCTTCGCTGCGGCAACGCGCCATCGCCACCGGGCAGCGGGTATGGAAGCGGCATCCCGATGGCGGATTCATCGGGCTCGGCACCTCGCCCTGCAGCACGATGCGCTTGCGGCTGCGCTCGCCTTCCACGCTGGCCACCGGCACCGCGGACAGCAGCGCCTGGGTGTAGGGATGGCGGGGGCGGGCGTAGAGCGCCTCGCGGCTTGCGATCTCGACGATGCGGCCCAGGTACATCACCGCGATGCGGTCGCTGATATGCCGCACCACGGCCAGGTCGTGCGCGATGAACAGGTAGGACAGGCCAAGCCGCCGCTGCAGCGACATCAGCACGTTGACCACCTGCGCCTGGATCGACACGTCGAGCGCCGACACCGGCTCATCGCAGACGATGACGCTGGGCCCGAGCGCCAGCGCGCGGGCGATGCCGATGCGCTGGCGCTGCCCGCCGGAGAATTCGTGCGGGTAGCGGTCCGCCATATAGGGCAGCAGCCCGACCATGTCCAGCAACTCCGCCACGCGCGCGCGACGGGCGCTGCGCCCGCCAGGGAAATCATGCACCTCCAGCGGTTCGCTGATGATGTCGCTGACCTTCATGCGCGGGTTCAGGGAGCCGAAGGGATCCTGGTAGACCATCTGCACGCTGCGGCGGAATTGCTGCTCCTGCGCGCGCGTGAAGCTGGCCAGGTCGTCGCCGCGGAAGGCGATGCGTCCGGCGCTGGCGGCCAGCATCTTGAGGATGGCAAGCCCGGTGGTGGACTTGCCGCAGCCGCTTTCGCCGACCAGGCCCAGGGTCTCGCCACGGCGCAGAGTGAATGACACGCCGTCGACCGCCCTGACCGAGCCCACTTGGCGCTTGAGCAGCACGCCGCGCGTGACCGGGAAATGCACCTTGAGGTCGTCGACGCGCAGGATCTCATCGCCACTCTGCACGTCGGCCCGCACGTCAAGCTGCACACCCGCCTGCACACCGCCGTTTCCCGTTGCCGGCTCCGCTATCGCTTCAATGGAGTTCATGGAGGAAGCACGCCTTGAAATGTTGGTCGGAAAGCTGCCGCGTGGCCGCGTCCGGCACGCCGAGCAACGGCGGCCGGGCGCTGCGGCACTGGTCGATCGCCTGCTTGCAGCGCGGCAGGAAGGCGCAGCCCGGGCCCAGCGCAGTCAGGTCGGGCGGCTGGCCTTCGATGGGAACCAGCGGCTCCCGGGTGTCGCCGTCAATGCGCGGCACGGAGGCCATCAGCCCGCGCGTGTAGGGGTGGGCGGGCTGCCGGTACAGGGCCTCGGCGGAAGCGGTCTCCACCAGCCTGCCGCCGTACATCACGGCAACCCGGTCGGCATAGCGCGCCACCACGCCCAGGTCATGCGTGATCAGGATCAGCGCCGTGCCCATGCGCTCGGCCAGGTCCTTCAGCAGGTCCAGGATCTGGGCCTGCACGGTGACGTCGAGCGCGGTGGTGGGCTCGTCGGCGATGATCAGGCGCGGCTCGCAGGCCAGCGCCATGGCAATCATCGCGCGCTGGCGCATGCCGCCCGAAAACTGGTGCGGATAGGCTGAAAGCCGGCTCTGGGGCTCGGGGATCTGGACCTTGCCGAGCAGCTCGCCGGCCATCCCCAGCGCGGTCTTCCAGGGCAGGCCGCGATGCAGGTGGATGGGCTCGGCAATCTGCTTGCCGATGGTGAGCGCCGGGTTCATCGACGACATCGGCTCCTGGAAGATCATCGCGATGCGGTTGCCGCGGATGGCACGCATGCCGCGGGGGCCGAGCCTGAGCAAGTCCTGGCCCTCGAACACGATCTCGCCGGCGTCGATCGAGCCGCCCGGGGCGGGGATCAGGCCCAGTATCGACAGGGCAGTCACGCTCTTGCCCGAGCCGGATTCACCGACGATGGCCAGGGTCTCGCCCGGGGCCACGTCGAACGAGACCTGGTCGACGGCGGTCACCACGCCGCGATCGGTGCGAAAGCGCGTGGTGAGGTCCCTGACCTGCAGGATGGGCTGCGTCATGCGTGTCTCCTCGGGCGGCTCAGAAGCCAAGCTTCTTCTTCATGTCCTGGTCGATCCACATGCGTGCATAGATCGGCCCGGGCCGCACCGCGCCCGCGCGCAGCTCGCCGCCGTAGTTGCGCACCCACGGCCACCAGGCGGTGTACATGTAGGGCGTGGGCAGCCAGATATAGGGCGCTTCGGCCAGGATATCGCGCGTGAGCCCGCGCAGCGCTTCCTGCCGCTTGCCGAGGTCGCGCAGCTCGAAGGCGGCTTCCACCCGCTTCGTGTACGCGTCGTTGCCCCACTGCGCGGCGTTCCATACCTGTCCCGGCACGAAGCTCTTGCGGATCGTGGTGGTGGGATTGGTATGGCCGTTGGCCATCATGTAGCCGGGCGCATTGGTCCGGGTCGTCATCGCGGACAGGAACGCGCCGTACTCCATCGGCTGGATTTCGATGCGCACATTGACCTGTTCCAGGTACGCGGCGATCAGCGGCAGCAGCTCCATATGGTCCGGGGCGCATGCGCACACCTGCACCTTGAACTTGAAGCCCTTGGGGTAGCCGGCCTCGGCCAGCAGCTTGCGGGCCTTGTCGGGGTTGTAGGTGAAGAGCTCCTTCACGTTCTCCGGCATGGCGCTGAGCGGCTCGAAGTAGCCCACATAGTCCGGGTGCTGCGGATAGGCGAACAGTTCCGCGTTGCCGCCGTAGTACTGCTTGACGATCTCCTGCTTGTTGACCGCCATGTTGAGCGCGCGGCGCACGCGGATATCGTTGAAAGGCTTGGTGTCAACGCGCATGGCCAGGTACTGCCCGGTGAAGGACAGCCAGCGCGACCATTGCAGCTGCGGCGCGCTCTTCTTCAGCTCCTCCACCGAGGTCCAGCGTATGCCTTCCATGACGTCGAGCTTGCCCGTGCGCAGCATGGTGTTGCGCGTGGCTTCGTCCTTGATTGTGCGCAGCACCATCTTGTCGACGAAAGGCAGCTTGAAATCCTTGCCGCCCACCTTCTCGGTATCCCAGTACAAGGCGTTGCGCGTATAGGTGCTGGCATTGCCCTGCACGAACTGGGTCAGCTGGAACGGGCCGCTGCCATTGACGTGCTTCCAGTTGCCGGCGCCGGCGCTGGCCACCTCCTTCGGCATGATGCCGGAGTAGTAGCCCCAGCCGAAGCGGTAGTCCCACTCGGCGTTGTACTTGCTGAAGCGGAACAGCACCGTATGCTTGTCCTTCGCTTCCACCTTGGCCAGGTGGTCGAAATAGGTGGGGATCTTCTTCGCGCTTTCGGCCTGGCGCGTGTAGCTGAAGACCACGTCGTCCGCCACCAGTTCGCGCTCTTCCATCACGCCGGGCTTGGCCGGGAACCTGACACCCTTGCGCAGCCTGACTTCCAGCGTCTGCGGATCGAGCCATTTCCAGCTTTCGGCCAGTTCGCCGCGGATGGCGTCCTCGGGCAGCCACGCGTCGGCCTGGAAACTGTACTTGCCGCCGAGGCGCCTGGACTTGGACAGGTCGGCCACGAACAGCTGCTCGTAGACCTGGCCGGTGTCGTAGTTCTGCTTCCAGTTCCAGTCGGCGAGGTCCCATGACAGGGCCGAGATGGTCGGGTAGACCGAGCCGATCTCCAGCGTGCCGCCGTACTTGGGCGCGTCGCTCTGCGCGCCCGCCGTGGCTGCGCACAAGGCGAGCACCACGCCCGCCAACATCGAGGATGCCTGTGTGTTCAAACCGAAGCCCTCCGTGGTCGACTGCCGTTGGCCCGGCGGCATGGCCGCGCGGGAAATCCGTGCCCCGCGCGCCAGCGCGGCGGGGATTGCTATTCGGGCGGGCGCTAGCGCGTGCCGCGCATGCGTGGGTCCAGCAGGTCGCGCAGGGCGTCGCCGTAGATATTGATCGCGTAGACCACGATGGTGAGGCAGATGCCCGGCGCCAGCGCCAGCCAGGGGCCCTGGAACATGAAGGTGCGGCCGTCGCCTGACAGCATGCCGCCCCACGTGGGCGCGGGCGGCGGCACGCCCAGGCCCAGGAAGGACAGGCCGGATTCCGCGAGGATTGCCGTGCCGACCCGGGTGGTGAACAGCACGATCACCGGGGGCAGGACATTGGGCAGGATATGGCGCCACAGGATGCGCGTGGTTGACGCGCCCATCGATTGCGCGGCGTGGACATACATGTTCTCGCGCACCGAGACCACCGCGCTGCGCACGATGCGCGAGCCGCCGATGCCAAGCAGCAGCCCCAGCGTGCAGACGATCTGCCAGCTGCCCGGGCCCAGCACCGAGACCACCACGATCAGGATCACCAGGTCCGGGAAGCTCATCCAGGCATCGACCATGCGCTGAACGATCAGGTCCAGCTTGCCGCCGAGGTAGCCGGTCAGGATGCCGAGCAGCACCGAGATCGCCGTGGCGAGCGTGGCCGCGCTCAGGCCGATCACCACCGACAGCTGCGCGCCGTACAGGCAGCGCGACAGCATGTCGCGGCCAAGGTTGTCGGTGCCGAACGGATGCGCCCAGGAGGGCGCCTGCAGCCGTTGCAGCATGTTGATCTCGTTCATGCCGTACGGCGCCAGCAGCTCGGCAAACACGCCGCAGAACAGGAAGATGGCGCAGATGACGGCGCCGGCGGCGCCCAGCGGCTTGTCGCGGAACAGCCGGCCGAGCAGCCCGCGGCCGGGCACGGCGCGCCGGGCCGGCGCGGCAACAGCAGCGGGGGCGGCGGGATTGGGGTGCAGGGCGGGTTTGGCCATCAGCGGTGCCTCACTTTGGGATCGAACAGCCCGTAGCTCAGGTCGACGAGCAGGTTGATCAGCATCACCGCGACGCCCACCACCAGGAACACGCCGGTGATGACCGGATAGTCGCGCTGGTGCACGGCGTCGAGCAGCAGCAGGCCCATGCCGGGCAGCGCGAAGATCTGCTCGATGATGACCGCGCCGCCGATCAGCAGCGGCGCCTGCAGTCCGATCAGCGTCACCACCGGGATCAGCGCGTTGCGCAGGGCGTGGCGCAGCACCACCAGGCGCTCGCTCAGGCCCTTGGCCCAGGCGGTGCGGATATAGTCCTGGCGCAGCACCTCGAGCATCATGGTGCGGGTCATGCGCATGGTGATGGCGGACAGCGCCATGCCCAGCACGATGGCGGGGATCAGCATGTTGCGCACATGCTGCACCGGGTCTTCATGGAAGGGCACGTAGCGGGCCTCGGGCGACCAGCCCCACCAGACCGAGGGGAACACCATCACCATGGTGCCGAGCCAGAAGCTGGGGATGGCCAGCATCAGGATGGAGAACGAGCGCGCGATGTAGTCGGCGGCGCTGTCCTGGCGGATGGCAGACAGCACGCCGATCGGCAGCGCCACCGACAGCGCCACCACCAGCGCGATCACGCCCAGCGAGAAGGTGGCGGGAATGCGCGCGGTCACCATCGACAGCACCGGCTCGCCCTGCCACAGGGACTGGCCCAGGTCGCCGCGCAGCACGATGCCGCCGACCCAGTGCACATACTGCTGCCACATCGGGCGGTCCATGCCGAGGGCGCGGACCAGGTCTTCGCGGGTACGGGTATCGGCGCTGATGTCGTTCTGGCTCAGCATCAGGTCGACCACATCGCCGGGCACCATGCGCACGATGGTGAAGACGATCAGGCTGGCGAACAAGAGCGTGGGGACCAGCGCCAGCAGCCGGCGCAGCACGTAGGCGCTCATCGCAGCCCTCGCAGCGCCGCGTTGGCGCGGCTGGCCGAAACGGAGGATACCGGCAACACGAATCTGCATGATGCTTGGTGCATGTCGTCTCCTGTCTCCCGATCCCTTTGCATCCGCCAGCACAGGATTCTGCTGCTGGGTGGGAGTGGTTTTTGCTATTTCACCGGTGGTGAAACACCGTTGCGGGTGGTCTTGCGAGGCCGTGATCCCAGCATACTGATCGTTCGAAACGAAAACAACCCGATTGCCGCGCGGAAAGGCTAGTGGTTTTCCATGGCCCCGCGGCGGTGTGCGGGACGCGCGCCGGCACGCGCACGCCGGGCCCGGCTGCACGTTGCCTGCGCCAGCGCGCGCGCTGGCTAGTAGCCGCGCAGCGTGGCCCAGCGCTGCAACTGGGCGTTGGCATCGCCAAGCAGTTCCTGGGCCGTGCGTGCCCGCTTCATGAAGAAGCCGATCTCCAGTGCGTCGGTCATGCCGATGCCGCCATGCATCTGCACGCCCTCCTGCACGGCCAGGGTCGCGCTGGTGCCAGCGCGCGCCTTGGCAACGCAGACCAGGCCGGCGGCGTCGTCCGTGCCGGCATCGAGCCGCTGCTGGCACTGCAGCACGGCGGCACGGGTGATCTCGATCTCGGTGAACAGGTGCGCGGCGCGGTGCTGCAGCGCCTGGTACTCGCCGATGATGCGGCCGAACTGGCGGCGCTCCTTCAGGTAGGCAAGTGTGCGCTCGAAGGTTTCGTCGGCGATGCCGAGCAGTTCGGACGCCAGCACGGCGCGGCCAACGTCGAGCACGCGCTCCAGCATGGCGGCGCCATTGCCGGGGGTGCCCAGCACAGCGGCGCCCGGCAGCCGCACCTCGCGCAGGGTCACGCGCGCCGCATTGGTGGCGTCGGCCATGACCGTACGCTCGATCGAGAGGCCGGCGCTGCCGGCAGGAACCAGGAAGAGCGTGATGCCGTCGCGGTCGTCGGGCGCGCCGGCGGTGCGCGCCGCCACGATCAGGGTGTCGGCGACGTGGCCATCGACGACAAAGACCTTGTCGCCGTCGAGGCGGAAGCCGTCGCCGTCGGCGCTTGCGCGCAGGGCATGGCGCATGGGCCGGTGCCTGGCGCTCTCTTCCAGTGCCAGCGCGGTCAGGTGCTGGCCGGCGGTTATGGCGGGCAGCATCGCCGTGCGCTGCGCATCGCTGCCGTAGTGGGTGAGCAGCGCCGCGCCCAGCACGGCGGTGGACAGGAACGGCGAGGGCGCCAGCGTGCGCCCGATCGCTTCCATGATGATGCCGGCCTCCACCACGCCCAGGCCGCTGCCGCCATATTGCTCGGGCACCAGCACGCCGGCGAAGCCGAGTTCGGCAAATTGCTGCCACAAGGAGCGGGAGAAGCCGGTCTCGTCGCGGGTATCGCGCAGCGTGCGCAGCGCGGAGATCGGGGCGGATTCGCGCAGGAAGGTCAGGGCGCTGTCGCGCAGCATTTCCTGCGTCTGGTTCAGTATGATGGGCATGGGCGGACTCGTGTCTGGGTACGTGGCAGCGGGGGAGAGCGCGCGGTGCCGGGCTCAGGCGCCCGGCAGGCCGAGCAGGCGCTTGGCGACGATATTGAGCTGGACCTCGCTGGTGCCGCCCTCGATCGAGTTCGCCTTGCTGCGCAGCCACGCGCGTGCCAGCGCGCCCTGCTGGCTGCGCTCGCTTTCCCACTCCAGCGCGCCGCTGCCGCCGATCGACATCAGCAGCTCGTGGCGGCGCTTGTTCAGTTCCGCACCGTAGTACTTGAGCACCGACGAGAACGCCGCGATGCCCTCGCCCTGGCGGGCCAGGTCGCGCACGCGCTCGCCGGCCGCGGCAAAGGCGGCCTCGTCGATCTCGAACTGCGCGATGTGCGCGCGCAGCATCGGCTCGTCAAGCCGGCCGGCGGCGTCCAGCCCGATGGCCTTGGCAGCGTGCGCGCCAAGCGGCTGCCGCATGCCGCGGCTGCCGATGGCGCTGATCATCTCGCGCTCATGGGTGAGCAGGTACTTGGCAATCTCCCAGCCGCGGTTGAGCTCGCCGACCAGTTGTGCGCGGGGCACCGCGACGTCGTCGAAGAAGGTCTCGCAGAATGGGGATTTGCCGGAGATCAGCGGGATGGGCCGGGTCGTCACGCCCGGCGTTTCCATGTCGAACAGCAGGAAGCTGATGCCGGTGTGCTTTTGCGCCGCGGCATCGGTGCGCACCAGGCAGAAGATCCAGTCGGCCTGGTCGGCATAGGACGTCCACACCTTCTGGCCGTTGACCAGGAAATGATCGCCGCGGTCCTCGGCGCGGGTCTGCAGCGCGGCCAGGTCGGAGCCGGCGTTGGGCTCGGAGTAGCCCTGGCACCAGCGGATCTCGCCGCGGGCGATGCGGGGCAGGTGCTCGCGCTTCTGGGCCTCGGTGCCGTACCTGAGCAGGGCGGGGCCAAGCATGGAGATGCCGAAGCTCTGCAGCGGCACGCGGCAGCCGAGCCGGGCCATTTCCTCGCGCAGCACCTTGGCCTGCTCGCGCGGCAGGCCGGCGCCGCCGTATTCCGTGGGCCATTCGGGCACGGTCCAGCCCTTGTCGGCCATGCGGCCAAGCCACTGGCGCTGGGCCTCGGACTGGAAGCGGAACCTGCGCCCGCCCCAGCAGATGTCGTCTTCGTTGCGCACCGGCTGCCGCATCTCGGCCGGACAGTTCTGCTCCAGCCAGGCGCGCGCCTGCTGCCGGAAGGTCTCCAACTCGTCCACGCGTGTCTCCTTGTTCTCGGGTGCCTGTCGCTGGACGCCTCTTTCTCTGGCGCGCTGCCGGTGAGGTCGCCCGCACCTGGCTGGTCGGCCAGGCGGCGTATCCCGTTATACAAGTCGCATCTGGTAGCGTCAATACTCAATTACCTAAAATGGATGTGGCGGGCGCTGCGGCCAGAGCTGCAAAGTGCACGCATCGCAGGCCATAGTTCAAATCCGAGGTTGCGCTGCAGCACGAAATATCCCAGAAATGAAGGGGTAATTCGACGTAATCACCCGGTGAAAGGGAGGTCAGGCGTTGGGGGCGTTTCCTGTGGTAGCATCCGTTCAAAACATACCGCTATCACGAAAAAGCGGGGATGCACCGGTTGCGTGAGATGCCGGACAGGCAAGTTGCCAACGCAGACCGGTGCCATAGGGAGACCAAGCCGTGCCCGTCGTCATGCCTTCGCTCGACCAGCGAACCGTTTCGTATCCCGGTGCCGGTGCGCCGGACCGCGTGCGCCAGGGGGATTCAGGCGGCATAGGTCACGGCGCATGACATGCACGCGGACCCCCGAGCGGGTAGCCGGCCCCGATGAGGGACCTGACCTGAGCGCGCATGAACAGGCTGAGCGGTGCTATCTCAGGCATGTCGACCAGCACCTGCCGCGCAACGCCCGCGCGTACCTGGCGCACGGCATGCTGGGCATGACCGGGTTCAGGCTGGTGACCGCGCCCACCTTCGTGCCGGCCTACCTGTACCTGCTGTCCGGCTCCAAGCTGACCGTCGGCATCGTGCTGTCCGCGCAATATGCGGGCATGGCCGCGTCGTCGATCTGGGGCGCCACGCTGATCGAGCACCGCCCGCGCGTAATGCCGCTGATCTACCTGGTGGGCTGGCTGGTGCGTGCGCAGATCCTGGGGCTGGCGCTGTCGGCGCTGTGGCTGTCGGGCGAGGCGGCGCTGGTCGCGGCGGGCATCTTCCTGCTGCTGTTCGGGCTGCTCAACGGCGTGCAGAACGTCAGCTTCAACTACCTGACCTCCAAGATCATCCCGCTGGCGCGCCGCGGCCGGCTGACCGCGCTGCGCAACTTCTGCGGCGGGCTCACCGCGGCCGCGGTGGCGTGGCTGGGCGGGCGCTACCTGGTGGGCAACCAGGTGCTGGGCAACGGCTATGCCGCCACTTTCCTGGCGGCCTTCGTGCTGACCAGCATCGGCATTTCAGCGCTCACGCAGATGCGCGAGCCGACCCTGCACGACGTGCGCCTGCCGGCGGGCTTCCTGCGCCGCCTGGCCGAGGTGCCGGCGCTGCTGCGCGCGGACCGCGATTTCGTGCGTTTCTTCGTGGCGCGCGCGCTGGTGGCGTTCGGCATGATGGCGATGCCGTTCTATGCGATCTATGCCGGCACCCATATCGACCTGTCCGGCGCGGTGCTGGGCTACATGAGCCTGGCCTACCTGCTGGCGCAGACCACCAGCAGCCTGGCCTGGGGCCGCATCGCCGACCGCCACGGCTACCGGCTGGTGTTCCTGGCCAGCATCGCGCTGTGGGTGGCGGCAACGCTGCTGCTGCTGTGCGGCACCACGCTGCCCGGCTTCCTGCTTGCCTTCTGCGGGCTGGGCGCCGCCTTTGGCGGCTTCTTCATCTCCGCGGACAACCTGGTGATGGAGTTCGGCAGCCGCAAGGACCGGCCCATGCTGCTGGCGGTGTCCGATACCGCCACTTTCGCGATGATGGCCATCGGCCCGGTCTGCGGCGGCCTGCTGGCCCAGGGCGTGCGCTTCTGGGTGGTGTTCGCGCTCGCCATCCTGGTCAAGTGCGCCGCCTTCGTGCTGGCCCTGCGCATTGTCGACCCGCGCCGGCGCAGGGCGGCGCTTGAGCCTCCGCCGGGCCTGCACCGGCACCCCACACCGATTCAATCCAGGAGAACCGATCCATGACCGCCATCAACGCCGTGACCGACCTCGCGGTGGACGCCGACATCGCCGTCCTGACCCTCGACTCGCCCCCTGTCAATGCACTGTCCGCCGCCGTGCGCAGCGGCATCCGCGACGGCATGGCGCGCGCGCTCGCCGACGATGCCGTCAAGGCCGTGGTGCTGCTCTGCGCCGGCAAGACCTTTGTCGCGGGCGCGGACATCACCGAGTTTGGCAAGCCGCCGGCGGGCCCGTCGCTGGCGCAGGTGCAGGCCATGATCGAGGACGCACCCAAGCCGGTGGTGGCCGCCATCCACGGCACCGCGCTCGGCGGCGGGCTGGAGCTGGCGCTGGTGTGCCATTACCGCATTGCCACGCGCTCGGCAAAGTGCGGGCTGCCGGAAGTCAATCTTGGCCTGCTGCCGGGGGCGGGCGGCACCCAGCGGCTGCCGCGTATCGTGGGCCCGGAACAGGCGCTGGAGATGGTCACCTCGGGCACGCACGTGGCGGCCAGCGCCGCGGCGGAGATGGGCCTGGTCGACCTGCTGACCGACGACGCCTCGTTGCGTGCCGACGCGGTGGCGTTCGCGCGCAAGGTGGTGGCCGAGCAGCGGCCCCTGCGCAAGGTGCGCGAATCCGATGACAAGGTGGCGGCCGCGCGCGGCAAGCCGGAGCTGTTCGCTGCCTTCCGCAAGGCCAATGCGCGGCGCTTTCGCGGCTTCGATGCGCCCGAGTTCAATATCCGCTGCATCGAGGCGGCGGTGGAGCTGCCGTTCGAAGCCGGCCTGAAGCGCGAGCGCGAGCTGTTCACCGAACTGCTCAACGGCACGCAGTCGGCGGCACAGCGCTACTACTTCTTTGCCTCGCGCCAGGTATGGAACGTGCCCGATGTGGGAGCCGACACGCCCGCGCTTGCGGTCAGGCGCATCGGCATCGTCGGCGCGGGCACCATGGGCGGCGGCATCGCCATGAATTTCCTCAACGCCGGCTACCCGGTGACCATCGTCGAGACTTCGCAGCAGGCGCTCGACCGCGGCCTGAAGACGATCCGGGCCAACTACGACAACACCGCGCGCAAGGGCCGGCTCAGCGCGGCCGATGTCGAGGCGCGCATGGCGCTGCTGACTCCCACGCTGGACCTGCAGCAGCTGGCCGATGCCGACCTGATCATCGAAGCGGTGTTCGAGAACATGGAGGTCAAGCAGGACCTGTTCGGCAAGCTGGACCGGATCGCCAAACCGGGCGCCATCCTTGCCACCAATACCTCGGCGCTGGACGTGAACGTGATCGCGGCCGCGACCTCGCGCCCGGAGGCGGTCATCGGCCTGCATTTCTTCTCGCCCGCCAACGTGATGAAGCTGCTGGAAGTGGTGCGCGGCGACAAGACCGCAAAGCCGGTGATCCGCACCGCGATGGAACTCGCGCGCAAGATCGGCAAGGTCGCGGCGCTGGTCGGGGTGTGCCCGGGTTTTGTCGGCAACCGCATGCTGGCCCAGCGCCAGCGCGAGGCCCAGAAGCTGGTGCTGGACGGGGCGCTGCCGTGGGACGTGGACCGCGTGCTGTACGACTTCGGCTTTCCGATGGGGCCCTTCGCCATGAGCGATCTCGCCGGGCTTGACCTTGGCTGGGTGCGCGAGAAGTCCAGCGGCTCGACGCTGCGCGAGGTGCTGTGCGAGATGGACCGCCGCGGACAGAAGGCCGGCGCCGGCTACTACGACTACGACGAACAGCGCAACGCGAAGCCGTCGCCGGTGGTCGAGCAGGTCATTCGCGACTTCGCCGCGAAACAGGGCAGGAACAGCCGCGTGGTGTCGGAGCGGGAGATCCTGGAGCGCTGCATCTATCCGATGATCAACGAAGGCGCGAAGATCCTGCAGGAAGGCAAGGCGATCCGCGCCTCGGACATCGACGTGATCTGGGTGAACGGCTACGGCTGGCCGGTGTATCGCGGCGGCCCGATGTTCCATGCCGACACCATCGGGCTGGACAAGGTGCTGGCGGCGATGCGGCGCTATGAGGCGCTGTATGGCGCGGACTTCACGCCGGCGCCACTGCTGGAGGAGCTGGCGGCGCAAGGGCGCAGGTTCGCCGACCTCAGGTAAGGCAGCAAGGGCTGCCTCGGCCGGCCGGTGCCATGCGCCGGCCAGGCGCCTACTTCTTCTTGACCACGCTGACCTTGCCGTCAGACTCCAGGTACAGCGCCTTGACCTCGTCGATCGATTCCAGGCCCTCCTGCCGGTACTTGGCTTCGAGCTCTTCGTCGGTGATGGATTCGCGCCGCATGTTCTCGCGCAGCTTGGTGCCGTTGCGCACCAGCAGCACCTTCCTGGGTTCGGCAAAGCGCTGGAAAGCGGGGGAGTGGTAGGCCAGCAGGTCGATCAGCCGGTTCCAGGCGATCAGCGTGACCACCAGCAGCACGGCATCGGCGACGCTCTCGCCGTTGCCTGCCATGCCGTTCTGCGCGGCGTCGGCGACGATCACCACCAGCAGCAGGTCGGCGATGCCCAGCGAGCCGATGTCGCGCCGGACCACGAAGCGGAACAGCAGGAACAGCACCCAGTACATCAACGTGCCGCGCGCGACGATCTCGAGCGGGGACAGGGTCAGGAGGAGGGCTTCGCGCCAGTCGAATGACAGGTCCATGCGCGCTACCCAGCAACTTCCGGGCCACTTTGCAACGATGGCGGCGGTGGCACGGGCGTCGCCGCGCCGCGGGTAATTCTTACACCTGGCGCGTACGGTTTGCTGCGCTGAAAGCCAGGCGTCCCGCATGCGGCGGGGACGCCTGGCGGTCCGGTCTCAGGCTAGTCCGCCTGGATGCCGAACTCCTTGACCACCTTGGTGTAGCGGGCGGTGTCGGCGGCGATCAGCTTCGACAGCACCGCCGGCTCGCCGCCCGCCGGCGTGACCGCGATGGTGGCCATGCGCGCCACCACGTCGGGCATCTTCAGGATCTCGTTGACGTGCGTGTTGAGCGTGCGCACCAGGTCGGCCGGCATGCCCTTGGGCCCGAGCAGGGCCTGCCAGGCGCCGATCTCCACATCCTTGTAGCCCAGCTCGGCCAGCGTCGGCACGTTGGGCGCGAACGGCGAGCGCTTCTGGTCCGCAACCGCCAGCGGCACCAGGCTGCCGTTGCCGACGTACTGCGAGATCGCGCCGTAGGTGATGTAGGTCACCGGCACCTGCCCGCCGATCACGTCGACGATGGCGGGCGCCAGGCCGCGGTAGGGCACCTGGCTGATCTTGATGCCGGCGGACTTGTTGAACAGCTCACCCATGATGTGCATCGGCGAGCCATTGCCGGGCGTGGCATAGGTTTCCACCTTGCCGGCCTTGGCGCGCGCCACCAGCTCGCTGACCTTGGTGATGCCGCTGCCCTTGTTGACGACCACGAACAGCGACTGCGTGCCGATCTGGCTGATGGGAGTGAGGTCGTGCTGCACGTCATAGCTGGCGCCGGTGCCGGCCTTGAGCACCAGCGGCGCGAGGGCGACGGTGTTGGGGGCCAGCAGCAGGGTGTAGCCGTCCGGGTTGGCGCGCGCCACGTAGGCGCTGCCGATGGTGCCGGCGGCGCCGGTGCGGTTTTCCACCACCACCGACTGCTTCAGGCGCGGGGCGAGCTTTTCCGCGAACAGGCGCGCCAGCACGTCGACGTCGCCGCCGGCCGGGTAGGCGACAACGATGGTGATGGGCTTGTTCGGGTACGCACCCTGGGCCAGGGCGGTGCCGCCGGTGGCAGCGACCAGGGCGGTCGCGGCGGCCAGCGTGGCGAGTACTTTGCGGCGTACGGACTTCATGATGTTCAGACCTCTGTAAGACGTGGCGCCCGGACGGGCCGGGGCCAATGGCTGTGTTGGCGTCCGGCGCCTTGCCTGCGCCGGACGGTACCGCCGGGGGGCGCGGAGGAAATCAGAAAACGTGCTTGATGCCGATCATCGAGCCCCACTGGTTCTCGCCCGGGCGCGGGTTCGAGCCAGGCGAGCCGCCGCTGACCGACATGGCCAGCTGGCCGCCGTTGTTGATGAAGCCGGCGGTGGCGTACACCGAGGTGCGCTTGCTGAAGCTGTACATCGCGCGCAGCGTATACAGCATGGCCTGGTTGTCGCTGCCGTGGTAGTTCAGGAAGTAGACCTGGCCGGCCAGGTTGACCGCGGGGGTGATGTCGTAGGACGCGCCGGCGTAGTACAGGTCGCTGATCGGCGTGGGGCTGCCCTCGTTGTCGCGGCGGATCCAGCCGGCGCCGATCTTGGTGCGCTGGAACAGCATGTAGCCGCCCAGCGACAGGCGGTCGTCGGTCAGGTTGCTGTTGGTCAGGCCGCCGAAGGCGCCCGGGCCGCCGCGCTGCGAGTCATACGCGGCGGTGACGCCCCAGGTCTTGTTGTCGTAGCCGAGCATGGCCGACCACTGGCGGCACGCCTTCTTGTCGGTGGCGTTCTCGCCGGCGCAGTTGGTGCCCGAGGGGCTGGGGCCGGCGTTGACCGCATCGCGCCCGAAGCTGTAGGTGGCGCCCACCACGAAACCGCTGAAGTTGGCCTTGTACGACACCGCGTTGTCGGCGCGCGTATTGGGCAGGTAGCTGTCGAGCGAGCCCGAGCCGTACACGTTGGGCCCCAGGACATCGCTGTCGAGCGTGGCCCAGAACAGCATGGTGTACTGGCGGCCGAACGACAGCTGCCCGTACTGGTTGCTCAGCCCGACCAGCGCCTGGCGCCCGAACAGGCGGCCGCCCTGGTTGGAGGTGCCCGAATCCGGCGAGAAGCCCGACTCCAGCACGAAGATGCTTTTCAGGCCGCCGCCAAGGTCTTCGGTGCCGCGGATGCCCCAGCGCGAGGGCACGGTCGCGGTCAGGTTGGGCATGCGCACCAGGCCGTCGCCGTTGGCGCCGACATTGCTCACATACTCGACGCCCGTGTCGATGACCCCGTACAGGGTGACCGAGGATTGTGCCGAGGCCAGCAGGGGGAAAGCCGCGGCCAGGCCTGCGGCGATTCGTGCAAGTTTCATCTACCAGTTTCCTTCCGTTTTCCGTTTTGTCGTCTTGTAGTCCGCTGCCACTGCGGATGGCGGCGGCGGATGCTGTTTCGGTCTCTTTTGTGTTTTATATATGAAACATCAAACAACATAAGAAACGTCAAGCAAAATATAGCTGCGAGTTTCCACAAGATGTGAGGAGGGTTATCCCTAGTGAGGCGACGCCGCGAGGGCTAACGCCGGCTCTGCGCGGAGGTTTCCGATCTTTCTATCGTTAACCCTCATCCCGGCTGGACCCCGACACGCCTATGCTTTAAAAGTTTTATTCTCAAACCTAAGTTTTATATATGGAACAAAATCAGCCCCACATTCCAGCCGAGCCAGACCGGCAGTTGCTGGAAGCCCTCGACAGCGGGTTTGCCCAGCGCGTGGTGCAGGTGGGCGCGGACGGCGAGCGCGTGGCCTACCGCGGCGGCGGGAGCACGGGCCCGGCGGTCGTGCTGCTGCACGGCATCAGTTCCGGGGCGGCGTCGTGGCTGCCGTGCGCGAGCCTGCTGGCCGCTCACGCGCGGGTGATCGCCTGGGATGCGCCGGGCTATGGCGATTCGTCGCCGCTGCCGCAGGCGCGGCCGCTGGCGTCGGACTACGCGCAGCGGCTGGACGGGCTGCTGCAGGCACTGGGCGTGCAGCCGGCGCTGATCGTCGGGCATTCGCTGGGCGCGCTGATGGCGGCAGCCTATGTCGCCAACGCGCGCCAGCTGCCCGCGCGCCTGCTGTTGCTCAGCGTGGCGCAAGGCTACGGCGGCGCGGGCAGGGAAGCGCAGGCAAGGGAGGTGGCGCGGCAGCGGCTGGAGGCGCTGGAATCCCTGGGCGTCGATGGCCTGGCGCAACGCGGCCCGGCCCGGCTGCTGAGCGAGGAAGCCGACCCCGGCGCCCAGGCATGGGTGCGCTGGAACATGCAGCGGCTGAACCCGGACGGCTACCGCCAGGCGGTGGCGATGCTGTGCGGCGACGACATCCACGCCTACCTGGCGCGGCGCCCCACTGCCTTGCCCACGCGGATCGCCTGCGGCAGCCGCGATGTCGTCACCACGCCGCCAGCCTGCGGCACGCTGGCCGAACGCTTCGGCCTGCTGTTCTCGCTGATCCCCGATGCCGGCCACGCCTGCTATATCGACCAGGCCGCCGCCACCGCGCGGCTGATCCGCTCGGTGCTGGACGACGCCACCTGAAGCCACCGCGGCGGCGCCTGCCGCCGCATCCCGAGCGGTGGCGCGCAGCTTGCGCCACCCGTTCCAGATTTCGTAGTGCCGATCGCGGGTTAACCCCAGTCAATTTTTGCGGCCGCGTTGTCTATAGTCGTACCTGTGTTCAATATCTAAACCAGTGTTTCATTAGTAAAACGTAGCCAGGCGATCGCAAGACCGGTCGGCGAGGCACGCGGAACACGGTCCCCCGCTGCAAGACATGGAGCAAAGCGCAATGGAAAGCCTCTCGTACAACCCGAACCTGGTGCCCTGGGAGCGTCCGGCGCCGAACAACGTGGCAGGCAAGGGCCATATCGAGCAACCCGGCAAGGTCGCCAACATCGTCTGGCAGACCCGCGCCGCCGCGCCGAGCGCCTATGAGAACGCGCTGGGCGATGCCCTCGAAGCCGCGTTCGAAGGCGGCGCGCAGAACCCGCAGGACATCGTGCGCGCCTTCAATGACGCCGGTTTCCTGGGCGTGGACGGCCAGCCCTGGACCGAAGAGCGCTTCCTGTCCGAAATGCGCCGGCTGGGTGCCTGAGCCCGCCCCAGTCCAAGTCCAGCCTCGAAGCGAGAAAACCATGGAATCGAACAAGCAAGCCCGCACCGAAGCCCGCCTGAACACCGGCCTGCGCAACTACTGGTACCCGGTCGCCGCCTCGTGGGCGGTGTCCCATGCCCCGATCGGCATCACCCGCCTGAGCCAGAACATCGTGCTGTGGCGCGATGGCGAAGGCCAGGTCCACGCCCTGGAAGACCGCTGCCCGCACCGCGGCGCGCGCCTGTCGATGGGCTGGAACCTGGGCGACCGCGTTGCCTGCTGGTACCACGGCGTCGAGGTCGGCGGCGACGGCCAGGTCAAGAGCGTGCCGGCGGTGGAAAGCTGCCCGCTGGAAGGCCGCACCTGCGTGCGCAGCTACCCGGTGCAGGAGAAGGCCGGCGCCATCTTCCTGTGGTTCGGCGACCAGGCCCCGCAAGGCGAGGGCAGCCCCGATGAACTGCGCCTGCCGGAAGAACTGGTCAGCGAAGAACACAGCAACTTCCTGTGCGTGGCGCACTGGGACTGCAACTACCGCTACGCCATCGACAACGTGATGGACCCGATGCACGGCGCCTACCTGCATGCGGTGTCGCACTCGATGGCCAGCGGCGAGAAGTCCGCCGTGATGCAGGTGCGCGAGACCGAGCACGGCCTGGTGTTCGAGAAGACCGGCCAGCGCGGCGTCAATTTCGACTGGGTCGAATTTGGCGAAACCGGCACGCTGTGGCTGCGCCTGGCGATCCCGTACCGCGCCAGTGTCGGCCCCGGCGGCCCGTTCGGCATCGTCGGCATGGCCACGCCGGTGGATGAAGACCACTGCATGGTGTTCTTCTGGCGTACCCGCCATGTGCAGGGCTGGGAGCGCGACGTGTGGCGCTTCCTGTACCGCAACCGCCTGGAGCAGCTGCACTGGGACGTGCTGGAGCAGGACCGCGTGGTGCTGGAAATGATGGCCCCGAACGCACGCGACCACGAGATGCTGTACCAGCACGACGCCGGCATCACCCGCGTGCGCCGCCTGCTCAAGCGCCGCGCCGAGCAGGAAGTGGCCGACGAGCCCGTCGCCATGCTGCAACCCGCCGGAGCCGCCAGCCATGCCTGAGGCAAACACCAACAACACGCTGCTGGCCGGGCGCAAGGTGCTGGTCACCGGCGCCGCGCGCGGACTGGGCCTGGCCTTCGTCAAGGCGCTGGCCGAAGCCGGCGCCACCGTGGCCATGGCCGACATCCTGGCCGAGCGCCTGCAGCAGGAAGCCGACGCCCTGCGCGCCCGCGGCCTGAAGGTGGTGCCGGTCACGCTGGACCTGTCCGATCCGGCCTCGGTGCAGGCTTGCGCCGAGGCCGCGGTCAAGGCGCTGGGCGGGCTCGACGGCCTGGTCAACAACGCCGCCGTGACGGATTCCGGCGGCCGTGACGCCGCCGCCATCGACATTGCCACCTGGGACCGCGTGATGAACGTCAACGTGCGCGGCACCTGGCTGATGACCACCGCCTGCCTGCCGGCGCTGCGCGCCAGCGGCCGCGGCGCCGTCGTCAACCTGGCGTCGGACACGCCGCTGTGGGGCGCGCCCAACCTGCTGGCCTATGTGGCGAGCAAGAGCGCCATCATCGGCATGACCCGGTCGCTGGCGCGTGAACTGGGCAAGGACCAGATCACGGTGAACGCCGTGGCCCCGGGCCTGACGCTGGTGGAAGCCACCGAATACGTGCCGCAGCACCGGCACGACCTGTACCGCGAGCAGCGCGCGATCACGCGCGAGCAGCTGCCCGACGATGTTTGCGGCGCGGTGCTGTTTGCACTGTCCGACCTCGCCCGTTTCGTGACCGGCCAGACGCTGGCGGTCAACGGCGGCTTTGTCATGCACTGAACCAACCGATCCACTGAAAACAGAAGGAATCCAAATGAGCGATCTTTCTCAACCACAAAACCTCAAGCGTTCCTGGGACCAGCCGGAGGACGCCTCGTTCGACCAGTGGATGGAAAGCCGCGTGGCGCGCTTCTCCACGCGCAAGTACGACTGGGACGCGCTGAAGTTCCAGGCCGACTACGACCCCAAGTACCGCCGCGCGCAGATGCGCTACCTGGGCACCGGCGGCACCGGCGTGGCCGCCGACACCAACACCGTGCCGAGCGAGCATTTCACCTTCTCCACCATGATCATCCCGGCCGGCCATGAAGGCCCGTCGCATATCCACACCGACGTGGAAGAGGTGTTCTTCATCCTGCGCGGCAAGGTCAAGCTGATCCTGGAAAAGGACGGCGAGCGCTACGAGACCATCCTGACCGACCGCGACCTGGTCTCGGTGCCGCCGGGCGTCTACCGCGAGGAAATCAACATCGGCGAGGAAGACGCGCTGATGTGCGTGATGCTGGGCGCGAAGAAGCCGATCACGCCGACCTACCCGCCCGAGCATCCGCTGACGAAGATCAAGCGCTGATGCCGGCGAACGCCCGTCAGCACGCATCCACCGAAACCATGAGCAGCAACCCCATCCCGGCCACGCCCGCCGCCAACGAAACCCCGGACAAGTACATCGTCCCGGGCCTGGAGCGCGGCCTGCGCCTGCTGAGCGAGTTCAGCAGCAAGGACCGCACCATGTCGGCAGCGGAACTGGCGCGCCGCCTGAAGGTGCCGCGCTCGACCGTGTTCCGCCTGCTGGCCACGCTGGAAATGCTGGGCTTTGTCGAGCGCGCCGATGGCGGCCGGGATTTCCGGCTGGGCATGGCCGTGCTGCGCCTGGGGTTTGAATACCTGGCGTCGCTGGAGCTGACCGAGCTGGGCCGCCCGCTGCTGGAGCGGCTGCGCGACGAGATCGGCTACCCCAGCAACCTGGTGGTGCGCGACGGGCGTTCGATCGTCTACGTGGCCAAGGCGGTGTCGCCGCGGCCGTTTGCCAGCTCGGTCAACGTCGGCACGCGCCTGCCCGCGCATGCCACGGTGCTGGGGCGCGTGCTGCTGGAAGACCTGTCGCTGGCGGAGTTGCGCGCGCTGTACCCGGAAACGCAGCTTGCGGTGTTCTCCGAGAGCACGCCGCGCACCGTCGACGAGCTGTACGAGATCGTCCAGCGCGACCGCGAGCGCGGCTACGTGCTGCAGGAAGGCTTCTTCGAGGCCAGCATTTCCACCATCGCCGCGCCCGTGCGCGACCGCACCGGCAAGGTGGTGGCGGCGCTGGGCGCCACCATCCCCGCCGCGCATATCGATCCGGCGCAACTGGATGCGATGGTGGAGATGGTCAGGGATACCGCGGGCGAGCTGTCGCGCCTGCTCGACTACCGCCCGTCGCTGCACAGCAGCGGCGCCAAGGTGGTGAATCTGTATCGGGAGTGAGGACAATGTCCATGATTGAACTCGGCGGCAAGGTTGCCGTCGTCACCGGCGGGTCCTCCGGCATCGGGCTGGCGACCGTCGAGCTGCTGCTCGAAGCGGGTGCCGCCGTGGCCATGTGCGGCCGCGACGAGAACCGCCTGCGCAGCGCCGAAGCGCAGCTGCGCGAGAAATTCCCCGGGTGCCGGCTCTATGCCGCCACCTGCGACGTGCTCAAGCCTGAACAGGTCGCCGCCTTCGCCGCTGCCGTGCAGGCCACGCTGGGCAACGTCGACATGCTGGTCAACAACGCCGGCCAGGGCCGTGTCTCCACCTTCGCCAACACCGAAGACGCGGCCTGGATGGAGGAACTGCAGCTCAAGTTCTTCTCCGTGATCCACCCGACGCGCGCGTTCCTGCCGCAGCTCGAGAAGTCGGGCCAGGGCGCCATTGTCTGCGTCAACTCGCTGCTGGCGCAGCAGCCGGAGCCGCATATGGTGGCGACCTCCGCCGCGCGCGCCGGCGTGCTCAACCTGGTGCGCTCGATGGCCACCGAGTTTGCGCCCAAGGGCGTCCGCGTCAACGGCATCCTGATCGGCCTAGTTGAGTCTGGCCAATGGCGCCGCCGCTTCGAGGCGCGCCCCGAAGCAGACCGCCACCTGGACTGGGCCGCATGGACCGCGCGCCTGGCCCAGCAGAAACATATTCCCCTTGGCCGCCTGGGCCTGCCGGTCGAGGCAGCCCGCGCCATCCTGTTCCTTGCCTCGCCGTTGTCTTCGTACACCACGGGCAGCCATATCGATATCTCCGGAGGACACTCCCGTCATGCCTAATCAACAACAGTACGAGCAACAGCAGGTCACCGTCGGCTGCGCCATCACGGCGTTTCTCGAGCAGTGCGGCGTCAAGGCTGCCTTCGGCGTGATCTCGATCCACAATATGCCGATCCTCGACGCCATGGGCGAGCGCGGCAAGATCCGCTTCGTGCCGGCGCGCGGCGAAGCGGGCGGCACCAATATGGCCGATGCCTATGCCCGCACCACGGGCGGCCTGGGCGTGTGCCTGACCAGCACCGGCACCGCCGCGGGCAACGCCGCCGGCGCCATGGTGGAAGCGCTGACCGCCGGTACGCCGATGCTGCATATCACCGGCCAGATCGAAACGCCTTACCTGGACCAGAGCCTCGCCTACATCCACGAAGCCCCGGACCAGCTCACCATGCTCAAGGCCGTGTCCAAGGCCGCCTTCCGCATCCGCAGCGCCGACACCGCCATCAGCACCATCAAGCTGGCGGTGCAGACCGCGCTGACGGCGCCGACCGGCCCGGTCAGCGTGGAGATCCCCATCGACATCCAGGCCGCGCTGATCGAGATGCCGGCCGACCTGCAGCCGCTGCCGGTGCCGCAGCACGTGCCGTCGGCGCATGCGCTGGACGCGCTGGCCGAGCGCCTGGCCAAGGCCAAGCGCCCGCTGCTGTGGCTGGGCGGCGGTGCGCGCCACGCCAGCAAGCAGGTGCAGCGCCTGCTGGACCTGGGCTTCGGCGTGGTCACCAGCACGCAAGGCCGCGGCATCGTGCCGGAAGACGATCCCCGTTCGCTGGGCGCCTACAACCTGCATAAGCCGGTCGAGGCCTTCTACCAGACCTGCGACGCGATGCTGGTGGTGGGCTCGCGCCTGCGCGGCAATGAAACCCTGAAGTACGAACTGAAGCTGCCGCGCCCGCTGCTGCGCATCGACGCCGACCCCGCCGCCGAAGGCCGCTGCTACCTGAGCGACTACTTCGTCAGCGGCGACGCCGCGCTGGCGCTGGACGCCCTGGCGGATCGGCTTGAAAAGCGCATGCAGATCGACCCGGCCTTCGCCGCCGACCTGCGCCGCGCCCACGACACCGCCGTCAACAGCCTGGTCGACGGCCTGGGCCCGTACTCGGCGCTGGTGCAGGCGCTGCAGGGCGCGGTCGGCCGCAGCTTCAACTGGGTGCGCGACGTGACCGTGTCGAACAGCACCTGGGGCAACCGCCATCTGCGCATCTTCGATTCGCGTGCCGGCGTGCATGCGCTGGGCGGCGGCATCGGCCAGGGCCTCGCGATGGGCATCGGCGCCGCGATCGGTGCTGCGGCGACCGCTTCGGGCAAGAAGACCTTCACGCTGGCCGGCGACGGCGGCTTTATCCTGAACCTGGGCGAACTGGCCACCGCGGTGCAGGAACGCGCCGACATGGTGATCGTGCTGATGAACGACAAGGGCTACGGCGTGATCAAGAACATCCAGGACGCCCAGTACGGCGGCCGCCGCCACTACGTGGACCTGCATACCCCGGACTACGCCACGCTGGCCAAGTCGCTGTCGCTGCGCCATGCCCGCGTGAGCAACCTGGCCGAGGTCGGCGCCGCGCTGGAAGCGGCCACGGCCGAGTCGGGCCCGTTCCTGCTGGAGATCGACATGCTGTCGATCGGTTCCTTCAAGACCATCTTTGCCGGCCCCCCGGTGAACCAGGACAACGAAGAGCCGGCGCGCGAACAAACCACTGTCACCGCCTGAGGGAGACCGGAGATGCTGCATGTGTCCATGGTTGGCTGCGGCGCGATCGGCCGCGGCGTGATGGAATTGCTCAAGAGCGATCCCGACGTGGTGTTCGACGTGGTGATCGTGCCGGAGCACACGATGGACGAGGCCCGCGACGCGGTCACCGCGCTGGCGCCGGGGGCCCGCGTGGCGACGCACCTGGACGACCAGCGTCCCGACCTGCTGGTCGAGTGCGCCGGCCACCATGCGCTGGAAGAGCACATCGTGCCGGCGCTGGAACGCGGTATCCCGTGCATGGTGGTGTCGGTGGGCGCGCTGTCCGAGCCCGGCATGGCCGAGCGGCTGGAAGCGGCCGCGCGCCGCGGCGGCACCCAGGTGCAGCTGTTGTCGGGTGCGATCGGCGCGATCGATGCGCTGGCCGCGGCGCGTGTCGGCGGGCTGGACGAAGTCATCTACACCGGCCGCAAGCCGGCTCGCGCCTGGGCCGGCACGCCGGCCGAGCAGCTCTTCGACCTGGATGCGCTGACCGAGGCGACCGTGATCTTCGAGGGCACGGCCCGCGACGCGGCGCGCCTGTATCCCAAGAACGCCAACGTGGCCGCGACGGTGTCGCTGGCAGGGCTCGGCCTGGACCGCACCTCGGTCAAGCTGCTGGCCGACCCGCATGCGGTGGAGAACGTGCACCACGTGGAAGCGCGCGGCGCCTTCGGCGGCTTCGAGCTGACCATGCGCGGCAAGCCGCTCGCGGCCAATCCCAAGACTTCCGCGCTGACAGTGTTCAGCGTGGTGCGCGCACTGGGCAACCGCGCGCACGCGGTATCGATCTAGCCCCGGCAGCCACGCCCCACAGACTTAGCAGGCAACGACAATGAAGACGCAAGAAGTACTTCCCATCTGCATCGCGGGCGAATGGCGCCTGGGGACCGGCGACCGCTACGGCACGCGCTATCCGGCTACCGGCGAGGTGGTGGCTGAACTGAACGCCGCCAGCCTGGCGGATGTGGAAGAAGCGGTGCAGGGCGCCCATCAGGCCTTCCTTACCAGCGGCTGGGCCCAGCGCAAGCCGCATGAGCGCGCCGCCGTGCTGTACCGCGTGGCCGAGCTGATCCGCGCCCAGGGCGAGCAGCTGGCCCAGCGCCAGCGCCTGGACAACGGCAAGCCGATCAGCGAGACGCGCGCCCTGGTGGCCAGCGCCGCCGGCACCTTCCAGTTCTTTGCCGCCGCCTGCGAGACGCTGGAAGAAACCATCACGCCGCAGCGCGGCGACTGCCTGACCATGAGCGTGTACGAGCCGATGGGCGTGGTCGCGGCGATCACGCCGTGGAACTCGCCGATCGCCAGCGAGGCGCAGAAGATGGCGCCGGCGCTTGCCGCCGGCAACGCCGTGGTGGTCAAGCCCGCCGAAGTCACGCCGCTGATGGCGCTGGAACTGGCGCGCATCTGCGAAGAGGCCGGCGTGCCCAAGGGCCTGGTCAGCGTGCTGCCGGGCAAGGGTTCGGTCATCGGCGACGCCATCACCAAGCATCCGCTGGTGCGCCGCGTGTCGTTCACCGGCGGCACCACCACCGGCAAGCATATCGCCCATATCGCCGCCGACAAGATGATGCCGGTGTCGCTGGAACTGGGCGGCAAGTCGCCGACCATGGTGTTCGATGATGCCGACCTGGACCACGCGGTCAACGGCGTGCTGTACGGCATCTTCAGCTCGTCGGGCGAGTCATGCATCGCCGGCTCGCGCCTGTTCGTGGCGCGTTCGCAGTACGAGGCCTTCATGGACCGTCTGGCGCATGGCGCCGCGCAGCTGCGCGTGGGCGATCCGGCCGACGAGCACACCCAGATGGGGCCGCTCATCACTGACCGCCATCGCGATTCGATCGAGTCATACGTCGCCGCGGGCGTGGACGAAGGCGGGCAGCTGCGCACTGGCGGGTTGCGTCCCGATGTTGCAGGCCTGCCCAACGGCTACTTCTACACGCCGACCATCATCGAGGGGCTGGATAACAACGCCCGCATCTGCCAGGAAGAGATCTTCGGGCCGGTGCTGGTGGCGATCCCGTTCGACGACGAGGATGACCTGATCGCGCAGGCCAACGACAGCGTCTATGCGCTTGCCGCGGGCATCTGGACGCGCGACTACAAGCGCGCCTGGCGCGTGGCACGCGCCGTGCAGGCGGGCAATGTGTGGATCAACACCTACAAGCAGTTCTCGATCGCGACGCCGTTCGGCGGCTGGCGCGACAGCGGCCTGGGCCGCGAGAAGGGACGGCTTGGCATCCTGCAGTACATGGAGCAGAAGAGCGTGTACTGGGGCCTGAACGAACAACCGCTGCCGTGGGCCAACCACTGAACCCGGCAGGCTGGAGAGAAGCAATGATCAAGGTATTGGGGATCGACGAGATCGTCTACGGCGCGGATGACTTTGACGCCTGCCGTGGCTTTTTCACCGACTGGGGCCTGGCCATCAAGCGCGACGATGCGCAGGGCCTGGATTTTGAAACGCTGAACGGCTGCCGCGTGCTGGTGCGCCGCATCGACGATGCCACGCTGCCGCCCGCGATCGAGGCCGGTCCGACGCTGCGCGAAGTGGTGTGGGGCGTGGAGTCGCAAGCGTCGCTGGACCAGCTCGCCAAGGCAATCGCTGATGCACCGGGCTTCGTGAAGCAAGGCGAGGGCGATACACTGCGCGTGGGCTGCACCGACCCGAACGGCCTGGCCGTGCGTTTCCAGGTCACCCGCAAGCATGACGTGCAGGTCGAATGCGCGCTGATGAACACGTGGAACGACAAGCCGCGCCTGAACCAGCGCAGCCCGATCTACGACCATGCCACCCCGATCGAAGTGGGCCACGTGGTGTTCTTCGTCAAGGACGTCAAGGCCACGGAGCGCTTCTATGTCGAGAAGTTCGGCTTCGTGCCGTCGGACCGCTACCCGGACCGCGGCGCCTTCCTGCGCTGCACGCCCGAAGGCGGCCACCACGACCTGTTCCTGCTGCAGCTGCCGGAACCCAAGAGCGGCCTGAACCACGTTGCCTTCACCGTGCGCGACATCCACGAAGTCTTCGGTGGCGGCATGCATGTCTCGCGCAAGGGCTGGGATACGCAGCTCGGCCCGGGCCGGCACCCGATCTCGTCGGCCTACTTCTGGTACTTCAAGAACCCGGCCGGCGGCCTGATCGAGTACTACGCCGACGAAGACCAGCTGGACGAACACTGGGAGCCGCGCGCTTTCGAGCCGGGTCCGACCATGTTCGCCGAATGGGCGATCGAAGGCGGCATCGACGGCAACACCCGCCGCCAGAAGAACGCGGGCGGACCGGCAGGCAAGTTCCTGACCGAGAAGCGGTAAGTCAGCAGCAATCGAAGGAAGCAGCAATGAGTGCCCACCAGTCCCTGACCCTGCGCGTCCACGCCATGCGCTATGAAGCGCGCGGCGTGGTCAGCATCGAACTGCAAGATCCCGAAGGGAAGACCCTGCCCGAGTACAGCCCGGGCGCCCATATCGACCTGCACCTGGGCAACGGCCTGGTGCGCAGCTACTCGCTGTGCGGCGCGCCCGAAGCGCGCCAGCGCTACACCGTCGGCGTGCTGCTGGACCGCGGCAGCCGCGGCGGTTCGCGCTACGTGCATGAGCAGCTGCGCGTGGGCGCCACGCTGACCGTGGGGGCGCCGCGCAACAACTTCGAGCTGGACGAAAGCGCCGCGCACACCGTGCTGGTCGCCGGCGGCATCGGCGTCACGCCGATCGTCTGCATGGCGCGCCGCCTGGCCGAGCTGGGCAGGTCGTTCACGCTGATCTACTGCGCCCGTTCGCGTGCCGAGGCCGCATTCGTCGAACAGCTGTCGGCCCATGGCGATGCCGTGCGCTTTCACTTCGACGACGAGGCCGGCGTGCCGCCGGACCTGAACGCGATGCTGGCCGGCCAGGAGGTGCAGACGCACTTCTACTGCTGCGGCCCCGGTCCGATGCTGAAGGCGTTCGAGGCTGCCTGCGAAGCGCATGGCTACCCGAACGTGCATATCGAGCGCTTTGCCGCCGACCCCTCGACCGAGGCGGTGCAGGAGGGCGAGTACACCGTGTCGCTGTCGCGCACCGGCACCACCGTCAAGGTGCCGTCCGGCAAGTCGCTGCTGGACGCGCTGCTCGATGCCGGCGTGCAGATGGACTACAGCTGCCGCGAAGGCGTGTGCGGCTCGTGCGAGACCGCGGTGCTGGAAGGCTGCCCCGACCATCGCGACAGCGTGCTCAGCAACAGCGAGCGCGCCAGCAACAAGACCATGATGGTGTGCGTGTCGGGGTGCAAGGGCAGCAAGCTGGTGCTCGACCTGTAATCCTGCCGCACAGCCTTTGGACACCGATGGTGTTCCCCTCTCCCCTCATGGGGAGAGGGCAGGGTGAGGGGTGGTTTGGCAAGGCACCACGCTACCAGAACCGCCGCCCCTCACCCCCGGCCCCTCTCCCGCAAGCCGGAGAGAGGAGCAATCTTCCCGCATGCCGGGCCGCCCCAGAATCAAACCGAGAAATCCCGTGCTGACCCAGAGACAAGACGCAGCGTCCCCCGGCGCACCGGTGGCCGCCACCGCAGGTATCGTGACCACGGCCGACAGCGCCGGCCAGAGCGCGGCGGCGGCCCGCAGCGGCCCGCTCACGCGCGGCAATATCGTTGCCCGCATCGAGCGCATGCCGGGCAACGCCATGCATATCCGCGCCCGGCTGCTGATCGGCCTGGCCACCTTCTTCGATGGCTTCGACGTCATCGCCATTGCCGCAACGCTGCCGCTGCTGATCGCGCAGTGGTCGCTGACGCCGGGCCAGATCGGCTTCCTGATCGCGGCGCCGTCAGTCGGCCAACTGGTCGGGGCGCTGTTGTTCCCGGGCCTGGCCGAGCGTTTCGGCCGGCTGCGCTCGATCGGCTGGAGCGCGGGCATCATCGGCCTGATGAGTATTGCCTGCGGCTTTGCGCCGTCGTTCGAGATATTCTTGCTGCTTCGCATCGTGCAGGGCCTCGGCCTTGGCGGTGAGCTGCCGGTGGCCGCCACCTATATCAACGAAGTCACGCGCGCGCATGGCCGTGGGCGCTTCGTGCTGCTGTACGAGGTGGTGTTCCCGATCGGCCTGATGGTGTCCAACGGCGTTGGCGCCTGGCTGGTGCCGCACTACGGCTGGGAGGTGATGTACTTCATCGGCGGCGTGCCGCTGGTGCTGTTCTTCATCCTGCGCCGCGTGATCCCGGAATCGCCGCGCTGGCTGGCGGAGAAAGGCCGTCTTGAAGACGCCGATGCCGCACTGCGTGCGTTCGAGGCGCGCGCCAAGGGTCCGCTGCCTCCGCCGGTCAATGCCGGCAGCTACGACCGCATGACCCAGCACCCGCGCCGGCGCGTGCGTGACCTGGTCAGCAAGGCCTACCTCGGCCGCACGCTGGCGGTATGGATGTTGTGGGCGACCTGCGGCTTTATCCAGTACGGGCTGTCGACGTGGCTGCCCACGGTCTACAAGACCGTCTACCACGCGCCGCTGCAGCTGGCGCTGAACCTTGCCGCCGGTGCCTCGGTGCTGGGCGTGGTCGGTTCGCTGGTGTGCGCGATGATCGTCGACAAGGTGGGCCGCAAGCCGGTGATCAATGTGTCGTTCCTGCTGTGCGCGCTGTCGCTGGTGCTGGCGGGGGTGTTCCACGCTTCGGACGTGTACGTGGTCGCTACTTTCTGCGCGCTGGCGATGGGGTTCCTGGCCAGCGGCTTTATCACCGCCTATGTCTATACGCCGGAGCTGTATCCGACCAGCGTGCGGGCGATGGGGTGCGGGCTGGGTGGGGCGTGGCTGAAGCTGGCGGCGATCTTCGCGCCTGGCCTGATCGCCAGCACCATTGGCAGCGGCAACCTCAGCGTCGCCTTCTTCGCGCTGGCCGTGGTGCCGGCGCTGGCGGCTGTCACCGTGCATTTCCTTGGCATCGAGACCAAGGGGCGGGTGCTGGAAGAACTGGAGGTCTGAACGGGCGTGCTCGTCCCGTTCCCTTCGGGCCGCCCCGCGATCCGGGTGCGGCCCTTTTTCTTTATTCCTGCGTGCGCAACAGCTTGCGCAGCCCCTGGTAAACCGCTTCCCGCTCCTCCGGCGACAACTGCCGGATCACCTGCGCCTGCCCCCGCCGCGCCAGCGGCATCACTTGGTCGTGCAGCGCGGCACCGGCTTCACTGATCGCGCAGATCAGCTTCTTGCGCGGCGTGTTGCCGGCTGAGGTCAGCCGCACCAATCCCCGATCCTCCAGCAGCCGCAGCGTGCGGCTCACCAGCGCCTTGTCCGAGGTCGACTGGGTCACCAGCTCGGCAAACGGCAGTTCGCGCGCGTGCGCCAGCAGCGCCAGGATGCGCCACTCCGGCACGGTCAGGCCGAACTGTTCCGCATAGGGCTTGGTCACCGTGCTGCGCAGCGCGGTGACCAGCTGGCTCAGCATCGTGGTCAGGAAATTGTCGACGGTCAGGCCGCTGCCGGCCTCGTCGAGGTCGGTCCACGGGCTGGTGTTGTCGGTGTCTGGCGCGGGCTGGCCGTTGGCGGGCGCGGCGTCACGGGGCATGCGTTCCTCTTGGTCAGGTTCTGCCGGCCGCGGAGTTCGGGCCGGTTGGCGGGCCCGATTGTCTCACAGGCGCTCGCCAATTCCGCCACCGGGGGTCGCTTTCGCGCCATGCGAAAAAATTCAGAAAAGTCAGCCAAGTCAATTGGGGTTTAACGTAAGTTGAGTTGTCAATATTGGCGACATAGGATAGTAAATGTTCCGGATGTGAACACGAGGTTTACTAATAAAACAACCGAAAGTGTTGTAACCCGAGCCAACCCTGTTTTCGCGGTGCGCACAACAGCCCACTCCAACCGCGAATGCGCCCCCACAGGAGCTGTTGATGAGACACGAACGCCCCCGCCGCCTTTTCCTTGCCGCCACTGCCATGGCCGCGCTCGCGCTTGCCGCGGGCAGCGCGCTGGCCACCGCCGCGTATCCGGCCAAGACCGTGACCATGGTCGTGGCCTATCCGCCCGGCGGCGACACCGACGCCATGGCCCGGCTCTATGCCGACAAGCTGTCGGCGCGCCTGAAGCAGCCGGTCATCGTCGAGAACCGCCCCGGTGCCGGCGGCGTGGTCGGCGCCAGCTTCGTCAGCCGCGCGCCGGCGGACGGCTACACGCTGCTGTACACGCCCAACCCTTTCACGCTGGCGCCGATGGTGCTCAAGCTGGCGCCGTCGGCCAGCTATGACCCGCTGCACGGCTTCACCCCCGTGATCCAGACCGCGGTGCAGGCGGTCCTGCTGGTGGCCAACCCGCAGGCCGGCATCAAGACCGTCGGCGAGATGATTGCCGCGGCCAGGGGCGGCAAGACGCTGACCTATGGCAGCCCGGGCGCGGGTTCGCCAATGCATATCGCCGGCGAGATGCTGAACCGCGCCGCGGGCGTGAAGATCCAGCACGTGCCGTACAAGGGCGTGGCGCCGGCAGTCAACGACGTGGTGGCGGGGCACGTGAACTTTGCCTACGTCACGCTGGGCCCGGTGGCGCAGTACATCAACACCGGCCGGCTGATCCCGCTGGCGATCACGGACGCAAAGCGCTCGCCGCTGCTGCCCAACGTGCCGACGCTGGCCGAGCTTGGCTACAAGGACGTGGTGGTCGGCGCCTGGCATGGCGTGATGGCGCCCAGGGGCACGCCGCCCGAGGTGGTCAAGGTGCTGAACCAGCAGCTCAACGACGTGCTGCGCCTGCCCGACGTGACCGAGAAGATGGCCACCTTCGGCGCCAGCCCGGTGGGCGGCGCCCCGGCCGCGCTGGAAAAGGTCAACGCGGCCGATTACGAGCGGCTGGGCAAGGTGATCCGCGACCTCGCGATCACGGCGGAATGACGCAGGGCACCGCATCGCATTCATGCAACCAGACAAGCAGGAGGCCGGCATGAGCAAGGCCATCGTGGGAAGCTCCACGCCGCAGGTGACCGCGCGGGAAAAGGTCATGGGGCGCGCGCAGTATGCCGGCGACATCAAGTTGCCCGGCATGCTGCACGCCAAGGTGCTGCGCAGCCCGCACCCGCATGCGCGCATCGTGCGCATCGACACCGCCGCGGCGAAGGCGCTGGCCGGCGTCAAGCTGGTGGTGACCGGGCACGATGTGCCCACCCGCAACTGGGGCCCGCACCGCAAGGAGCAGCGCATCCTGGCCTGCGGCATGGTGCGCCACGTCGGCGAGGAAGTGGCCGCGGTGGTGGCGGTCAGCGAGGAGATCGCGCGCGATGCGCTGGACCTGGTCCGCATCGAGTACGAGGCGCTGCCCGCGCTGCTGACGCCGGAAGCGGCGCTGGCCGATGGCGCGCCCGAGATCCATGCCGGCACGCGCAATATCGGCCATGAGATGCACATCGTGCGGGGCGACGTGGATGCCGCGTTCGAAGCCTGCGCGGCGGTGTATGAGGCCACCTACGACATGCACTCGCAGTACCCGGGCTACCTTGAGCCGATGGCCTCGGTGGCGGCGCAGGACGGCAACGGGCGGCTCACGCTGTGGGCCTCGACCCAGTCGGTGTTCCTGGCGCGCGCGCGGCTGGCCGAGGCGCTGGACCGGCCGGTCTCGACCATCCGCGTGGTGCAGGCCACCACCGGCGGCGGCTTCGGCGCCAAGATCGTCGAGGAGAACAACAGCCTGATCTGCGCCTTCCTGGCCAGCCGGCTGGAGCGCCCGGTGCGGCTGGTCAACAACCGGCTGGAAGACTTCCAGGGCGCGCGCGCCAGCGTGCCGATGAAAGTGTGGCTGCGCATGGGGCTGTCCGCAGACGGCGTGATCCTGGCCAAGGATGTGCGCATCACGGCCGAATGCGGCGCCTACTCCGGGCTTGCCGGTGATGTGATGCACGTCACCGCCATGCGCAGCGACAACATGCACCGCGTGCAGAACGTGCGCTCGCATGCGGTCATGGCCTATACCAACAACCCGCCGCGCGGCGCCTTCCGCGGCTTTGGCGGGCAGCAGATGCAGTTTCCGCTGAACTGCCACCTGACCGTGCTGGCCGGCATGCTCGGCATGGACCCGGTGGAGGTGCACAAGCGCAATGCGATCGGCGCCGGCGAGACCAGCGTGCATGGCTGGAAGATCAGCAGCACCGGCATGGCCGAGTGCCTGGACATGACCCGCAAGGCCATCGGCTGGGACGAGAAGCGCGCCGCCCCGCGCGGCACCGGCACGCGCCGGCGCGGCGTGGGCATTGCCGCGGCCATGCACGTCAGCGGCAACCGCACGCTGGGCAACTGGGACGGCTCGACCATCCTGCTCAAGGTCAACGAGGACGGGCGCGCGATGCTGCAGACCAGCGAGTGCGACATGGGGCAGGGCGCCAACACCATGCTCAGCCAGATCTGCGCGCAGGAGTTGGGCATCCCGCTGTCGCACGTCACCGTGATGGCGCCGGATACCGATACCGCGCCGTTCTGCCTGGGCTCGCTGGCGTCGCGCGTGACCATCATTGCCGGCAACGCGGTGCTGCGTGCCGCGCGCGAGGCGCGCCAGAAGCTGCTGGCCCTCGCGGCGGAGAAGCTTGGCGTGGACGCGGAACAACTGGAGATTGCCGATGGCCGCATCGCCGCGCCGGGCCAGCCCGACAAGTCCGCCACGCTGGCGGAGATCGCGCGGCTGCATATCTTCCGCCACGGCGGCGAGGGCATCCACGTGCGCGCCACCTATGACGCGCCCACGGTGATGCACGACGCCGACTACTACGGCAACGTCGCGCCCGCGCACTCCTTCGCGGCACAGGCGGTGGAAGTGGAAGTCGACACCGGCACCGGCCAGGTCACCGTGACCGACAGCTTTGTCGCCGACGACTGCGGCAAGGCCATCAACCCGCTCGCCGTGCACGGCCAGACCCACGGCGCGACCGTGCAGGCGATCGGCTGGACCCTGTACGAGAACCTGCAATACGAGGATGGCCGCCTGATGAACGGCAACTTTGCCGACTACACCATGCCGACCGCCGACGCGGTGCCGATGCTGCGCACCGACGTGGTGGAATCGAACGACCCCAACGGCCCCTATGGCGCCAAGGGCGCCAGCGAAACCGCGATCCTGCCGGGCGCGGCGGCGATCGCCAATGCCGTCTTCGACGCCGTGGGCGTGCGCATCCAGTCGCTGCCGATCACGCCTGAGAAGGTGCTGGCGGGCCTGCGCGAACTGAAGCAGAAGGAGGCCGCCCATGCGTGACTTTGCCTTCCTTGAGCCGGCCACCGTGGCCGAGGCCAGCCAGATGCTGGCCGACCTGGGCGACAGTTGCCGCATCCTTGCCGGCGGCACCGCGCTGATGCTCGGCATGCGCCAGCGCATGCTGACGCCTGGCCACCTGGTCTCGCTGGGCCGGCTCGAGGCGCTGCGCGGCATCACCTTCGATGCGCGCGAGGGCCTGCGCATCGGCGCGCTGACGCTGCATGCCGAGGTGGCGCGCTCGCCGCTGGTGCAGGCGCACTACCCGATGCTGGCCAGCATGGCCTCGCGCGTGGCCAATCCGCAGGTGCGCAACCAGGGCACCATCGGCGGCAACCTCTGCTATGCCGACCCCGCCACCGATCCGCCGGGCTGCCTGATGGCGCTGGGCGCGCGGATCGTGGTCAGCGGCCGAGGCGGCGAGCGCGAGATCGATATCGAGGACTTCCTGGTCGACTACTACGTTACGGCACTGGCGCCGGACGAGATCGTCACGCAGATCCGCGTGCCGGCGCCGGGTGCCGGCGCCGATGGCCGCTATGCGCGTTTCCTGCGCACCGCCGCCGAGCACCGGCCGCTGGCCAGCGTGGCACTGGCGGTGCGGCGCGAGGGCGCGTTCTGCGTCGAGGCACGGCTGGCCGTGGGCGCGTCCACGCCGATCCCGGCCCGGCTGCGCCGCGCCGAAGCGCTGCTGGCCGGCAAGGCCGTCACCGCGGAACTGGCCGAGGAAACGGCCGCCATTGTCGCCGCGGACATCAACGCGGTCTCGGACATGCGCGGGTCCGAAAGCTACCGGCGCGAGATGGTGCGGGTAGTCGCGCGCCGCACCATTGCCGAGCTGTTTGGCGTGGCATCGGAGTAAGGAGTCTTCATGAACCAAGTCAGCATCGAACTCACCGTCAACGGCGAAGAACACCAGGTGGAGGTGCCGGCGCGGCGCCTGCTGTCCGACCTGCTGCGCGACGACCTGAACCTGACCGGCACCAAGCGCGGCTGCGAGACCGGCATCTGTGGCGCCTGCTCGGTGCTGGTCGACGGCGAGGTGGTCAAGTCCTGCCTGATGCTCGCCGTGCAGGCGCGCGGGCGCCATGTGATGACCGTGGAGGGGCTGGCCGCTGATGGCCAGCTGCATCCGCTGCAGCAGTGCTTCATGGACAACGGCGGGCTGCAGTGCGGCTATTGCACGCCGGGCTTCCTGATGGCCTCGTGCGCACTGCTTGCCAACAACCCCAACCCGACCGAAGACGAAGTCCGCCACGGCCTGAACGGCAACCTGTGCCGCTGCACCGGCTATGTCGGCATCGTTGAATCGGTCCTGTCCGCCGCGGAGAAAATGCGTGGAAATTGAAAAGACCCTGGTCACCGCGGCGCCGCCGGCGCGCGTGTGGGAGCTGCTGCTCGACCCCAACGTGATGGGCGCGTGCGTGCCCGGCATGGAATCGATCGAAGTGCTGAGCGATGTCGAGTACATCGCCCATATGGCGGTCAAGATCGCCTTCATCAACGCGCGCTTCCGGCTGCATACGAAGATCGTCGAGACGCGCGCGCCGCATTACCTGCGCACCGAGGGCACTGGCGAGGACGCCTCGGTGGCCAGCTCGCTGCGCCAGTCGAGCGAGCTCTTCCTGACCGCGCTGGACGATGGCGGCACGCAACTGCGCATCAGGGTGCAGGTGGACGTGCTGGGCCGGCTGGGCACTTTCGGCCTGAGCGTGATGAAGACCAAGGCCGACCGCATGTGGGACGAGTTCGGCGCCAACCTGCTGGCGCGGCTGTCGCCGCAGGGGGCGCAGGGGGCGCAGGGGGCGCAGGGGGCGCAGGCAGTGCCCGAGCCGGCGGCGAAGTCCGCACCTGCGGCAGCGGTTGCATCGGCTGCCGCGGTCAACGGCCATGCGGTGCTGCCGACGCGGTCCGCGCCGCCCGCACCCGCCGCCGGCGGGCTGTTCTCGCGGCTGTTCGGGCGCGGCGAGGCCGCGCGCGGGCCGCTGTCGGATATCTGCGTCGAGCTGCGCCGCCGCGACGAGACCATCGTGGTGCGGTGGCCCGCCGCCCAGGGCGAGCAATGCGCGGCCTGGCTGCGCGACTACCTGCGCCCGGGGGCATAGGCGGGGCCAGGGCGGGGTCTGCCGGCAATACGGGTACCCTACGGGGTGCAGGCGTGATATATGAGAGCGTTACGCCAAGACCGAATATTGCAGAGACAGACCATGACGACCGATTCGCCGCAGGAAGACACGCAGGAAAGCGGCCAGGAGGGCGCCCCGGAGAGCGCCCAGGACAAGTACATCGTGCCGGGGCTGGAGCGCGGCCTGCGGCTGCTGGCCGAATTCAGCAGCCGTGAGCGCACCTTGTCGGCGGCCGAGCTGGCGCGCCGGCTCAAGGTGCCGCGTTCGACCGTGTTCCGGCTGCTGGCCACGCTGGAAATGATGGGTTTTGTCGAGCGCACCGACGGCGGGCGCGAGTTCCGCCTGGGCATGGCGGTGCTGCGGCTGGGCTTTGACTACCTGGCCTCGCTGGAGCTGACCGAGCTGGGCCGCCCGCTGCTGGACCGGCTGCGCGACGAGATCCACTATCCGTGCAACCTGGTGGTGCGCGACGGGCGCTCCATCGTCTATGTGGCCAAGTCGGTGGCCTCGCGCCCGTTTGCCAGCACGGTCAACGTCGGCACCCGGCTGCCGGCGCACGCCACCGTGCTGGGCCGCGTGCTGCTGGAGGACCTGTCGCTGGCGGAACTGCGCGCGCTGTATCCGGAGGAGCGCCTGGAGGTGTATTCCGAAAGCACGCCGCGCACCGTCGAAGAGCTGTACGACATGGTCCAGCGCGACCGCCAGCGCGGCTATGTGCTGCATGAAGGGTTCTTCGAGGCCAGCATCTCCACCATCGCGGCGCCGGTGCGCGACCGCAGCGGCAAGGTGGTGGCGGCGCTGGGCGCGACCATCCCGGCCTCGCGTATCGATCCGGACCAGCTCGACAACGTGGTGGAACAGGTCAGGCGGGCGGCGGCCGAGCTGTCGAGCCTGCTCGACTACCGGCCGGAGGTGCAGAAACCGTTCGCGTGACGGCAGCGCGCGCCGCCAGCCATCCAATGGGAAGCAATATGCAGCAACGCAAGACATACAACAGGCCGCCGCGCCGGCGGCAATGGCTGGCCGGCACGGCGCTGGCCGCTGCGCTGGCGGCGTGCGTGCCGTGGCAGGCGGCGCAAGCCGCCGGCTGCGCCAATGTGCGCATCGTGGTGCCGTTCCCGGCCGGCGGGCCGGCAGACCAGCTCGCGCGCACGCTGGCGCACGGGCTGCAGCAGCGGCGCGGCACGCCGTTCGTGGTCGATAACAAGCCTGGCGCCAACGGCAATATCGGCATCGACACGGTGCGGCGGGCACCGGGCGACGGCTGCACGCTGCTGGTGGCCCCGGCCGGCAACCTGACCATCAACCCGACGCTGATGCCGGCGCTGAGCTACAACGTCGAGCGTGATTTCCGGCCGGTGTCGCTGCTGGCGGGGTCGCCCAACGTGCTGGCGGTGCATCCGTCAGTGAAGGCGAATTCCGTGCAGGACCTGGTCAGGCTGGCACAGCAGGCAGAGAAGTCCGGCAAGCCGCTGGGCTACGCCAGCCCGGGCGTCGGCAGCGGCCTGCACCTGGCCGGCGAGCTGTTCCGCAACAAGGCCGGCATCACGCTGCTGCACGTGCCCTACAAAGGCATCACGCAGGCGCTCAACGACGTGGTGGGCGGGCAGGTGCCGATGCTGTTCGGCACGTGGCCGGCGCTGGCGCCGTTCATCCAGTCCGGCGCGCTGCGCGCGCTGGCGGTGACGCAGCCCAGGCGCTCGCCGGCCGCGCCGAACGTGCCGTCGCTGGCCGAGCAGGGCGTGCCCGGCATCGACGTCAGTTCCTGGTATGCGCTGCTGGTGCCCAGGGCCACGCCGCAGCCGGCGGCCGATGCGCTCAGCGCCGACGTGCGCGCGCTGCTGGCCACGCCCGCGGTGCGCGCCGAGCTGCAGCGCCAGGGCATGGAGCCGGTGGGCAGCACGCCGCAGGCGCTCGAGGCGCGCATCCGCGACGAAACCGCGGCGTGGGCGAAGCTGATCAAGGCGTACGGGATTACCGCGGAGTAGCGGCGGAGCGGTATCCCATCAGGCCCGACAGGTCGCGCGCGGCCTGCCCGACTTCCTTCGCCACGCGCTCGCGCAGCGCGCCATCGGCGTCAAAGCGCTGCTGCGGTCCCGCCACGCTGATGGCGGCGATCACGTCGCCGTCGGTGCCGCGCACCGGTGCCGCGCAGGAATCGATGCCCGGCTCATAGGCGGAAAAGCTCCAGGCGCAGCCGCGTTCGCGGTCGGCGGCAAGGATATCGGCCAGCCGCGCGTGCGTGGCCGGGCTCTGGCCGGTGACCGTCGGCAGGGGATCGGGTCCCAGCAGCTCGCGCAGCGTCTCCGGCGGCAGCTCGGCAATCAGCATCCGCCCCGGCGTGGTCAGGTGTGCGGCCACGCGGCTGCCCACCTGGATATTGCTGACCAGCGAGGTCGCGGGCATCTGCCGCAGCAGGTAGAGTGCATCGCCGCCATCGCGCACGGCCAGGTAGGCCGATAGCTGCAGCGACGCGCTCAGCCGGGCCAGCACGCGTGCGGCAAAGCTGGTCAGGTCATTGCTGGCCAGCACGCGCGAGGCCAGCTTCAGGAAGTTGAAGCCGACCTGGTGCCCGCCTTGCGGCAGGCGTTCCAGCATGCCCTCATGCTCCAGCGTATCCAGCAGCCGCATCACGGTGACGCGGTTCACGTCGATGCGCCGGCCCACTTCGCTCAGGTTGGCGGTGGCGCCGCCCTCGGCGATGAAGCGCAGCAGGCGCAGGCCGCGGATCACCGGCGAGACCAGCTGGGCTTCGCGGGCGTCTTCAGTATCGCCATCGTCGGCAAGGTCAGGTTGTGGGCGGGACTTGGGCATGGTGGTGTCTGCAGTCAACGGAAAACGGCCGCGCAGGCGGCCGTGCTGGCGGAAACGATCGGCGCGGCTTCAGCCGAGCGCGACGTTCCAGGCGTCGTAATCGTACACCCAGTCGGCATTGCCGCCTTCCTTCAGCCAGGCATTGCTGCGCGAGCCGATCTGGATGCGGCTGGTGCGTTCGAGGCGCGCGGCCTGGTAGCGTGCCAGTGCGGCGGGCACGCCTGCGGCACCGCCGGGTGCGGCATCGGCAAGGCAGCGCGCCAGCACCACGCCGTCTTCAATCGCCATGCCGGCGCCCTGCGCCATGAACGGCATCATCGGGTGGCAGGCGTCGCCCATCAGCGTGACCGGGCCGGCGCACCATGCCGGCAGCGGGTCGCGCACGTACAGCGCGGAGATCAGCACCTCGTCGCAGGCATCGAGCAGTGCGCGCGCCTCGGGGTGGAAGCTGGCATAGGCGCTGCGCAGGTCTTGCACGCGGCCCGGCGTGGTCCAGGACTCATGGCGCCAGGCTTCCTGTGCGACGGTGGCGAAGATAAAGATGTCGCGGCCGCGGTTGAGCGGGAAGGTGACGATCTGCGTGGCGGCGTCGGGGCCCCACCATTTGGTGAAGGCGCCCAGGTTGGGCACGCCGGCGAGGCGCTCGGCGGGAACGACCGCGCGGTAGGCCACCACGCCGGTGAAGATCGGGCTTTCCTGGCCGAACAGGGCGGTGCGCACGGTCGAGTGGATGCCGTCGGCGCCGACCAGCACGTCGACGCGCTCCTGCGCACCGTTGGCGAAGCGCAGCGTGGCGCCATCGGCATGCGGCTCGATGGCCACGGCCTTGTGGCCAAGGCGCACGCATTCGGCCGGCACGGCGGCTTCCAGTGCGGTCATCAGGTCGGCGCGGTGCATGGTCAGCTGCGGAGCGCCGTAGCGGCGCTCGGCGTCTTCCTGCATCGGCAGGCGGGAAGTTTCTTCGCCGGTGTCCCACGTGCGGCTGATGCGGTGGCTGGGGCGTGCGGCGGTTTCGCGCAGGGCGTCGCCGATGCCTAGCCCGTCGAGCGCGCGTACGGCGTTGGGGGTCAGGTTGATGTCGGCGCCTACGCGGGCGAAGCGGGGGGCTTGTTCGTAGACGATTGCGTCCAGGCCGAGCTTGCGCAGTGCGATGGCTGCGGCGAGGCCGCCGATGCCGGCGCCGTTGATTCCGATCTTGAGGGGCATTTGGTCTATCTGCTTGGTTGTGTTCAAAAATGAACTATATGTTCATAAAAATATATGAGCGTAGAGGTAACCAGTCAATTAAGGGTGAACCCCTAGGGAGTGGTTTTCAGTCCTTTGGTGAGCTGGGGGCAATGCGGTCGGTTTGTGGCTTCTGGCAGCGTGGCTGTTTCGCCGGCGTATCCGGCGAGTCACTTTTTGTCCGAGCGACAAAAAGTAACCAAAAAACGCGTCGCCTATGCGGCTGGCAATAAATTCCACGGTGTTGGTGGTTCGCGCGGTGGTGGTTTCCGTTCCGCGTGGTTGGCCGTTCGACCCTGCTACGCCATGTGAGTTAGGGACAGTGCCTGCGTTAACCCACTATTGAACGATCCCCAGGGCGTAGGCCGCCTGCTGCCAGCCGTATCGCGGGGACGCCTACGGCTGCTACGCAGGCTCAAAATGCGCTGACGGTCATTGGGCGCTTGCGCGGAGCGCAGCCGAAGGCGTTGATGCGATATCGCCGGCCCAAAAAAAGCAGCCGCACACGGCGGCTGCTCTTGAAACCATCACTGGTACACGAACGCTCAAAGCCCCAGCACGAGCTTGGCAATGATATTGCGCTGGATCTCGTTGGACCCTCCGTAAATCGACGCCTTGCGATAGTTGAAATAGCGCGGCGCGAGCACGGCAGCATATTCAGGCCCGACACGCGGCGCGGCCTCGCGTCCCTGCAAATGAGCCCAAGTGTCCTGCACGAACGGCAATGCCGCCGGGCCTGCAGCTTCCACGGCAAGTTCGCTGGCCGCCTGCAGGGCCTCGGTGCCCGTGAGCTTCAGCATGCTCGACGCAGCCCCGATCGAGGTTCCGGATTCCACGCCTGAGAACACCCGTAACTCAACCGCTTCCAGCGCGGCAGCACGCAGGTGCAGCGCCGCCAGCTTGCGGCGGAAGGCGGGATCGTCCAGCAGGCGGCCACCGTCGTCGGCAGGCTGCTCTGCCGCAATCTCCGCGATCTTCGACAGTTGCTTGCGCAGCATCGGGCTATACGTACCGCCGCGCTCGAACTCCAGCAGGTACTTGGCGTAGGTCCAGCCCTTGCCTTCCTCCCCGATGCGGTTGGCTGCCGGCACGCGCACGTTCTCGAAGAAGACCTGGTTCACTTCCTGCTGCCCGGTCATGGGGCCGTCCAGCGTCGGCAGTGCCGACACCGTGATGCCGGGGGTATGCATGTCGAGCAGCAGGAACGAAATCCCTTCCTGGCGCTTCGATTCGCGGCTGGTGCGCACCAGGCAGAACATCCAGTCGGCCCACTGCGCATGCGTGGTCCAGATCTTGGAGCCGTTCAGGATGTAGTGCTCGCCGTCGCTGTCGGTGCCGTGGTCGGCGCGCATCTGCAGCGAGGCCAGGTCGGAGCCGGAGTTGGGTTCGGAATAGCCCTGGCACCACCACACGTCCGAGCTCAGGATCGGCGGCAGGAAGCGCTGCTTCTGTTCGGGCGTGCCGTACTTCATGATCACCGGCGCCACCATCTTCAGGCCCATCGGCGACACTGGCGGGCAGCCGGCGGCGGCCAGTTCCGACTGGAAGATAAAGCGCTCGGTCGAGCTCCAGCCCGGGCCGCCGTATTCTTTCGGCCAGTTCGGCGCGGCCCAGCCGCGCGCGTGCAGCGCCTTCTGCCAGCGCAGCTGCGCGGCCTTGTCGAGGTAACCGTTCTTGGACTGCGTCATCATCGCGCGCAGGTCGGCGTCATAGGCCTGGGCGATCCAGGCGCGCACGTCTTCACGGAACTGCTGGTCTTGCGGGGAGAAATCGAGATTCATCGACGGGCCTCGCTGGGTATTCGTCTGGGTTCGGGGATGCCGGCTTCAGGCCGCGGCCTGGGCGGGGTAGAGCAGGTCGGCGTAGCGGCGCAGGTGGTGCTCGGCCGAGCCCAGCTGCAGGTCGATCGCGGTGACGCGCTTGAAGTAGTGGCCCACGGCCAGCTCTTCGGTGACGCCCATGCCGCCGTGGATCTGCACCGCCGCCTGGCCGACAAAGGCACCGGCCTGGCCGGCCTGGATCTTGGCCGCGCACGCCGCCTGGGCGCGTGCCTGCGGCGCGCCGGCCGCCTGCATCGCCGCCACCTGGGTCAGCGCCACGGATTGCTCCAGCTGCATGTACATGTCGGCCATGCGGTGCTGCAGCACCTGGAAGGTGCCGATCGGCACGCCGAACTGCTTGCGCTGGCGCGCATAGTCGATGGTGTCGGCCAGCATGCGCGCCATCGCGCCATTGGCTTCGGCGCAGAGCGCGACCATGGCTTCGTCGCACAGCTGTTCGATCAGGGCAAAGGCTTCGCCTTCGGCGCCGATGCGCTGGCTGGCCGGCACCTGCACGTTGTCGAGCAGCACCTCGGCGGCACGCAGGCCGTCGAAGGTCGGGTACTCGCGCAGCGTTACGCCCGGCGTGTCGCGTGCAATCCAGAACAGGCTGATGCCATCCCGGTCGCGGCGCGCGCCGGAGGTGCGGGCGCTGACCACCAGGTGGGTGGCGAACGGCGCGCCGACCACGGCGTGCTTGTGCCCGCTCAGCTTGTAGCCGTTGCCCTGGCGCGTGGCGCTGGCCTGCACGTCGTGGCGGCAGTAGCGGCTGGCGGGTTCGGCGTGGGCCCAGGCGGCGGTGGCTTCGCCGCCGATGATGGCCGGCACCCACTGCGCGGCCAGCTCGGGGCTGCCGTGCATCAGCGCGCCGCCGCCCAGCACCACGGTGCCCAGGTAGGGCTCCAGCGCCAGGTGGCGGCCCAGTTGTTCCATCACGATCATGTGCTCGGCCGCGCCGCCGCCCAGGCCACCACCGAGCGTCTCGGGGTAGGCCGCGCCGAGAATGCCGAGCTCGCGGGCGAATGCGCGCCAGCAGTCCGGGCGCCAGCCCGCGGCGGACTGCACGGCAGCGCGGCGGGCTTCGAAATCATAGTGGTCGGCCAGGTAACGCGCGAGCGTGTCGCGCAGCATCGACTGTTCTTCGCTGAACTGGAAATCCACCTTGGCTCCTTCGGAATGGGGGTGAGGCGTGATTGCGGTAGTCTGGCGGGCATCATCCTGCCAGGCCGCCTAGTGGCGCATCGTCGCATCGGACGAAGCTGTCCCGGCGCGCCCGCGGCCCTGTTTTGCGGCACTGCGGCAAAACGGCGGCGGTGCCGCTTCGTCGCTTCCGACGATGGTTGAACCGGCTGGGGTTCCGAGAATGCGGTACCGGCATCCGCCAACACACCGACACCCTCGAGGAGTCCAACGCCATGCATCCGCACATCCACGCGCAGCGCACACCCGAAAAGCCAGCCGTCATCATGGGTGGCAGCGGCGCAGTCGTCACCTACCGTGAACTGGACGAACGCTCGAACCAGGTCGCCCACCTGTTCCGCAGCCAGGGACTGCAGCCCGGTGACCGCGTGGTGTTCATGGTCGAGAATCATCCGCGCCTGTTCGAACTGTGCTGGGGCGCGCAGCGCAGCGGCATTGTCTATGTCTGCCTGAGCACGCGGCTGAACGTGGCCGATGCCGCCCACATCATCAATGACAGCGGCGCCAGGCTGCTGGTCACCACGCACGCGCAGGCCGAGGTTGCGGCTGCCCTGGTCGGGCAGACGCCGGCCTTGCGCGGCAGGTTGATGCTGGACGGCACCGTGCCGGCCTATGACGCGTACGAGACCGCGCTGGCGCGCTGCCCGGCAACGCGCATCGATGACGAAGTGACCGGCGGCGACATGCTGTATTCGTCCGGCACCACGGGCCGGCCCAAGGGGGTGTATGCGCCGCCGTCGAGCCCGAATATCGACGATCCCACGACCCTGACCAGCCTGTGCCAGCGGCTCTATGGCTTCGATGCCGAGACGCGCTACCTGTCGCCCGCGCCGCTGTACCACGCGGCGCCGCTGCGCTACAACATGACCGTGCAGGCGCTGGGCGGGACTGCGGTGGTGATGGAGCATTTCGATGCCGAGCACTACCTGCAGCTGGTGCAGCAGCACCGCATCACGCATACGCAGCTGGTGCCGACGATGTTCTCGCGCATGCTCAAGCTGCCCGAGGCGCAACGCCAGGCCTATGACGTGTCGTCGCTGCGCGTGGCGATCCACGCGGCCGCGCCGTGCCCGGTGCAGGTCAAGGAAGCCATGATCGCGTGGTGGGGGCCGGTGATCTGGGAGTACTACGCCGGGACGGAGGGCAACGGCGTGACCGTGGTCAGCACGCCGGAGTGGCTGGAGCGCAAGGGCACGGTGGGCCGGGCCATGGTCGGCAAGCTGCGCATCTGCGGGCCGGACGGCGCGCTGCTGCCGCCGGGCGAATCGGGCACGATCTACTTTGCCGAAGGCCGCGACTTTTCGTACCACAACGACGAGGCCAAGACCGCGGAGTCGCGCCACCCGCAGCAGCCTGACTGGAGCACCATCGGCGATGTCGGCTACGTGGATGCGGACGGCTACCTGTACCTGACCGACCGCAAGGCCAACATGATCATCTCGGGCGGCGTCAACATCTACCCGCAGGAGGCCGAGAACCTGCTGATGACGCATCCCAAGGTGATGGACGTGGCCGTGATCGGCGTGCCCAACGAGGACTTCGGCGAAGAGGTCAAGGCCGTGGTGCAGCCGGCCGACATGGGCCAGGCCGGTCCCGAGCTGGCCGCGGAACTGATCGCGTTCTGCCGCGCCAACCTGTCGGCCATCAAGTGCCCGCGCTCGGTCGACTTCGCGTCGGAGCTGCCGCGCCTGCCGACCGGCAAGCTGCTCAAGCGGCTGCTGCGCGACCGCTACTGGGCCGGCCACGCCAGCAAGCTGGTGTAGGCCACTTGCCGCCGCCCGCATTTTCGCGAGTGCGGCGGTTTACGTCATAATCCTCCGTTACATCACAGCCACGGCCGCCCGGCTGCATCCGCAGCGCGGGCGGGCGCATCGCGCGGCCTGCAACGGCAGCGATGTGCGGGAGACGACAACAGCCAATGGCAAGTATCGAGGAGACCGGACGGCGCGCGCCGCCGCCCGCCGGCGCCGCATCGCTGGCGGCCAAACTGCGTCCGCCGCTGCTGACCCCGTTCCAGGTCGAGCGCGCGGCGATCTGCGAGGCCGTGTGCGCGGCCGGTTTCGTCAAGCTTGTGCTGGTGCGTGCACCGGCGGGCTTCGGCAAGACCACGGCCATGCTCCAGTGTCGCGCGCGCCTCGAGGCCGCGGGCGGGCGCACCGCCTGGCTGACGCTGGATCGGTCGGACAATGATGCCTCGCGCTTTCTGGGGTCGGTCGAAGCTGCCATCGCGCAGGGCCTGGGCGGCGGCGGCCCCGGCCGGTCCGCGCACGCGACGCTGGCACAGGATCCCGGCGAGCAGGCGCTCGCGCTGATCGACCGCCTGGCCAGCCATAACGGCGCCTTCACGCTGTTCCTCGATGATTTCGAAGCGATCCAGAACGCCGCCGTGACCGGGCTGGTCTGGCAACTGGTGGAAAGCCTGCCGCCCGGCTGCCGCGTGGTAATCGGCACGCGCTGGGTGCCGGAATCCGGCCTGGGCCGCCTGCGCGCGCGCGGCGAGCTGCTTGAGATCGAACCCGCGCAGCTGCGTTTTTCCGCCAGCGAAACCGCATCCTTCCTGCGCCATGCGCGCGGGCTGAAGCTGGAGCAGGCGGCCATCAGCGCGCTGCACCGGCGTACCGAGGGCTGGGCCACTGCCTTGTGGCTGGCGTCGGTCGCGCTGGAGCGGCGCAGCCAGCCAGAGGGTTTTATCGCCGGCTTCTCCGGCTCCAACGCGGCGATTGCCGACTACCTGGTCGAAGACGTATTCCTGCACCTGCCCGAGGCGGTGCGCGACTTCCTGCTGCGCACCTCGATCCTGGACCAGTTGTGCGGGCCGCTGTGCGACGCCGTGTGCGAGCCCGCGACAGCTGGCAGCAGCGACGAGATCCTGGCCTGGCTGGAGCGCGCCAACCTGTTCCTGCTGCCGCTGGAGAGCGAACGCTATGGCGAGCGTGGCTCCGGTGCGGCATCGGAGCAGTGGTACCGCTATCACAGCCTCTTTTCCGGCTTCCTGCGCGGCCAGCTGGCGCAGGCCATGCCTGACGCCGTGCCGCAGCTGCACCTGTCGGCATCGCGCTGGTATGAGTCGCAGGGGCGCCCGGTGCCCGCCATCGAGCATGCCTTCGCGGCCGGTGCGCTGGCGCGCGCGCTGCCGTTGCTGGACGGCGCCGCGGACGACCTGCTGGCGCAGGGCCGCATGCGCCTGCTGACGCGCTGGCTGGAGGCGGTGCCGGCGGAAGAACTGGCGCGCTGGCCCAAGCTGCAGATCGCGCGCGTGTGGGCGGTGTCGTTCACGCGCGGCCCGGCCGAAGCCATCGCCCTGCTGCAGCAGATCCCCACCGAGGGCGCGGCCGGCGACCTGCTGGCGCATATCCGCGCGCTGCGCCACATGCTGCTGAACATGATGGACCGCTTCGACGATGCGCGCGCCTTCGCCCGCAATGAGCTGCCGCCGTTGCCGATGGGCTATGCCTTCCCCGATGCGATCCTGGGCACGTCGATGGCGCGCCTGGCTGCAGTCGCCGGCGACTACCCGGAGGCACGCCGGCTGCTGCAGGTGGCGCGGCACGCGGTGCGCGGCTCGGACAGCAATTTCAACAAGATTTTCTCGGAATCGGTCGAAGGGCTGATCGACCTGCGCCAGGGGCGGCTGCAGCAGGCCCTGGCACGGTTCCGCATCGCCGCCAGCACGATGCTGCCGAACCGCTTCGGGCCCACCAACGGCAATGCCATGGCCGGCATCCTGCTGGCCGAAGGCCTGTACGAGAGCGGCGATTCCGAGCGCGCCAGCCGATTGCTCAACGTCTACCTGCCGCTGTCGCGCGACCTCGGGCTGCCGGACCAGATCATCACCGGGCACACGGTGCTGGCCCGCATTGCCTTCGAGCGCGGCGAAGCCGACCAGGCGCATGAATGGCTGGCGCAACTGGAAGCGCTGGGGCACCACCGCGGGCTGACGCGGCTGGTGATGGCGGCAATGCTGGAGCGCGCACGGCTGGCACTGCGCCAGGGCAATGTCCACGCGGCGCAGGAGGCGATCGAACGCGCCGCCGATCCGGCGCTGTGGCGCACGCGGCCCGGGGTCAGCTCCTTTGCCAGCGATGTCGAGGACATCACCCTTGGCCGGCTGCGGCTGGACCTGTATGCGCGCCCGGGCACGCCGGTGCGCGAGGCCATCGAGCGCGAGCTGGCGGCTGCCGCCGGCAACCAGCTGATGCGCCGCGCGCTCAAGCTGCGCATCCTGCTGGCGCAGGCGTGCCAGCGCACCGGCGACGGCGCGCACGCGCTGGTGGTGATGGGCGAGGCGCTGCGTTTCGGCGCTGCCGAAGGCTTTGTCCGCATCTTTACCGACGAGGGCGACGATGTGCGCAGGCTGGTGGCCGATGCCTGCTCGCGCCAGTCGGCCAGCCTGCCTGCCCCCTATGTGGAAAAGCTGCTGCAGGCCTGCGGCCAGGCCGGGGGCGAGCAGGCCGCTGGTGCCGGCCGGCCGGCGCCGGCCGCGCTGGTGGAGCCGCTGACGCCCAAGGAGCAGAAGGTGCTGCACCTGCTGGCCGAGGGCTATTCCAATGTGGCCATGGCCGAGCGCCTGTTCGTGTCCGAAACCACGGTGCGCACGCACCTGCGCAATATCAGCGCCAAGCTGCACGCCAGCAACCGCACCCAGGCGGTGGCCATCGCACGCCAGCTCGGGCTGCTCTGAGGCCGCGCGCGCAGGCCAGCCCGCGCGCGCGGTTGCGGCTCAGATGCCCATGAACTCCGTGAATTCCTCCAGCGGCGCGCGCACGGCATGCAGCTGGTTGGCGGGCGCCTCGGGATCCTCGTAGCCGATTGCCATGCCGGTGAACAGCATCCGTTCGGCAGGCAGCGACAGGAACTTGCCAATGGTCTGCGGGTACATCGCCCAGCATTCCTGCGCGCAGCTGTCCAGGCCTTCTTCACGCAGCAGCAGCATCACGGTCTGCAGGTACATGCCCAGGTCAGACCATTGCGGCGGGCCCATGCGGCGGTCCACGGTGCAGAACAGTGCCAGCGGCGCGCCGAAGAAGGTGAAGTTGTTGGCAAACTGCGCCAGCCGCCGCGCCTTGTCCTCGCGCGGGATGCCGAGGTAGTGGTAGAGCGCCTCGCCCACCTGGAAGCGGCGGTCGCGGTAGGGCGAGACCAGCTCGCGCGGGTAGATGTCGTACTCGCGCTCTTCACCCGCGGGCGCCTGGGCGATGCGCTCGCGCATGATGGCGCGCAGCCCCTCCAGGGCTTCGCCGCCGACGACATGGATATGCCAGGGCTGCAGGTTGCCCCCGGAGGGCGCGCGCGCGGCGGCGTCGAGCACGCGGCGGATGGTGTCGGGCGCAACAGCCCGGGGCAGGAAGCCGCGGACGGACTTGCGGCTGGCGACGGCTTGGCTGACTTTCATGCGTATTCCGGAAAAGTTGATCGACGGGCGCGCTTCAGATGAAGGGCGGCTCGCTGGTCCAGTCGAAGAAGTCCGGCATGTCGTGCGACACGGTTTCCGGGAAGGCGGCGGGACGCTTCTCCAGAAAGGCGCTGACGCCTTCCTTCACGTCGGCGGAGCGCCCGCGCGACTGGATCGCGCGGCTGTCGAGCTTGTGCGCTTCCATCGGGTGGCTGGCGCCGGCCATGCGCCAGATCAGCTGGCGCGAGATCGCTACCGAAACCGGCGCGGCATTGGCGGCGATCTCGCGGGCAATGGCCTGGGCGGCAGGCAGCAGGTCTTCGGGCGCGTGCAGCGAGCGCACCAGGCCGCGCTCATGCGCTTCCTGGGCCGAGAACACGCGGCCGGTATAGCACCATTCCAGCGCGGTCGAGATGCCGACCACGCGCGACAGGAACCACGACGACGCCGCTTCGGGCGTGATGCCCCGGCGCGCAAAGACAAAGCCGAACTTGGCGTCGGTCGATGCCAGCCGGATATCCATCGGCAGCTGCATGGTCACGCCCACGCCGACCGCGGCGCCGTTGACCGCGGCGATCACCGGCTTGAGGCTGCGGAAGATGCGCAGCGAGACGCGCCCGCCGCCGTCGCGGTGCGCGCTGTCGGGGCTGGCGCCATAGCGCTTCTCGAAGTCGAAGGTGGAACTGCCGCCGGACAGGTCGGCGCCGGCGCAGAAGGCCCGGCCCGAGCCCGTGACGATCACGGCGCGCACGTTGTCGTCGGCATCGGTGGCGTCGAACGCGGCGATCAGCTCATGCATCATCTGCGCGGTGAACGCATTGAGCTGGTCCGGGCGGTGCAGGGTGATGGTGGCGACACCGTCTGCAACGGCGTAGCGCAGGGTTTGGAACGAAGGCGTGGCTTGCGTCATGGGGGGCTCCTGCCGGGATTGCTGCAAACAAGGGGGGAAGGGTGCCGGGGCGGGGCGCCGGCACGGGGCTCGGTCAACACTAGTGCAGAATGCGCCGCCCGCAATCGTCGCTTCCGACGAGGCTCGGAATTGGCACCTGGCCGTAGACTGATCCCGATCAAGCGGCAGGGCCGGCACTACCGCGCGCCTGCCGGCGCAGACAGCAAAGGGACAACCATGAAGACACGAATTACCGAACTGCTTGGCATCCGCTACCCGATCATCCAGGGTGGCATGCAATGGGTTGGCTACGCCGAGATGGCCTCGGCCGTTTCCAACGCCGGCGGGCTGGGCATCCTCACGGCGCTGACGCAAGCCACGCCCGAGGACCTGGCCGAAGAGATCCGCCGCTGCCGCGAGATGACCGACAAGCCGTTCGGCGTGAACCTGACCCTGCTGCCGTCGATCAACCCGCCGCCGTACGCGCGCTACCTCGACGTCATCATCGAGAGCGGCGTCAAGGTGCTGGAAACCGCCGGCAACAACCCCAAGGAACATATCGCGCGCGCCAAGGCCGCCGGCATCAAGGTGATCCACAAGTGCGTGGCGGTGCGCCATGCGCTGTCGGCCGAGCGCCTGGGCGTGGACGCGGTGTCGATCGACGGCTTCGAGTGCGCCGGCCACCCCGGCGAGGACGACGTGCCCGGCATGGTGCTGATCCCGCAGGCGGTGCGCAAGCTGTCGATCCCGGTGATCGCCTCCGGCGGCATCGCCGACGGGCGCGGCATGGCGGCGGCGCTGGTGCTGGGCGCCGAGGGCGTCAACATGGGTACGCGCTTCTGCGCCACGCGCGAGGCGCCGATCCACGACAACGTCAAGCAGGCGCTGGTGCAGGCCAGCGAGCGCGACACCAACCTGATCTTCCGCACGCTGCACAACACCGCGCGCGTGCTCAAGAACGCCGTGTCGGACGAGGTGGTGAGCATTGAGCGCCGCCCGGGCGGCGCGCAGTTCGAGGACGTCAAGCACCTGGTCGCCGGCGTGCGCGGCAAGGCGGCGCTCAAGGCGGGCGAGACCGACGGCGGCATCATCAGCGCCGGCCAGTGCGTGGGCCTGATCGACGACGTGCCCAGCTGCGAGGAGCTGATCACGCGCATGGTGGCCGATTGCCGCGAGCACCTCAGCGTGGCCTCGCGCTTCTTTGCCTGACGCCATGGCCGAGGCTGAAATCGAGGCGGCGATGACCCGGGCCATCGCCGCGCCGGGCGAAGCTGCCGGCGGGGACGTGCCGGAGGGCTTCGTCCCGGTGCGCCGCATGAGCGGCTACATGGCGGGCTTTGGCCAGCTCTACCTGCATGCCGGGCGCCGCACGCTGGCGGTGCGCATTGACGAGAGCCACCTGAACAACCTGGGCATCCCGCACGGCGGCATGCTGGCGACGCTGGCCGATACCGCCATCGGCATGATGATGTCGCTGGAAACCGGGCGCTCCAAAAGCGCGGTGACCGTCAACCTGAGCCTGGACTACCTGGATTCCGCGCGCCTGGGCGACTGGGTCGAGGCCCGCGTGGAGTTCGACAAGCTCGGCTCGCGCCTGCGCTACGGCACCTGCCGGCTGGTCAGCGGCGAGCGCTGCCTGCTGCGCGCGACCGCGATCTTTGCGGTGCTGGCGCCGCGCACCTGAGGCCTGCGGCAAACTTCGTCGCTTCCGACGACGCTTGCCACTGCCCGCAGCGCAACAATGCAAAGCGACACTGCCGGCGCCAGATGCCGGCACTCCGGACAACACCATGGCTGCCCCGGCAGCCTGCACCGAACCAAGGAGATCACATGGCAGAGGCATATATCGTTGCGGCGGTCCGTACCGCCGGCGGCCGCAAGGGCGGCAAGCTGTCGGGCTGGCATCCGGCCGACCTGGCCGCACAGGTGCTGGACGCGCTGGTGGAACGCACCGGTGCCGACCCGGCGCTGGTCGAAGACGTCATCATGGGCTGCGTGAGCCAGGTCGGCGAGCAGGCCGGCAACGTGGCGCGCAATGCCATCCTGGCCTCGCGCCTGCCTGAAAGCGTGCCCGGCACCTCGGTGGACCGCCAGTGCGGTTCGTCGCAGCAGGCACTGCACTTTGCCGCGCAGGCAGTGATGTCGGGCGCGATGGACATCGTCATCGCTGCCGGCGTGGAAAGCATGACGCGCGTGCCGATGGGCCTGTCGTCGCAGCTGCCGGCCAAGAACGGTTTCGGCGTGCCCAAGAGCCCCGGTGTCGAGGCGCGCTACCCCGGCGTGCAGTTCAGCCAGTTCACCGGCGCCGAGATGATCGCGCGCAAGTATGACCTGTCGCGCGAGCAGCTGGATGCCTACGCCCTGCAGAGCCACCAGCGCGCCATCGCCGCCACCAAGGCGGGCCGCTTCACTGCCGAAATCCTGCCGGTGGAAGTGCGCACGGCCGACGGTGCCAATGGTGAAATGCACACCACTGACGAAGGCATCCGCTATGACGCCACGCTGGAAAGCATCGGCAGCGTCAAGCTGATCGCCGAAGGCGGCCGCGTGACGGCTGCCTCAGCCAGCCAGATCTGCGATGGCGCCGCCGGCCTGATGGTGGTCAACGAGGCCGGACTGAAGAAGCTCGGCGTCAAGCCGCTGGCGCGCGTGCACACCATGACGGTGATCGGGCATGATCCGGTGGTGATGCTGGAAGCGCCGCTGCCGGCCACGGAGGTCGCGCTGAAGAAGGCGGGCCTGCGCATCGGCGATATCGACCTGTTCGAAGTCAACGAAGCCTTCGCCCCGGTGCCGCTGGCCTGGCTGAAGGCCACCGGCGCCGATCCGGCGCGCCTGAACGTGCATGGCGGCGCGATCGCGCTGGGCCATCCGCTGGGCGGCTCGGGCGCCAAGCTGATGACCACGCTGGTGCATGCGCTGCATACGCACGGCAAGCGCTACGGCCTGCAGACGATGTGCGAAGGCGGCGGGCTGGCCAACGTGACCATTGTCGAGCGCCTGTAAAGCTGTGAGACTCGCTGCGCGCCGCACAGGCACGCAGCGCATGAATTGCAGCAGCAAGGAGTGGTAAAGGGAGAAGGACCGGCGGCGCGGGCATGTCAGCGTGCCCGCGCCGGCAGCCGGAAAAAAGGCCGCGATATTCGCGGCTTTTTTTGTTTACGGTGTGTCGCGCGTCAGGCGAACGTCACTGCGCTGCGCCGGTCGGCGCGTTCCAGGTGCGGCACGTTGTTGAAGCTCAGCAGCCGCTGCACGCCGCGGCCGACGATGATCTCGCAGAACGCCGTGTTGCGGAACTGCAGGTTCATCTCGATGGCGGCCTGGGCCGGTGCGCCAAGCAGGTCGGCCGTGGCGCGGCCGATGGCGCCACCGGAGCTCACCACCAGGATGGCATCCTCGCGCGTCGTGCCTTCGCTTGCGTGCGCGAGGGCGCCGTTAATGCGGGCGCCGAAATCGGCCCAGCTCTCGGGCATCTCGGCCAGCCCGTCCTGGGTCCATGCCGCGTAGGCGGCGCGGAAGGTGCGCCAGTAATCGTTGTAGTCGCCGTTCTGGTGTGCGCGGTGGTCGGCGCCGCCGGTGTGGCAACGGTACAGCGCCTCGCCGTCGTATTCGTTCAGGCCCGGGTGCGAGACGATCGCCGCCTGCGGCTGACCCATGCCGGCCAGGATCTCGCTGGCGGTGTCCTGCTGGCGCACCAGCGTGCCGGCTACCACGCGGCTGAAGCTGACGCCGCGCTCCTGGAAATACTCGCCCAGCCAGCGCGCCTGCTGGCGGCCGGTCGGCGACAGGCAGTCGTAGTTGGCGGCGCCAAACGAGGCTTGTCCGTGCCGGACGAGGAAAAGCGTGGCCATGAGCGGTCCCGGTGAACGTTGAGGCGGATAGGGCTGCGCCCGGCGCGCCGTTTCGCGGCAGGCCGGGGGCGCCGGGCACGGAACCCGGCGTGGGCACATTCTAGGGAGGTCCGGCGCGCCAGCCAAGCAAGCGCTGCGCAATTCATGGCAGCCATGGCCTGGCTGCATTACCGCGGCTGGCGCGGGCCGGTCGTGTGCTCAGGCCGGCTCTGCGCAGGTGATGCCGAGATAGCCGGCCATCAGGCGGTTGAGTTCCGGGATCATCTGTTCGTCGTCGAGGTGCAGCGGGCCGGAATCATTGAGCACGGCATTGACCAGCACACTGAACACCGCCTGCATGGCAAAGCGCACGCGCAGCTCGGCGGTCTCGGCAGGCATCGCCAGCCGCGGCACCAGCAACTGCACCATGCGCTCCACGATGGCTTCGCCGCTCTGGCGGTGGGGCACCCATTCCTCGGGCCGCGTGGACGCATGCCGCAGCGACGCGCGGATCACGCCGCGGTTGGCCAGGGTGCCGAGCACCATGAAGCGCGCGGCCTTTTCCAGCAGTACCGGTGTCGGCACGTCCTCCCAGCGCTCCTGCGCCAGGTAGCGCTCGGTCGACGCTGCGGTTTCTTCCATCACCAGCGCGCGCAAGGCCTCGAAATAGGCCATCTTGTCGCGGAAGCGCCCATAGAAGGCACCCACCGACACCTGGCACGCCGCGGCGATCTGCGCCACGGAAACCGCGGCAAAGTCACGCGAGGCAAGCAGTTCCCGGCCCGCGCCCAGCAAGGCTTGTTCGGTCTCGCGCGCACGGCGCTGGCGCGGCGGCTGCAGGATCGAGGGCGTATCGATACGGGGAAAGGAGGCGTTGGCGGTGAAGCCGGATTGGGTCGCTGACATGGGCACTCCGTATTCGAATTCGGATTCGATTTTGAAAATACCGGTGCGTGCCACGACGCGTCAAGGATTTTGTCGGGTGGCAGCCCGGCGTGACGGGTGGGTGGGCTGCGCCGGAGGTGGCGTTGCGGCGCGCATGCGCCGCTTGCCTCGGCGCGGGTCAGAGCGAGCCGAACACGGTGCCCAGTCCGTAGGTGAAGGCTGCCGCCATGCCCCCGATCAGCACCTGCCGCAGCGCCGAGAACCATCCCGGGCGGCCATTGAACGACGAGGTGCCCCAGCCCACCAGGCCAAGGCCGGCCAGGCACGCGACGATGCTGCCGAGTTGCGCCGATGGCCCTGCGGTCACGAGGAATGGCAGCAACGGCACCAGCGCACCGCTGCTGTACAGCACGAAGGAAATCACCGCTGCCTGCACCGGGTTGCCGCCGCGCTCCTGCGGGTTGATGCCCAGCACTTCGCGCGCAAAGGTGTCCAGGGCCGCGCGCGGGTTGCGCATGATCTCGTCGGCGGCGCGCTCGGCATCGGCCGGCAGCACGCCCTTGCCCTCGATCACCGTGACCAGCCGCTGCCGGGCCCGGGTGGCATCATGCGCGAGCTCGTGCGCCATGTCGCGCAGGCGCTTGTTGTTCATCTCGCGGCTGTTGGTCACCGACAGCCATTCGCCCAGCGCCATCGAGCAAGCGCCCGCCGCCAGGCCCGCCAGCCCGGCCAGGATGACGGCCTCGCGCGAGGCCGCCGCGCCCTCCAGGCCCATCACCAGGCAGAAGCTGGACACCAGCCCGTCGTTGACGCCCAGCACGGCTGCGCGCAAGGCGTTGCCGCTCGGTCGATGGATCAGGCGCCGCACGCGGGAGCCGAAGCCGGTTGGAGTGGGGGCGCTCGACAGGGGCATGGTCTTTTGGCGATGGAACGTTGTCAGTTGAAGCGCGGGCCCAGGTCATCCCGCATCCATTCGATAAAGGCGCGCGTGCGTGCCGGCAACAGCCGTGCATGGGGATAGATCAGCGACAGCGGCCATGCCGGCTGCTCGAAATCCTGCAGCACGATGCGCAGTTTGCGTGCTTCGACCAGTTGCGCGACCTGGTAGGACAGGAAGTGGCCGAAGCCCGCGCCTTCGGCACAGGCAGCCACGGCGGGCGCGGTCTGGTTGAATTCCAGGTTGCCGCTGACCTGCACGTGGAACTCCCGGCCGGCTTCCTGGAAGGTCCACCAGTGCGCGTGGTTGCCGGTGAAGCGCACGCAGTTGGCGCTGGCCAGTTCCTCGGGATGGCGTGGCACGCCGTGCTTGCGCAGGTAGGCGGGCGTGGCCACCACCACGCGGCGGATGCTGCCGACGGTCTGCGCCACCAGCGTGGAATCAGCCAGCGGGCCGATGCGCACGCCCACGTCCAGGTCTTCTTCAAGCAGGTTCACCACGCGGTCGGTGAACTCCATGCGGCAGCGCACGCGCGGATAGCGCTGCACGAAACGCGTGACCGCCGGCGCCACATACATCTGGCCGAACAGCACCGAGGCGGTCAGCGTGAGCTGGCCGCTGGGTTCGACATGGCTGGCGGTCAGGCCGGCCTCGACCTCGTCGATGGTGGCCAGGATGCGCCGGCAGCTGTCCAGGTAGCTGCGCCCCTCGCCGGTCAGCGACAGCCGCCGCGTGGTGCGGTTGAGCAGCCGGACCTGCAACTCGGATTCCAGTGCCGCCAGCGTGCGCACCACCGCCGGCAACGAGGTATGCAGCGTCGTCGCGGCTGCCGTCAGGCTGCCCTCGTCGACGATCCGCACAAAGGTCTGCATCGCGCGTAGCTTGTCCATGGCGCCACACATTACTCCATTCTTTGGAGTAGTCAAATATCAATTGCCCTATTTATTGCAACGGCTTCGGCGCCCAGAATCCGGCTATCCCAACCGTTGAGGAGAGTGCCATGCAAGAAACCAATCGCCCCGCCAAGCCGCTGGTGCTGTACCGCTCGCCGGTGTCCGGCCACGCCCATCGCGCAGAACTGTTCCTGGGGCTGCTGGGCTTGCCCTGCCGGCTGGTGGACGTCGACCTGCGCGGCGGCGAGCAGCGCAGCGAGGCCTTCCTGCGCCTGAACCCGTTCGGCCAGGTGCCGGTGCTGGATGACGACGGCGTGATCGTCGGCGATTCCAACGCCATCCTGGTCTACCTGGCCACGCGCTATGACCACGGCCGCTGGCTGCCGCGCGACCCGGTGGGCGCGGCGCGCGTGCAGCGCTGGCTGTCGGTGGCCGCCGGCGACATTGCCTTCGGGCCGGCGGCGGCGCGCCTGGGCGTGCTGTTCGGCAGGCCGGTGGCGATGGACGATGCCGTCACCCGCGCGCAGCGGCTGTTCACGCTGATGGAAACCCTGCTCGCCGGGCAGCCGTTCCTGGCGGCCGACCATGCCACCATCGCCGACGTTGCCGCCTACAGCTATATCGCCCGCGCCGAGGAAGGCAACGTGCCGCTGGTGCCGTACCCCGCGCTGAACGCCTGGCTGCGCCGCATCGAAGCCTTGCCCGGCTTCGTGCCGATGCTGGTGTCGAAGGTCGGCCTGGCGGCGTAGCGCCTGCCGGACCCGCGTATCGCCAATCGATCCGACAAGGAAAAGGAGCTAGTCATGGATCTGCCCACATGGCCGCACGCCGGCCTGCCATTCCACGCCGGCGAACTGGCCGCCCAGGAGCGCGCCGGCAAGCGCGAACGCATGGCCGCGTCCGGCCCGCGGGTGATCCGTGGCGAGATGCCGGAGCAGCACCGCACGTTCTTTGCGCAGCTGCCGTTCCTGCTGGTTGGCGCCGTCGATGCCGACGGGCAGCCCTGGGCCACGATGCTGGCCGGGACGCCGGGGTTTGCGCATACGCCCGACGCCACCCACCTGCGTATCGACGCCGTGCCGCTGCCCGGCGACCCGGCGGCCCCGGCGCTGGCGCAGGGCGCGCGCATCGGCCTGCTCGGGATCGAGCTGCCTACGCGCCGGCGCAACCGCATGAACGGGGTCATCGTGGCGCGCGACGAGGGCGGGATGACGGTCGAGGTCGAGCAGAGCTTTGGCAACTGCCCGCGCTATATCCAGTTGCGCGACGTGAGCCTGGCCGAGCCGGCGCCCGCGCCGCCCGCCTGGCACGGCGACGCGCTGGACGAGCAGGCGGTGGCCTGGCTGCGCGGCGCCGATACCCTGTTCATCGCCACCAGCCACACCGCATCGCCGCAGGACGAGGGCGAGCACACCGGCGGCGCCGATGTCTCGCACCGCGGCGGCAAGCCTGGCTTTATCCGCGTCGACGAGGCCGGCACGCTGACGTTCCCGGACTTCAACGGCAACAACTTCTTCAATACGGTCGGCAACCTGCTGGCCAATCCGCGAGCCGGGATCGTGGTGCCGGATTTCGTCGATGGCTCGCTGCTGCATGTGGGCGGGCGCGCCGAGGTGATCTGGGAGGGCGATGAACTGGCGTCATACGCCGGCGCCGAACGGCTGGTGCGGCTGCATGTCGAGCGCGTGGTGCGGCGTGCGGCGGTATTGCCGCTGCGTTTCGGTTTTCGCGAATACTCGCCGGTGCTGGCGGACACGGGCGCGTGGCCGGTGCGTTGAGTCCGGTAGTCCGGGAGATTGTCATAAAAATGACATCAAAAAGTCACAAAAGAGTCACAATGGCGGCTGGCGATTGTCCGTAGCACCCGGAACCAGGGCGCTGGCGGGCAGCCCTGTATCAAGGAGAAATCAACCGTGGACAAGACGAAGAACAAGCCGCAAGCCCGCCGGGACATCCTGAAACACGCACTGCAGGCCCTGGCCGCCGCGCCGCTGGCGCTGGCGGCGGGGGCCGCGCAGGCGGCCTGGCCGGAAAAGCCGATCCGGCTGGTGGTGGCATTCCCGCCCGGCGGCCCGGTCGACACGCACGCGCGCCTGCTGGCCGAAAAGCTGCAGCCGATCCTGGGCCAGACCATCGTGATCGACTACAAGGCCGGCGCCGCCGGCAATATCGGCTCGGACAACGTCGCCAAGTCCGCGCCCGACGGCTACACGCTGCTGCTGGCCAACACCGGGCAGATGGCCATCAACAACTCGCTCTATCCCAAGCTGCCCTACAGCATGCCGAAGGACTTCGCGCCGGTGGCACGCACGGCGCTGATCCCGCTGGTGATGGTGGTCAACAACAACGTGCCGGCGCGCGACCTGAAGGCGTTCATCAGCTATGCCAAGGCCAACCCGGGCAAGCTGAACTTTGCCTCGGGCGGCAATGGCGGCATCTCGCACCTGATGCCGGAAATGTTCAAGCAGGCTTCGGGCACGTTCATCGTCCATATCCCGTACAAGGGCAGCTCGCCGGCGCTGACCGACGTGATGGGCGGCCAGGCGCAGATGATGGCCGACTCGATCCCGCTGTTCACGCAGTACATCAAGGCGGGCAAGGTGCGTGCGCTGGCGGTGACCTCGCCGCAGCGCTCTCCCGCGCTGCCGGATGTGCCGACGATGCAGGAAGCCGGGCTGAAGGGCTTCGAGGTGGTTGGCTTCTACGGCATGCTGGCGCCGGCGGGCACGCCCAGGGACGTGGTCTCACGCCTGTCCGGTGCCTTGCGCACGGTGCTGGCCGACCCCGACACCAAGGCGAAGCTCGAGCAGCAGGGTGCCGAGCCCGCGTGGCAGTCGCCGGAGGCATTTGCCGCCACGATCACGGCCGAGCAGAAGCGCTGGGGGCAGGCAGTGAAGGCGTCGGGCGCAAGTATCGACTGAGCCGGGCTGGTACCCGCGGGTGCCGTGGCTCAGCTGCGGCCCCGATATTTCAGGCTGGCGCAGTGGCCGACGAGCGCGGTGATGCAGCAGGCATCGCCGCGCCATTCGCCGCCGATGACGATGCCGTCCTGGCCGGTCACCAGCTTGCGCTGGCATTGGCCCGGCACCGGCGTGCGCTCCATGCCGGCATCGCGCGGGCCGCTGCCCGGGGCGCGCGCGGGCGCAACCGAATCGTTCCAGACATAGGCCGTGCCGGAGGGCAGGGCCTGCACCGCTTGCGGCGGACCCCACTGGCGCTTCGCCTCATCGACGGGGACGTTTTTCCAGGAATCGAAGACGTCCTGCATGGCGCTGGCCTCCAGGCCGGCGCAGGCACCGGTGATGGCAGCCGCCCACAAGACGGCCAGGTTTGCACGCACGCTGACGGCGCCGCGGGCCGTTTCGGCCGGAAGGATTGGGTTGGCTGGCATGTAGGCTCCGCATCGGCGCAGCCGGCTGCAAGGGCCGGCCTGTGCAGGCTAGCGGAGCCGCGTGCCTCGCTGCAAGCGTGCTCTGCGCGATGACGCACAGAGCGTGGCCGGCTTCAGTCGGAGAACAGGCCCAAGGGGTGCTGTGCGGCAGCCGGCGGCGCCTTGCGGGCGGTCTGCCCGCCCGGGATGCGTGCCGGGCGTGGCGCCTCGGCGGGGGCCTCGGGGGCGGTCAGCGTGAACGGCCTGTGCACGGACAGCGGCACCGCCTGCGGCATCCATTGCGCCAGCCGCGGCGCGAGGATCTGGTATGTATCGAGGTCGAAATGCGCTGGTGCTGCCGCCAGCGCCTGCGCTTCTTCCAGTGTGGCTGCGCAGCCCAGGTAGCACCAGTCGTCGGCGACATGCCACCAGGTGCGTCCGTCGTGCTGCTCGCGCCAGGCGGCCGGGCCATCGAAGGGCCAGGGTATCAGCGCGATCGGCGCCAGCGCGGCGGCCAGCCGGGCGCGGTGCGCGCCCGACGGCTCGGCGCCGACGCAGGCACCGGCGCAGCGATGGACCTGGCGCGCAAAGCAGGGGCTGCCACGGCGGGTGGTTTTCTCCAGCGACAGCGTTGCCAGGCACAGGCCGTGTTCCTGCGCCAGTGCGCGCAAGCGAGCCTCGGCCGCGCCGCGGCTGCCGAACACGCCGAACAGGTCTCGATGCCGGCAGAAATCCGTATCTCGATCCGAGCGCAGGCGTGGCACCGGCAACTGCTGCGGCAGTTCCCAGGCATAGAGCCGGGCATTGCAGCGCAGCAGCTGGTTGTGCACCGGCTGCATCGCCTTGACCAGCCGGGCTTCCAGCAGCAGCGCGCCGGTCTCGCCGCCGGTCTCGCGCCATTCCACACGGCGTACCAGCCGGGCCAGCCGCATGTCCTTGCCGTACCGGTAGTCGCCGGAGAAGTGGGCGCCGATCCGTTGGCGCAGGTGCACGCTCTTGCCGACATAGAGTGGCACGTCCTGGTCGCCGTAGAAGATATAGACACCGGGCGCCGCCGGCACGTCTTCCAGCGCGGTTTCGTCCAGGCCGGCCGGCAGGCTGGCCCGCCGCACCAGCGTGCGCACGGCTGATTCCACCAGGTCGACGGAATACGTGGCATGGATCTTCTGCCAGAACTGCCACAGCAGCTCGGCATCGGCCAGCGCGCGGTGGCGGCCCTTGGGCGTCAGGCCGAAGCGCGCGATCAGCGCATCCAGGCCGTGGCGTTCCACGGACGGGAACAGCGAGCGCGACAGTCTTACCGTGCACAGCACGTCGGCCCGGAAGGTCACGCCGGCACGCCGGAAGGCGTTCTTCAGGAAGCCATAGTCGAAGCGCGCGTTGTGCGCCACGAACAAGCGGCCTTGCAGGCGTTCTGCAAGCGATTCCGCCAGTGACTCGAAGCTCGGCTGGCCGCGCACCATCTCTTCGGTAATGCCAGTCATGCGCTGGATGAACGGCGGGATCGACATGCCGGGGTCGAGCAGGGTGTCCCATTCAATGATGCCGTCCGGGCCGACTTCGACCACGCCGATCTCGGTAATGCGGTCGCGCTGGGCGTCCGCGCCGGTGGTCTCCAGGTCGACAAAGACAATAGGGCGCGACAGCGCCGCGGCGAGAGCTTGGGCGTCGAGCAGGCGCGCCCCTTCCGATGGCAGGTGCGACGGCAGGTAGGTAGGCATGTCAGGCATCTGCCGATTCTAAGGGGGCGCTGATGGTGGCACGAAGAAGTTTTCAAAAACCCCTTGCCAACCCCGCTGCGGTCACTTAATATTCGCCCCCTCGCAATACAACGCAGCGCTGCAAAGCAGACGCAGCAAGGGTTGCGGGGTCGACCGGGATGGTTGGCGCAGCGAAGTTGGCGCG
>NZ_JBYTEG010000028.1:0-100325 GCF_058792255.1 Cupriavidus sp. CPT47-8839-RL05A | reverse complement strand
GACTCCATGCCGTTGCGGATCTTCAGCGAGCTGGCGCGTTCGGCAAGCCGCGGCACGAGCTTGTCGGCGACATCGCCCACGGCCACGGCGACCGAGATCGCCATGCAGCGTTCGCCGGCAGAACCATACGCGGCACCGATCAGCGCATCGACCGCCTGGTCGAGATCCGCATCGGGCATCACCACCAGGTGGTTCTTGGCGCCGCCCAATGCCTGCACGCGCTTGCCGTGTTTGGTGCCTTCCGTGTAGATGTACTCCGCAATCGGCGTCGAACCGACGAACGACAGCGCCTGCACATCCGGATGCGCCAGCAGTGCATCGACCGCTTCCTTGTCACCCTGCACCACGTTGAACACACCATCAGGCAATCCCGCCTGGCGCAGCAGGTCGGCAATCAGCAGGCTCGGCGACGGATCGCGTTCCGACGGCTTCAGCACGAAGGTATTGCCGCAGGCGATCGCCACCGGGAACATCCACATCGGCACCATCACCGGGAAGTTGAACGGCGTGATGCCGGCCACCACGCCGAGCGGCTGGCGCAGGTTCCAGTTGTCGATGCCGCCGCCGATGTTGTCGGTGAAGTCGGTCTTGAGCAGGTTGGGGATGCCGCAGGCAAATTCCACCACCTCGATGCCGCGCGTGACTTCGCCTTTTGCATCCGAGAACACCTTGCCATGCTCGCGCGTGATCAGCGCGGCCAGGTCGTCGTGGTGCTGGTCGAGCAGCTCCTTGAACTTGAACAGGATGCGCGCGCGGCGCAGCGGCGGGGTGTCGGCCCAGGCGGGGAATGCGGCATGGGCGGCGGCAACGGCGTCGGCCACGTCCTGCGTGGTGCCGAGCGCCACGCGTGCGGCGACTTCGCCGGTGGCGGGGTTGAATACGTCCGCCAGGCGCTGGCCGCCGGCGCGGCGCACGGCGCCGCCGATGAAATGCTGGATCTCGGCCAGTTGCCGGTTTTCTGCGATGCTCACTTGGGATTTCCTTCGATTGCCGCGGCACGCAAGTCAGCGCGCGCCCCGGCGTGCAATCAGGGAGGCCGGACCCGCAGGTCCGGCGGCAATGCGATGCGGCGCGCGCCGCTTACTTGATGTCCTGCAGCGCCTTCTTCACCGTATCGAACAGTTCGCCGATCTGGGCTTCAGAGATGATCAGCGGCGGCGAGAACGCCAGGATGTCGCCGGTGTAGCGCACCAGCACGCCGAGCTCCAGACACTTCAGGAAGGCCTCATATGCGCGCGCGCCGGGCTGGCCGGGGCGCGGCTCCAGCTCGATGCCGGCGACCAGGCCGTAGTTGCGGATGTCCTTCACGTGCGGCGCGCCGCGTACGCCGTGCACCGCGGCTTCGAACACCGGCGCCAGCTCGGCGGCGCGGCCGAACAGGTTTTCGCGCTGGTACAGGTCGAGGGTGGCAATGGCGGCAGCCGCGGCCAGCGGGTGGCCGGAGTAGGTGTAGCCATGCAGCAACTCGATCGCGCCCGGCGCGGCCGAATTGACCACGGTGTCATGCACTTCGCGGCGCACGGCGACGGCGCCCATCGGCACCGCGGCGTTGTTGATCGCCTTGGCCATGGTGATCAGATCCGGCGTGACCTTGAAGCGCTCGGCCGCGGTGGCGGCGCCGAGGCGGCCGAAGGCGGTGATGACCTCGTCGAAGATCAGCAGGATGCCATGCTTGCTGGTGATTTCACGCAGCTTTTCCAGGTAGCCGACCGGCGGCACCAGCACGCCGGCGGAGCCGGCCAGCGGCTCGACGATCACGGCGGCAACGTTGGACGGGTCGTGCAGCGCCAGGACGCGCTCAAGCTCATCGGCCAGGTGCGCGCCCCACTGCGGCTGGCCCTTGGAGAAGGCGGCCTCGGCGATATTCAGCGTGGCCGGCAGGTGGTCGGTGCCCGGCATCAGGTTGGCCGAGAACGCCTTGCGGTTCGGGCCGATGCCGCCCACCGCCATGCCGCCGAAGCCCACGCCGTGATAGCCGCGCTCGCGCCCGATAAAGCGCGTGCGCTGGCCTTCGCCGCGTGCACGGTGGTAGGCCAGTGCGATCTTCAGCGCGGTGTCGACCGACTCCGAGCCCGAGTTGGTGAAGAAGATGCGGTCCAGCCCCTGCGGCATGATCGCGGCCACCTTGGTGGCGGCCTCGAACGACAGCGGATGGCCCATCTGGAACGGTGGCGCATAGTCCAGCGTGGCAGCCTGGCGCGCTACCGCCTCGGCGATTTCCTTGCGGCAGTGGCCGGCGGCCACGCACCACAGGCCGGCGCAACCGTCCAGGATCTGGCGGCCGTCGTGGGTGGTGTAGTACATGCCGCTGGCCGACGCCAGCAGGCGCGGCGCCGCCTTGTACTGGCGGTTGGCGGTGAAGGGCATCCACAGGGCATCGAGATCGGGAATCACGGTCTTGGCGGCGTCCATACGTCCTCCTAGGGGGAATCGGGTCGGATTGGCTGGTGGCACGCTGGCTGGCAGCGCGGCGGGCAATGAGGGCCACTCTACCGGCGGCGTCTGGCCGACAAAATATACAGTCCGGACAAGACTGCCTTACCGTGCAGTTTGAACATGCCAAACCGTACAGGCAAGAGCCATCGGGGGGGCCGCCAGCCCGCTGCCGTACCACGACCCGCCCTGGACCGCGGTACGTCATTCCACGCTGCACTGCGGCAAATTTCGCTTTGCGGAAAACCACCGCATCCTGGCCTGCCTCCAACCGCTAAACTGTACAGGTTCACGCTTGCCCGAGTGCCTGATGCTGACCCTGACCCTGACCCGCAGCCGCCGCGACGGCGACACCCTGACCGAGCAGATCGTCGCCGGCATCGCCGCACTGGTCGAGCAGCGCGCGCTGCGCGCCGGCACCGCCCTGCCCTCGGTGCGCCGCTTTGCGCAGCACCACCACGTCAGCACCTTCACCGTGGCCGAGGCCTACGGCCGGCTGACCGCGCTGGGCTACCTGGCGGCACGCCCGGGCTCGGGCTATACCGTGGCGCATCGCCATGCCCCGGCCGGGCACGCGCGCGCGCCGCAATGGGAGGCGCCGGGACTGAACGCGGCGTGGCTGCTGTCGGATGTGTTCGCCGACCATTCGGTGCCGATCAAGGCCGGCGCCGGCTGGCTGCCCGGCGACTGGCTCAATGAGGAAGGGCTGCACCAGGCCATGCGCGCCTCGGCGCGCGTGCCGGCGGCGCAGCTGTCGGGCTACGGCCATCCGTACGGCTTTGCACCGCTGCGCGAGCATATCGCCGCCGGCCTGGGCCAGTACGGCATCCCGCTGCAGGCGCAGCAGGTGGTACTGACGCAGGGCGCGACGCAGGCGCTGGACCTGGTGGTGCGCACGCTGCTGCGTGCCGGCGATACGGTGCTGGTGGAATCGCCCTGCTACTGCAACCTCCTGCAGATCCTGCGGCTGGCGGGACTGCGCGTGGTGGGCGTGCCGCGCTCTGCGGCGGGGCTGGATACCGATGCGCTGGACGATGCCATCCGCGCCCATGCCCCGCGCGCACTCTTTATCAATACCGTGCTGCAGAACCCGACCGGCGCCAGCCTGAGCAGCATGAACGCCTTCCGCGTGCTGCAGCTGGCCGAGCAGCACCGGCTGCTGGTGGTCGAGGACGATATCTACCGCGAGCTGGCGCCGGCCGGCTCGCCGATGCTGGCGGCCATGGACGGGCTGTCGCAGGTGGTCTACATCAACGGCTTTTCCAAGACCATCACGCCGTCGCTGCGGGTCGGCTATCTGGCCGCCAGCCCCGACCTGGCCAAGGCCTTCGCGCGCACCAAGATGGCGGTCGGCCTGACCTCGTCGGAAGTCACCGAGCGGCTGGTCTACTCGGTGCTGACCAGCGGCCACTACGGCCGCCACGTGGCGGCGCTGGCCGAGCGGCTGCGCGCGCAGCAGGATCGCGTGACGGAAAAGATGGAAGCCCACGGGCTGGAGGTGCTGCTGCGCCCGGAGGGCGGGATGTTCGCCTGGGCGCGCCTGAACGAGGCGGCACAGGCGCGGCTGCAGGCCAGCCGCCGCGGCGGGCCGCTGCACGGCAACCGCCTGGCCACGCTGGCGCTGGAGCATGGCATCTGGCTGGCGCCAGGGTCGTATTTCGAGCCGGACGAGACCGATTCGCCGTGGATCCGCTTCAATGTGGCCACCGGCGATGCGCCACAGCTGTGGCAGTTCTTCGACCGTCTGGCGCAGGCACCGCGCGCGGCTTAGCACCCGCGCAGGACCGAGCGGTCAGCTCCAGAGGCGCTCGACCAGCCAGCCCGCGGTGGCGCAGAGTCCCAGCCAGGCGGTCAGGCAGATAGCGATAAATCGATAGCTCATCTCGGAATGGACAACAAAGTCGTGAAGGCAGTGTGAATTTTTCGTTGAATCATACATCCATTCATGAATGTATGTAAGGACGGCGTGGATTCCCCGCTGACAGCCAGGGTCTATTTGTGTACCGCAGGGAGCACACAAAGTGCGCGCCAGCTGTCCCTGCAGCCGTCAGGGACGCGGCCGCCGAAGCGCCGGGGCTCTGCTACCCTTGTGCCTGCATTGCCCCACGCGGGGTGACGATTTCAGCTCTCAAGCGCGCAGCAGAACCAGACCATGCATAGCCACGACCTGTCCGCCTGGACCCACAGCCACGCTTTCGACGCCGGCAACCGCGCCGCCGAACGCGGCACACGCCTGGTGATGGCGATCACCGCCGCCACTATGGTGGTAGAGATCGCTGCCGGCCTTTGGTTCAACTCGATGGCGCTGCTGGCCGATGGCTGGCACATGAGCTCGCACGCGCTGGCCATCGGCCTGTCGGCCTTCGCTTACGCCGCCGCACGCCGCTACGCCGGCGACCGGCGCTTTGCCTTCGGCACGTGGAAGATCGAGGTGCTGGCCGGCTTTGCCAGCGCGGTGTTCCTGCTTGGCATCGCGGCGCTGATGGCGGCCGGCTCGGTCGAGCGGCTGCTCAGCCCGCAGGACATCCACTACCGCGAGGCCATGGCCGTGACCGCGCTCGGCCTGCTGGTCAACCTGGGCTGCGCGCTGATCCTGGGCGGCCATGCGCACGGGCACGACCACGGGCACGACCATGGCCACCATCACCACGGCCATGATTACGGCCACGGCCACCACCACGACATCAACCTGCGCGCCGCCTACGTGCATGTGCTGGCCGACGCCGCGACCTCGGTGCTGGCGCTTGTCGCGCTGGCCGGCGGCTGGTGGCTGGGCTGGGCGTGGCTGGATCCGGCGATGGGTCTGGTGGGCGCCGCGCTGGTCGGCAGGTGGGCCGTCGGGCTGCTGCGCCAGAGCGGCGCCGTGCTGCTGGACCGCGAGATGGACCATCCGGTGGTGGAAGAAGTGCGCGAGGTGCTGGCGGGCCTGGACCCTGCCGATGCCAACGGCGAGGAGCGCACCAGTGTGACCGACCTGCATGTCTGGCGCGTGGGCCGGCAGCAGTTTGCCTGCATCGCCTGCCTGGTCACGCACGATCCGGCGCTGACCCCGCAGCGCGTGCGCGAGGCACTATCCGTGCATGAAGAACTGGTGCACGTGACGGTGGAGATCAGCCGCTGCGAGGGCGCGCACTGAGGCGTGCCATCGGTGCATGCGGGTTCAGTCCAGCTCGCACCACATGCATAGCGGCGGCGTATCGGTATGGCGGTGGAATTCGCTCGATGACATGACCTCGGCCGGCAGCTTCGCGGCCGGCACCAGCGTAAAACCGTAGCGCGCGAAATAGCTCGGGCAGCTCGAGGCCAGCAGCACCGCGCGCCGCGCGCCATTGGCGCGTGCGCGCATCAGCGCGGCGCGCACCACATGCGTGGCCACGCCCTGGTCGCGGTGTTCCGGCAATACGGCAACGCTGCGGATCACCACGGTCTCGCCGAAACGCTCGCCGGCAGCGCAGCCAATGATCTGCGATCCAAGGATGGCAACGTGGAAGTGCTCGAGCAAGCGGGCCACATCGTCCACGGGCAGGCCGCAGCGTTCCAGCACGCTGCCCACGGCTGGCGCGTCCGAGGGCATGGCCGCGCGGATCCGCAAGTCCTTGATCATCTGGAGCCTCTCTTTTTCACATCACCTCGCGACGGGGACACCATGGAAGCCCGGACATGGTTGTGCCGCCATCCGGCGGCACGGGTTGCACGCAGGCCATGTGGCCTGTCAGGCAACATTACCCGATTCAGTGGCGTTGTTCTATTGGGGAAGTAACGGAAACGGGAGGCCGAAACGGCCCGCGCCATCGCGCCAATTATGCGCAGCACCGCATGGCTGCCGTGCAAGACGAGTCACTGTGACAAGCCCATGAAAACCGGGGAATTGCGCGGGCGCGCACAAGACGGCCCGGCAACTTGTGCCAGGCAAGGAAAGACTGGAGGCGGGGATACGGAATCGAACCGTCGTATACGGCTTTGCAGGCCGTTGCATCACCACTCTGCCACCCCGCCGCTGACGCCGCGTCTGTGCGACGCTACGTGCTGCGGGCCGCAGTGTAGCGGGAAATGGAAATCTTTGCAGGAGACGGGGCCGGCCCCTAACCCATCGCGGACTGGATGTAGTTCTGCAGCCCGACCTTGTTCACCAGTTCCAGCTGCGCCTCGAGCCAGTCGATATGCTCCTCGGTGTCGGCGAGGATATCGACCACGATCTCGCGCGAGACATAATCGCCGACCGACTCGAAAAACTTGATCGCTTCCTTGCAGCTGGCCTGCGACACCTGTTCGAGCTTCAGGTCGCAACCGAGCATCTCCTCGGTGTTCTCGCCGACCAGCAGCTTGTCCAGGTCCTGCAGGTTGGGCAGGCCATCGAGCAACAGGATGCGCTCGATCAGCTTGTCCGCGTGCTTCATTTCCTCGATCGATTCCTCGTACTCGTGCTTGCCCAGGGCACCGAGCCCCCAATGCCGGTACATGCGGGCATGCAGGAAATACTGGTTGATCGCGGTCAACTCATGCCGGAGCTGGCCATTGAGCAACTGGATCACCTTCTTGTCGCTTTTCATGACTGCCCCCAACGACCCCTCGAAACTGATGGACCTACTCTCATTTTCGTAAACACGAAAACCCCGCAGTGATTATCCCGCCGCGAACTTCATGGTAGTCCGGCAAGAGCGGACATCAAGCAAATTCGGCCCTCGCCGCCGCATTTTCGCCGGGTTTTCACGCGCTATTGCGGATGCGAATACCAATGGTTTCCATTCGATTTTCAAAAGCGCTTCGCGCGGCATCGTGCAAACAGAAAAGCGGGCGCACACGGCAATTGCCGCGCCGCCCGCCGTCGGGAGCCAGCCGTGAAAATCAGTCGAGCTTCGCGCCTGAATCCGCCACCAGCGTCTTCAGCACCGGCCAGTCGCGCGCATACAGCGCCTGCGCCTCGGCCGGCGAGCTGCCCACCGTGCGCAGCCCCAGCGCGACCAGTCGCTCCTGCATGTCGGGCGCCTGCAGGATGGCGCGCACTTCGCCTTCAAGCCTGGCGAGAATCGGCGCGGGCATGCCCACCGGCGCCACCAGGCCGATCCAGCCGACGGTCTTGAAGGCGCTGTCCTGCATGCCGGACTCAGCGAAGGTGGGCATGTCAGGCAGCGCGCTGCTGCGCTGCGTGCCGGTCACCGCCAGTGCCTTGAGCTTGCCGCTCTGGATATAGGGCTTGGCGGTCAGGATGCTGGCAAAGCCGAACTGCACCTGCCCGCCCAGCAGGTCCTGCATCATCGGCGCCTCGCCCTTGTAGGGCACGTGCGTGGCCTGGCCGTGCACCAGCTTGCTGTAGTAGGCGCCGCTCAGGTGCGACAGCGAACCCACGCCCCACGAGGCATAGCTGAGCTTGCCCGGCCGGCTGCGCGCGTACTCGCCCAGTTCACGCACGGTGCGCACCGGCACCGACGGATGGGCCACCAGCACCAGCTGCGCATCGGCCAGCACGCTGATCATGGTCAGGTCCTTGCGCGGGTCGTAGGGCAGTTTCTGGTACAGGAACTGGTTGGTCAGCACCGACTGCGTCAGGGTCATCAACAGCGTGTAGCCATCCGGCGCGGCCTTGGCCACGGCGTCGGTGCCGATGATGCCCGAGGCGCCCGCCTTGTTGTCCACCACCACGGGCTGGCCCAGGCGCTTGCTGAGTTTTTCGCCCATGGCACGGGCGATGGTGTCGGTGCCGCCGCCGGCCACATAAGGCACCACGATGCGGATCGGCTTGGCGGGATAGGCCTGTGCGGCGGCGGGCAGGGCCAGGCTGAGCGAAAGCCCGCCAGTCAGCCCGCCAGCGGCCAGCGCGAGCCATGCGCGTCGGTTCATGTCGTCTCCAGGTCGTCTTTATGGTTTTGGAGGAGAACGTTAGCGGGCTTGAGAAGTTACGTCCAATGCAATATTTTTCAGTTTTTGATGCAAAAAAGATTAATTCATGGGACTAAGGCAGCTGCATCACTTCGTCACGCTGGTCGAGCAAGGCAGTTTTGCCCGTGCCGCCAGCGCCCTGCACCTGTCGCAGCCGGCGCTGACCCGCAGCATCCAGGCGCTGGAAGCGGACCTGGGGCCGCTGATCGACCGCAGCTACGGCAAGGTGAGGCCAACCGCCGCCGGCATGCTTGCGCTCGAGCGCGCGCGCCGCATGCTGCGCGAACAGCGCGAGTTGCGGCGCGACCTGCAACTGCTGGAGGAAGTAGAGATCGGCACGATCCGCGCGGGCTTCGGGCCGTTCGCGGCATCGTTCCTGCTCGATCCCGTGCTCGAGACGCTGGTGCGGCGCTACCCGCATCTGCGCATCGACCTGGAGACCGCGGATACGCCGGCCATGCGGCGTTCGCTCGAAGCGGAACGCCTCGATGTCTTTGTCGGCGAAAGCCGCAGCCTGGCGGAACTGGGGCACCTGCAGATTGACCGGCTGCCGGCGCTGGAAACGGCATTCTTCGTGCGCAGCGGGCACCCGCTGGCGCGGCAGCGCGAAGTCAGCCTGGCCGAGCTGCGCGCCTATCCGGTGGCAGGGACGCGGCTGCCGGCACATATCCTGCGCTTCTTCCGGCAGGCACTGCATGAAGCCAGCGGTGGCAGCGGTCCGGTCTCCGAGGACGCGCCCGGGCTGATGACCGTCACCTGCAACGACATGCACGCGCTGCGCTCGCTGCTGCTGGCCGTCGATGCCGTGGCGCTGGTACCCGTGGCGATGATGGCCGAGGCCTGCGCGCAAGGCATGGCCGTGGCCCTGCCGATGCACCCGCCAACCGAGCTGAGGGCGCAGTATGGGATCGTGTCGCTGGCCGGGCGCTCACCGTCGCCGGCCATGCGCGTCTTCGCGGCGCTGGTGCATGAAGCGGTGGCGCAAGCCGGCGGCGATGCCGGGCGGTAGGCCCGGGTCATAGCCCGGGCGTTGGGGATTCAGCCAGCTGCCACCGCGGGCTGCCCCGCTTCGGCACGCGACGGCAGGTGCGCGGCCAGCCGGCGGCGCGAGCGCTCAGGGTTGACCACGTACAGGCCGGCCAGCGCCGCCACCACCATGATCGCGCCGCAGACGGCCAGGCCCAGCTCGAAACCGCGTGCCCCAGGGACGTGCTGCACCAGCACGCCCGTGACCAGCGGCGCCAGCACGCCGGCCAGCGACGACACCGACGCATCGATGGCGAGGATCGCACCGCGCTGCCCCGCCGGCACCACCTCAGCCAGCATCGCCGGGCCCAGCGAATAGATCGCCGGCGCGCACACGCAGGCCACTACCAGCAGGCCCACCCGCATGACCGGCGTGGTGTCCGGCCACAGCAGCAACAGGAAGAATCCGCCTGCCAGCAGCAGCATGCCGGCCGAGACCCGCCCGCGCGCCACCCGCGACGACACGCCGCGCGCCAGCAGCCGCTCAGAGAACCAGGCAATGGCCAGCGTCAACGGCAGGTTGGTGCCGATGATCAGCGCGAACAGCTTGCCGCTGACGGCGTGGTCGAAGCCCAGCCCGCTCTGCAGGTAGGCCGGGATCCAGGTCAGGCACAGCGCCAGGCCCCAGTACGCCGCCAGCCGCAGCGCGAAGCAGCCCAGCACCGTGGGATCGCTCAGCAATACCCGGTACGGCAGGCGCAGCGGCGCGCTGGCGGCCACGCAGGCGTGGGGCGCAGCGTGCCCCGCCGGGCGCTCGTCGAGCGTGCCTTCGCGCCCGAGCGCCAGCCAGGCCACGGCCCACAGCACGCCCAGCGCCGCCAGCACGTAGAAGTTGGCACGCCAGCCCCAATGCACGGCAACCGCCGGGATCAGGAAGCCTGCCAGCACGATGCCGATCCCGGCCCCCTGCGTCAGCACCGCCACGGGCAGGTTGCGCCGGCGGTCCGGAAACCACTTGTAGCAGGCGTGGATCGCCACTGGCGCAGCCGGCCCTTCCATGAAACCCAGCAGGATGCGCGAGACGATCAGCACCGCCAGGCTGGACGACAGCGCCAGCGGGATCTGGCACAGCGACCATGCCAGCGCCATGCAGACCAGCAGCCGCGAGGTCGGCGTGCGGTTGGCAAGAAAGCCGCCCAGCACGCCGGACACCGCGAACAGCCAGAAGAAGCTGCTGCCGACCAGGCCGAACTGCGCCGGCGTCAGCCCCAGTTCATCCATCATCGGCGCGGCCAGCAGGCCCACCACCATCTTGTCCATGGCGTTGACCACCAGGAAGAAGAACAACAGCACTGCGGTCAGCCACGCGCGGCGCGGCTGGTAGGACATGGTCATGCGAGGTCTCCGGGAGGGCACTTATCGATCTCCGGGCGGCACCCGATAGACTTGGCGCCGCTCAATTCGTAATATTGATTACGTTTTTGAGCCAGTATGTTGGCCTGATACAGTTCACGACATCCGTAAAAACGCGGACATGACGGGGCGGGCCCAGGCCACGCCCCGCGGGGAGAAAGGGTCGTCATGGAAAACAAGCTGACCGGGCTGGAGGGCCACGCCGGCTATGCCGCACCGCGCTATTCGCGCGGCCTGCGCACCACGCTGCTGCTGCTGGAAGCCGGCCGCCGGCTGCTGCGCGAGCGCACGCTGGAACAGGTCTCGATCCACGAGATCTGCGCGCACGCAGGCGTCACGACCGGCGCGTTCTACAGCCGCTTCGAAGGCAAGGAGAGCTATTTCAAGGCGCTGCAGGTCCTGGTGCTGACCACGCTGCGCAAGGCCATGGCAGAGCGCCTTGCGCAACTCGACACACACCCGCCGACGCTGGAAGACGCCGTGTGCATGCTGGCGCGCGACAGCCGCCTCTGGGCTTACCGCAATGCTGGAGTGCTGCGTGCCTCGCTGGTTGCCCGCGTCACCAGCGGCGAGGATCCGATCCGGCAGCTCAACCGGCAGTACATGGACGACCTGGCTTCGCGCCTGGCACGGCTGCACCCGGCGGGCGCCTCGCCGGAACTGGAACTGCGCATCCGCTTTGCGCACCAGGCGCTGGCCGGCACCCTGCTGTACGCGCTGATCAACCGCGACAGCACCTTTGCGCTGTCGGACCGGCGGCTGGATATGGAGATGGCGCGAGCGTTCCTGCTGTACGTGGCATAGCCAGGCGCCGCCAATGCAAAGAGGCCCCGCGGGGCCTCTTTGTTCTTCCAGCAAAGCTGGTCCTACGCATTACAAGCAGCCAATTGTTGCATTACTAGTTCACAGCAGATGACAGAGCCCCTTACAAATCAATGGCTTACTGTCTTAACCCTCCTCTCACATGTCTAAATCCGGCTCCGCAAAGGGTGCCTGCCGCTGAAGCGATTCTTTGCCGCACGCTATTGCATTACTAGTAACCACTGTTCTTATAACTCCTTGCTGCAAAAGACTTTTTCAAGCCAGCCTCTCTATCGAGCCGGTTCTTCATTGGCCTGCAATTGACGAGGGAAGCCTCCTGGGGCCCGGCCATGCTAGGACGCCGTAGGCGGCGACCGTCCGCAACGTGGCTCATAACAATCGCCGAGCGCCATATGACTGGAGCAGCTTATTGCGAACGGCATCCATCCGTTGTGAACGCCGCGCCAGATGCTTGCGGTGCAATATCGGACCCAGCGCAAAGCGGCGGGCTGACCGCAGCAGCAATTGTGCTTGGTGCGAGCGACTTCGTCGCTTCTTCGAAGCGCAAGATGTTGCGGATGCCGCGTACTTTTAACCCATTCTGCGCACAAGGGTTAGATAGGGGCTGGGTCCGCTGGCCGCGCTCAATCTAAGATGTGCGGCAACCCCGCACGGGTCGCCCCGTCAAAAGGTCCGTAGATGGCCGCTTGGTACATCACGTAACGGTGTCCGCATATGGCGCCGAAAAGTCATGCGTGCAATTTCCGTCTATACGATAAGACACCACTACACGCTCGTCATGACGCTGCTATCTTACTCATCCGAACTTGGCGCCATAGTCGTGGACTTGGCGGCCATTATCGACGCTCACGCTGGCGAGTATCCCCTGGTATCTTTCCGTCACAAAGCCTCTGGCCCAGTCGTAACTTGGCTGTATGCCCACTTGGTAATCGACGTGTTTGTCGACAAGGACGAGCCTACTTCCATCCACTCGCAAGAACTTGGCGGGGTCTCCATTTGCGTTAGAAGCCTTCAGCAGGGCATGGACCTGTTGCGAAAGACCGAGTCACTTCGCCAAAAGCTGAGCGAGCCCTACATACGCCTTCGCTAGACCTCCAGTGCAAGTTCTCTTGGAAACGCGCTTTGCATCTTGTCGATGGCAAACGGTAACGGCGGCGGGTAGGTCCCTGTCATCCAGGCAGGACTTGCACTGACGGGCTCGGCCACGATGAAGTCTGCTTGGCTAGGTTACTACGTGAGTGCCTGCATTCTTTTCGCTGTGTTCCACGCATTTAGGACATAGCGCCAGACCCCATATCTGCCGCCGGCCTGCATACACCATTTCGATATTGAATGTCGACTTATAGGGATTTCCACCACGAACAAGTGCTTGTAGTCCGCAAGAGGTTTCTTGGTCAAGAAAGGCGTGGAATAGCGGCGCGAGTGTGTGCTTCCCCATCAGAACATCAGCTTTCCAACCATCGCCTAAAATTTCAGCAACGCTGTCGAGATTCGTTGGAAGAATCCATGACGGCCTTACTTTCCGGCGGCTACCTTGCGTCTGCAATATCCTTCGCCGTTGTTCAGCATCAAGGAACGAGAGCAGCCGAAGAATGTAGTGCGTAATGGGTTCCTCTGGCTGTATCGCCGGCATGAACGGAGTATTCACTCTCATTTTGTTTTCTTGTTGTTAGCTACTGCGACTCGCACACACGCCTTTTTCAACACTCGCCATCGAGCAGTCGTTCCTTCTGCGGCATGAAGCGCGCGAGCGGCCCACCTGAGCCTACGACGCACGAACGTGCTTCGGGTATCCACCAGTGCTTCGATGCTGCATTCAGACTTCGCTAACAACTCAAACTCGTACGGTGTCAGACCCATCGTGCGCGACATCCGACCGCGCGACCGCCGCATAGGGCGAGTCGGGTTGTCGTCCAGCGATGTGGCAGCTGACAAGGCGGGCGCGTGGCCTCTGCTCTTCAGTGGTGCACGCCAGGCGGTTCTTCTGGGTCGTCTGCGTTGTGGGGAATGGTCTTCGAGCCAACTGTCGTCGTGTCGATATAGCCACGCCCATAGGGCGGGATAGTGTTTTCGAATACTCGTCCTGCTCCAATCTGGGTGTTGAAGGCATGCATCCAGCCACCGTTGTCGGTGCGCCTCTACCTCAACCCAGGCGCTGTCCGCGTCAACGCCACTGTGACGCCGTATTCCTGCAGTTCGGCAAATGCGCCGTACGGAAGACACTGACACGTCGGCAACCTTGGCCACCTGAGCGACTGGTTGACGGTCTTCAAGCATGGATATGACTTTGCGCCTAACTGCTGGCGTGATTCGCCGTGGCTTCACAGGCCTCGGTATTGAATACTTGTCCGCGCATTCACGCACCGTGGTCGAAGAAAGCTGATTCTCCTTCGCAATCTGACCGACTGTTTTGCCGGCTTCCAGCTCTTGACGCAAGAATGGTTCGGACAATGGCTCGCGCCGCTGCCGACTTTCTCTCTTGACTCCCTTCGGACTGAACCAATCCAGCAGCCAATCGAGGAGGATGTAGTAGACCGGATGGAGTGCACGACCTGGCCGACGCAGCACCGCAATTGAGTGCTCAGCAGCACGCCCGGACAACACAAGTTCGTGGAGGGGCGAATCCGCAAATCCTCCGTCGCATAAGCGCCGCAACCCATCCGCAATGGCTTCCGTACGAAAGCGGCCGCTTTTCCTACGTAGCCCGCTAACTTCGAACCTCGCTATCAGACGTCCGAGCCGCTCACCAGGTGTCGCTGCCTCAAACAGAAGACCACTTCTCACGGAGAATTCCACGGCGTTCGAAACTCGAGCATCGTTCGCCGCTTCCTGCATGGCAACGTCGTACGTGGGTGGCGCGGTCGCGGAAGTAAGCGGGCAACGATGGCGCGGACAATTAGTGACAAAGACCGGTAGGTGGTCGCGGAACACGACTACTGCGCCATAGTCCAGCATACTCTTTGTGTCACATTCCACACAATGCGGTTCAACGAAAGGCGACGTCGACATGAGAACTGGCAATCGCGCCGGGCGGCCGGGGCCTGGGTGAGCGTTCAGCAGCCTCTCCGCAAGGACAAAGTAGGCTTCTTTGCTCAACACAGCGCCGTAGTACGGAAACTGGGTGTAGGCATTGAGGACTTCCATCGGTTGTCCGTAAGCGTTGTCAACTGCTATGCAGAATTCATGCATGAACTTCGGCAGAGCCCGAAGGTCATGCTGTGCATAGGCGTGCATCGCCGTCGTAAGCGCTCTGTCCGTACCAAATCCCGACAGCTCGCCAATCCGCCTCACCAAACTGGGAAATGCTTCGCCTGGGACGGCACGGGGAAGCAGCAAAAGAGAAGGCAACATATCGCGAGTTCTTCCGAATTGGCCATCACAATTGCATGGCGCGCTGCTCGGGAAGCAACCAGTCTGAAAAGCGCGCGGTTTCTTCCTCTGAGCATCTATCTTTGCCGAGCAGTATCGACAGGTTCGCTCGCAATCCAAGTGTCGCCTTACGGTACTGCTTCGACGCTTTGGCGAAGTCCATTGCCTCCACGATGGCCTTGTTCCCCTTCTTCTTGTTCAGGATTACCCAAAGCTCTGCCAAGAAGTTAAAAAGTTGCTTCGGCACGCCCAGCGTCTCTGCCATCAGTGCTACTTCGAACCAGGTAGGATTCTTGAGGCCGGCGCCAGAGTTGCTCAACAGTCGGCGAGGAATGAGCTTGGTCGGGGAGAAGTCAACTTCGTCCGTCGCGATTGAGAGTCGATACCTCTTCAAGAACGCATTCACGAGCGTGCGCCAGTCGGAATCGAGGGGGATGTAGTCAAAGCGGTGGACGGCTCTGTCCCCGAGCTGCAGAGGACTTGTAGATGCTCCGTCCAGCAATCCCCAAATCGCATAGGTCGACGAACATACGACCGGCACACCGGTGTATTCGGCGAACTCTTGAAGGAAATTTAGGCACTCCAAGGCGGAGCGGAGGCTCAGTCTATGGGCATCCAGGCCATACAGGTACAGTAGCCCAAGGCCCACCGCCCCAGACTGCGCATACAAGCGCGGCCGTAATAGAGAAGTCCGTGACGATTGACTCTGGGAATCGTTGAAAGCCACGCCATTCACTTGCGAATCGATTTGCATCAACAAGAGATGACAGAGGGTATCGACCTTCATGTTGCCTGGAAACTGCATCTCGACGTACGGAAGCTGTCTCACATACTGGATTGCCGGAGGTATGCTCCCGTGCGGGATGACATCGGTGCCGATGTAGGTGCGAATTCGCCTGCGGAAGGCGCCTTTACCAATCCCTGGCGGCCCCGCCACGATGATGCACTTCCCTGCAATCGCTGCCCGAGGGAACGCTTGGATTCTATGAGTACGAAGTACCTGGGACTGTCGGCCGAGGAACCCAGCGAGCTTGGGATTTGTGGGATTCCGGTGGAAGTAAGAGTCGCACACCGCATCAACGATGGAATGCGCAGCAGAAAGATGGCACTCACTCGGCGCGAAGAATTCCTTCTCGTCCTTCAGCTTACGAACGTCCTCTAACCTTTCGCCCAACCTCCCGTTGCTGAATAGGGCGTTGTACCGCGCCGTCCTTTCTGTGGGGAGCGGACGGACCTGTGCCGCGAAGGGATTGGAGTTCGCTATGGTTAGCGTTTCGACCGTGCATGCTGGAACAATTTCGCTGGCGATGCGGCTGGCCTCGGGTGCAGCCACTGTATTCGTTTTCATGTTTTTCCGACAAAGGGTAGGCGATTGCCGGTTGGCGGCCGGCGGGGCAGCGACGGCGGAAGACGGCGTCCACCGTGTGCGGGCACATGAATTGGGACCTCATTGAGCTGTACGGAGCAGGTCGGCCCGTTGTGCAGCTTCATAGCGGTCCGCCGCTCGGCTCCTCGCCTGGACGAGCCTCACCCTCGCGCGAAGCGCGATATGTTGATTACGATTCCTTGATTACCAGGTGACTTTCGCCGTCAGTAAGACGGGGCGGCGCTCCTGGAAATTTCAAGAGGCAGAAGCCCTAGACATCGGCTGCTGTTGGGCAGCAAAGCTGCCCAACAGCAGCCGATGTCTCCACCAACGCACAAAAAAAAGCCCGGCGTGGTCAGATTGGCGAGAGGAAATGGGAGCAGCCGCGCACGGGCGCGGTGAGATAAAGGCAGTCACACGACTCTCCTTGCATCAATGCCCACCCGTAGGGGCGAGCGAAATCGCTTGACCTAGAGAGACGCGCGTGGCAGGATGCGCGCGCGTGGCTCAAACACGCGGTTCCTGCAACACGGGACCACCCAAGGGCAAGTACCGGTTTATCTGGTCTTGCCCTTGTTCTTTGGTGCGTATTGTCCACCAAGTCGTCCAGGCAAAGACTCGACACTGATTGTCGACTGACGCACGAAATGTGCATTTTCTGTCAGTCCGGGTCAGCATCGTATCCGGCTAGCAATGGAAATTCAAGACCTCGACATTTCTACAAATACGCGCAATACCATCACTAACCTTTTCACACGTTTTAAAAAGGCGCAATTAGTCATATACTAGTCGTATAGCAAAATTAACGCTATTCGCAACTGGCGGCGCCCCGAGAATCATCGCAAAGCCTTACCAGATAAGGCATTGCGACAATCTCGTATGAGACGGAGTTAAATCGGTCTTACTGCTATACAATTCCAGAGGAAAGTTAAATTCTAATAGCACCAAACTGCGCTTCTAGTCCCACTTCAAGGGTCCGCGGAACACTTGAGGAGTGCCGTGTTATTCGCCATACCGCGCACTTGAGAGGTACACTAAAGTCCCTCGTCGCCAGGACTCCGCCTGGCGCATAACTGTCACCGTGAAGTGCTACTACGGGCAAGCCCATGCCCGTCAGGGAACGCAACTGTGAGCTACGTGGAAACGCCCTGGACACGTCTGGCTTCGCGCGCCATGCGAAGCCTTCTCGTGCGCAAAGGTGCAACGTACGAAACGGCAGCCGATTGCCTTCGAGAACTCGGCGTGGAGGCATCGACGAGAAGCGTTGAAGGCAAGGCGACGAGAGGAACATACTCGTTCGCGTTCTTCCTGCAGGTACTGGAAGCATTGCGCGTCGACCGCCCCGGGCAATGGGACGAGATTCTTAACGCGTACGCTGGTGCAGAGGAACAAGCCGCGCATATCGTTCTCCACGAGCTTCGGAGGCAGCGTCTGACGTCCAACAAAGCTGCGAAGTATCTCGCCAGCGTTGGCGCGTCTGTTGCTCCTGACGCATTTGTCGCCCAAGTCGAATCCGGAACTTTCCAGTTCTCCCTTGTCCTGCAACTTAGCAGCGCGGTACCGATTGAAGGGCTTGAGCGCTACGTTGACCATAGCGATGTCCTTGCCGCCGCAGCTGATGCTAAGCTAGAGCAAGTCACCGGACTGAGATAGAGCACACTCGGCGCCTATCGCCTTTTCCTGGCTCGCTTTGGCGTGGAAATTTCCACACCATCAATCTAGCTCGTCGCTGCGAGAATGCAAGGAAAAGTTTGTCCGTACGCAGCCACTCGGCATACTCGGATTGCGGCCGTGTAGCCGGGACATTACCTTGGGTTGACGGCATCGACCCGCAAGCCCCGCCTCGATACGAGGCGCCACCGGCTACGTTACCGCCATTCAATTCGGCTTAGTTGCTGTGGATGAGCGAGCATCTTGCCATTCAAAACCGGCGGACTAGACTCTCGATAGCGATGCTTGGCTCGGCTTTGTGCGCCCGCTCCGAAGCTGGCGCCGTATCAAGGCTATTTGCTGGAGCGAATCGACGCGGCCCGCCCGCGCTGATTTGTGCCTCTATGAGAGAGATGCTATGCCATGAGCAACGAATCTAAAGTGCCGGCACTGGTTCTCGACAACCTCACACCAACTCTATTCGTTGACTACGACGGCACACTTCACCGTGGTCGTGCACTGCTCGATGGAAGCGGCCAGCTATTTCTCGATACAGGGAACCCACTGTTTGAATTTGCCTCACAGTTGGAGAGGCTGCTCAATCCCTACCCTCGTGTCGAAATCGTCCTCACCACATCTTGGCTCGACATACTGCCTTTCGAGCAAGTAGTTTCGTTCCTGACGCCGCCGCTCGCGAAGCGGGTGGTAGGCACAACCCGGGGTATCAAGCCACGCTTCGGATATTTGCAGGATGGCTCCGCGCGGACCTACATCATTCGCTCATATGTTTTCGCGCGTCGCTTGAAGAACTGGCTAGCGATTGACGACTCCGTCTACGGCGCATACCACCTGAACACCGATGTGCTCAGACTGGAGTCGCACCTTGTCTTGCTTGACCCTCGACAAGGCATTGGTTCGCCTGAATCCCAACGGCGCATTGAAGACTGGCTTGCCGAAATGCACAGTTCGGACGGAGGCTAACGTTCAAGCTCGATGGCTCTTCCATCTCACCTCGGAAGCAGCGTCGGTCGTCGGACATGTTTCGGCCTTTTCAGTACGAAAAGTTTTGCAGCGTGAGGTGGATGGATTTGGTCTCTGTCCTCAAACATGGGGGGGCGCATGCAGGCCAGGGCCTACGAGGTGGACTTTTCGGTTCGGCATTTACTCATCGGCTCGCAATAACCGGCAATAATCTGCCCGTTATTGTGGCCTGGCGGTGTTAAGGGGAACAATATTGCCGGTTATTACGTGGCTGCGGAGGGCATCGGGAGGAAGACGTGAAGACAGCGAACAATACACAAAGGCATCGGACTCCAGCCGAAATGGAAGCTGAACTGGGGGAGCGATTGAAGACGCTCCGGATACACCGGAATCTGGACCAAGCCACGCTTTCCGCTAGGGCGGGCATCAGCATTCGCACTTTGCGCAATCTCGAGAGTGGCAGCGGCTCCTCGCTGCGTACTCTCATCCAAGTTGTTCGCGTCCTTGGGCGCGAGCAGTGGCTGGAGACGATTGCTCCGGTCCCTACCATCAATCCGCTCATGTTGACTCGAATTGCTACTCCCCGTCAGCGGGCTAGCAAGTCACGACTCAAGAAGCCAGAGTGAAAATCCGGGCAGCCCGCTACGATAGGCGGCCCGTCATCAATCTTCTGACAGCGACGCCAGCGTGCAACCGGTTGACGAAAAAGGAACAGGAAGCCTGCGCCGTCAGTTCGCCCTTGGCTACAGCGCGCACTGACCCCAGCAACAAGAAAGTTGACACAGTTGACTTGGTTGCAGACCGACTTATACTAGTTGAATGCTGCCCAAGGAGCCGATGGTGAAACAGCCCGCTTCTATCGAGCCCTCTGCGGTACCTCTCAATACGGAAGCCGAAGATGCGCTGCGCAGTGCTGTTGGAGCTGCGACCATGCTTGGGCCGGAAAAGGCCAAGGCGTTGCTTGCGCTGCCAGATGCGCAGCTGGGACACCTGTTCAAGCTCGGCATTTCGCAGGTCGTTCACCTTGCCGGACTAGTAACGTTCGGCCGTGACGCGCCCATTGCCCGCAACACGAAAAGGGCTGGGCGTGAAAAGCTCGCTGCCCCGCAAACGGCTGAAAACATCGCTCCGTTCGATTTCAAGCGCCCTGCCTTACCTGAACGGCAGGCGCTGGTCGACTCAGGCAAACTGCTGCCGGCGGCGAAAGTCTGGCATGGCCTGGACATGACTCGACAGGCCCTCAATAAAGCCGTCGCCTCAGGGCGAATCTTCACAGTCGACGTCGGCTCCGCCCAGTACTATCCAGCCTTCTATCTGGTGGGTGACGTGGACTGCAAAACCCTCGCGAAGGTGACGCAACTGCTTGGCAGCCTGCCCGGATGGAGCAAATGGCAGTTCTTCACAACACCCAAGGCGTCGCTGGGCAACATTACGCCACTCAAGGCACTCTCGCGTGGGAAGGTTGAGCAGGTCGCACAGGCCGCCGCCGCTTTTGCGGAACGATAGGAACTGCCCTGACGAAATCTCAGCGTCGAGCACGTCAGCTTCGGCTGCCTCATGCGGTAAGCCAGTAACGTTGCTCAGGTGCGGCCAAGGCTGAGGGGAATGACAGACCTTGGCAGCTGGATTGCCCGATGATGAGAGGTAACGTTGGAAGAATCAACCCAACCAGTCGACCGCGAGACGCTTTACAACGAAGTCTGGACGGACCCGGTGACTGTTGTGGCGCCACGCTATGGACTGTCCGATGTCGGGCTTGCCAAGATTTGCCGGACATTGGCAATTCCATTGCCCAGTCGAGGCTACTGGGCAAAAGTCAAAGCCGGAAGAGTCATGAGCCGGGTCCCGCTTCCCGACCTTAAACACGACCTCTCGTCGAAAACGGGTCTGGTCAAGCTTCCGCCAGAGCAAGCGGAAATTCGAGAAGCTACGAGAAGAGCGTCTGCACGACTGCGCAAGCAACTACATGTAGAGCCTTTACCAGAACAAACATCTTCTTCTCTGCACCCACTCGTTCGCGCTGCGTCTGAGCGATTGCGCCGACGAGACGGCTGGCCAGAGAACACATTGTTGCGGTCTGCGCCCAAGGAGGTTCTCAACCTATCCGTGACAAAGGCTTCACTCGATAGGGCCCTCGGCATCGCCGATGCTCTAATTAAGTCGCTGAGGTTGTGGCCACCGGCACATCCTTCGCCGTGGTCGCGAGTTGTGTAGGAGTGTCGCTTTTGTTGGTGGCTTGGTGTGGGGATACAGCCAGAACGTAGACCGCAGCGCCCAAAATCACCGCCCCCAATCCGATGGTCTTCTGCGACATGTAGTCGTTGCCTGCGGCGACAGCGGGCCGGGGAGTCACTTCAACGGAGACCTGGGCGTCAAACCGTTCGTTTGCCTCGGCAATCGCCGTCGCAGCAGCAGCTTTCCGGCGCATGAACGCAGAGGTACGGTAGCCTCCGTACGCGAGTGCGAAACCGACTAAGGTCAATCCGGCAGGCACGTTGTGGGCAAGCATAAAGAAGCAACCAAGCAGCCCTGCTAAAAACGGCGCCATGAGCCCCGGCGGTTTCGGCCACTCACGCACCCTACTCAGAAGCACGCTTGACGCAGCTTCAAGCTCACCCTGAGTTCCATGTTGCGCCGAGCATTTCCTTTCTATTTCATACACCGCCAGCATCGCCTTCTCTTTCTCGGCAAGTGAAATCGAGCCAATGTCGACGGCCAACCTAACGGCCTTTGTGGTGGCTTCGAATTCTCGTGACAGGGTCTCGAGAAAAGATTGATGTTCCTCCAGGGTGACGGCCTCGCTCAGGTCACCGACTTCCACGTAGACGCCGTTTGATATGAAGTAATGCACCAATGCGGTTGACGTCCGAGCCTGCACCATTAAGACAAACTCTCGGGTTGCCTGCTCTCGTTTTGACAGGCGCTCGGTAGTTTCGGGGTCGATACGACTACTACCCGCGACGACAGAACCGACAGGACGGGATGTTCTTCGCGAATTGAGATTCTGCGTATACCGGATTCCGGTGCCGGGGATGCTCGCCGTGACACGCCCGCGAGAGTTGTAGGTAAGGCCTTTTCCGCCAATTGACGTACTTACCCCGCGCTTGCTGAAGTTAATACGGACACCCAGCGCTACTTTGATACTTTTCCTAAAACTCCAGCCCATTATCCCGTCCCCCAAAAAGTAGTAGGTACATGCTGACTGAAAGCCGGTGGTCGTACCCGCAAGGCTCAGCGCCCGAACAGCATCACAGCCACCCGCTTGCTACTTTGGCCTTGCCCACGGCACCCACGACTCAGCAAGGCAGGATACCAAGACTAGGTGGCGGACTTATCAATCCCACAACAATGCTAAATTCAGATATTAGAAATACTTATTTTTTATCAGCGGAAGGTTACGGCTCGCTGAGACTACCTCATACAACCCGACTCAAGCTCTCAGCAGCGACTGCCATGGGCACTTGTCGAGGCCAGGGATTCAACTAGGTTTGTAATACCACAATTGGGTGATGACGCATCCAAGCGCGCACTGCCAGAATTCCGGCACGCGGTACCTGAACTGGCATGGGCAGAAGTCTGTTACGAATGCACGTAAAGCGCGGTAAATAGCTCACGACGTTGACTTCGAACACCCTACTGAATAGGGGTGCCCTGAGATTGCCTGCTCGTCGGCTTATCGCATCACACCTGATGCCAGGGTTAACAGCCCCCGGGTAACTGCGCTCGTACGCCCAACGAGGAGCCTCCTGATTCGACGAAGCGATTGGAAAGAGCCATTTGTTAGAAAGTGTCAATTGCCTTGACATTGACCCTAGGCTATGCTTTGTAAGCCCAACAACTAGGGAGGTCAAAATGAAGGGGTTCCTTAAAGCTTTCGCCGTTGTTGCCGCCGGTTTTGCTACGCAGAACGCGTCGGCCATACAGGCGCCTACCGTTGCGCCAACGCTACCGTCGGATGTTGTTAAGCCTTCCGGCGCAGTCCCTACGGAAAAGCTTTCGATTCAGGATGCCAAAGGCGATGCGTTCAATTTCGTTTTGAAGCGCGCCACAGAAAATGGCAAGCTCATGGCATGGCATGAGTCTCACGCGTCTCACGCGTCCCACCGGTCGCACTACTCCAGTCGTTATTAAAACCATGGAAGTCCATTAGAACCGGCTCCCTCGAGGGCCGGTTTTTTGAGGGCATTATGTCAGCGCGCCTAGAGTTAGACCCCACTGTTTACCGACTGGAGGCCGTACAAAAAGCGGCTTATCGATTTATCGACCGGTTGACCATCTTGATTTCCCAGACCGAAGGTAAGCTGGTTTGCGAGATTGAGCCCGTTCCGGGCGTCAAGACGCCATTTGAAAATATTTTGGCAAACTTTAAGCGGGAGCTACTTGACCAGCAACTGCGATTGCAAATCAAAGAAGAAACGGAGCCCGCTCGCAATCTGATACTGGCCTACGCTTTCTCACGTACTGGGCTGCAAGGATGAGCAAGTTCCAACCTCTTGAAAGCTATGTGGCTGCTGACACCGGCAAGTATGAGCTTCTGCCGTTACGTTTCGAGGCCCTGGGTGACGATGAGGTGGTGCTCACCAATGCCGTTGGCGAATTCACATTCTTGTCCCGCCAGAAGCTGGAAGATTTGATTGCACATCGCCTGGCGCCGACCGACCCGGATTACGTTACGCTACGCTCTCGACATTTCCTGCGGCAGGAAGGTGATGCCGCCAGCCTTGAACTTCTGGCGCTGAAGACCAGGACCAAGTTCAGCAAGCTGGCCAATTTTACGAACTTGCATCTGTTCGTTGTATCCCTTCGCTGCGACCACAGCTGCCAGTATTGTCAGGTGTCTCGCCAGTCCGAGAATAAGGCGGCCTTTGACATGACGCCGGAGACCGCAGACAAGGCGCTGGACCTTGTCTTCCGTTCGCCCAACCCTGCCATCAAGATTGAATTTCAGGGCGGTGAGCCGCTGCTCAACTTTGACCTGATTCGCTACGTCGTAGAAAAGGCGGAGCAGCGCGGTCAGGCCGAAGGCCGTGACCTCCAGTTTGTCATCACGACGACCCTGGCGCTTGCCACGGATGAAATCCTAGAGTTCTGTCGTGACCACAAAATCTACCTGTCCTCCTCTCTGGACGGCCCGGAGGACTTGCATAACAAAAACCGGCCGCGACCGGGCCGGGACAGTCACGCGCGATTCGTAGCGGGCTTGAAGCGCGCTCGGGACATCGTGGGCTATGACTCGGTCTCGGCGCTGATGACCACGTCTCCAACCAGCCTTAACCGTGTCAAGGACATCATTGACGAGTACGTCAAGCACGGCTTCGATGGCATTTTTCTGAGGCACCTGTCCCCTTATGGGTTCGCGCTGAAGACCAAGAGCTTCCAAGCCTACAACGCCGAACGCTGGCTGCAGTTCTACAGGGAAGGCCTCGCATATATCCTGGAGCTCAACAAGGCGGGGTTGCACTTCACCGAGTACTACTCCTGCCTCATCTTGACCAAGATGCTGTCCTCCAGCGACCCGGGGTTCGTCGACCTGATGAATCCGGCTGGGGCAGGTATTGCGGCCGTGGTGTTCAACTATGACGGGGATGTGTACGCCTCGGACGAGAGCCGGATGCTGCGGGAGATGGGGGATACCACGTTCCGATTGGGCAATGTTCACCAGAACACTTATGAAGAAATCTTCACGGCAGATGCCCTGCTCAACGCCCTAGAGGACTCCTTTACGCTCTCTGCGCCCATGTGCAGCGATTGCGCGTTTGAGCCCTGGTGCGGTGCGGACCCTGTATTCCACCATGGGATGTATGGCGATGTCCTGGGCCGCAAACCGGAGTCGGAATTCTGCACGCGGATGATGGGCGTGACCAAACACCTCCTAGAAATCATGAGCAGTGATGAAGAAACCAAGGAAATCTTTATGCGGTGGGTGAACCGATGCTGACACTGTCCGGGCGCGTCATTCAGCTGCACGACCAGACAGCCAAGCGTCAGCTGTTAAGCCTCAGCACAAGCCGGGAGCTACCCCGCCCCCTACGGGAAGGCAAAGCCTTCCTGGTCAAATCGGACGGGGCAGTTCCTGTAGGCTTCCAGCACTACCTCGCCTTCAATACCAAGCCAGACGGCTTGGAAGCCGGAGCGACTTGCACCCTATTGGGCGACGAATTTCGCTATCTGGACGATGGCGATGTCATCGGCCTCAGCAATGATGGCCGTGTTCGTACGCTGTTCCGAGCGAGCTCCGACCACAACAGCCTGTTACTGACTGAGCAGTGCAACAACTACTGTCTCATGTGCTCGCAACCGCCGAAGCGGGTGGATGACAGCTGGCTCCTGCAAGAGGCCATGGAGGCTATTCGCCTTATCCCCCGGCAGACCCGCTCCCTAGGCATTACGGGAGGGGAGCCCACCTTGTTCGGGGACGGCTTTATCGGGCTACTTCGCCATATAAAAAACTGGCTGCCACATACCTCACTGCATATCCTCTCGAACGGCCGGACCTTTGCTGACGCGGCCTTCGCGCAGAAGTATGCAGCGGTTCAGCACCCAGACATGATGGTCGGTATCCCGGTCTACTCGGCTGACCCGGCCCGGCACGACTATGTGGTCCAGGCAAAGGGGGCGTTTGATGAAACTATTCGAGGCATTCTGAACCTTAAGCGTCTAAACCAGAAAGTAGAGGTACGCGTCGTCCTGCACAAACAAACCTATCAAGGGTTGCCGGCGTTGGCTGAATTTATTGCTCGGAATCTCCTGTTCGTCGACCATGTGGCACTGATGGCGCTGGAGATGACCGGATTCACCCGCGCAAACCTGGATGCGCTTTGGATTGACCCGGTGGACTACAAGGCGGAGCTGAGCAAGGCAGTCAGGATTCTGACGAGCTACGGGGTTAGGACGTCCGTGTATAACCACCCACTTTGTCTCGTGAATCCCGACGTACAACATTCCTACGTCAAGTCCATTTCCGACTGGAAGAACGAGTACGCGCCAGAATGTGTGCCGTGTACTAGGAAATCAGTTTGCGGCGGATTCTTCTCGTCTGGTATCCAGCACGGCTACAGCAAGTCCATAACGCCGTTCCTTGATTAATAGCACGCACAAATACACGGCAACGAAAGGTAGCGGCGTGCTTGCTGTGGCTAAATCGTAATGCAGGGTAGCGTACTGCGTCGAACTGAACAAACAACCGGCGAATCCGGTGTGGTTAGATGGATATTGTGCTCACCCAAGTGCGACTGATGACTCCGCCGTGACAGCTCAACTAAGAGTTCCGTTCGCCATCGATGGCACGGGGAGGGTTGTAGAGGCACGCGCACTCTCACGCCATGACGCAGGCCCATTTCATTGTGCTGCCTGCAAAAGCCCACTCGTCGCCAAGCGTGGAGACATAAACGTTTGGCATTTTGCGCACAAGACGGAGGGGAACTGCGAGACGGCCTTCGAAACAGCTGTCCACGCCATGGCAAAGCAGATACTGCTCGATGCTCGCCATTTCCGTACACCCGGCTTGATTTGTCGGGCCTACGTCCTGCCCAGTGAAAAGGATATTCATCTCTGTGGAGAGCGCACAGTTCACTGGGAAGCCCCAGGCGAGGTTGAACTTCCCCTAGGTGATATACGTCCGGACTTTGTCGTTTCCTTCGGGGACGAGCGCCTCATCATCGAAGTAGCAGTCACACATTTCTCCAACAAGGGAAAGAAGGCGAAGCTCAATGCGCTCCAAATCCCCGCAGTCGAGGTCGACTTATCAGACATGCCGCGGGCGGTAACAGCCGCGGATTTGAAGACTCGTCTCCTGGATTCGATTGATAACAAGTCATGGTTGTATTACCCAGGGTTACTCGAGACCGAAGCAAAGCTGCGGGAAATACGTGAGCAGCAGTCAGCAACTGATGAGGCCGCGCGGCACCGAGCGACCAGAGAAACCAAGAAACTTGAGGAGCGTGAGCGACCGTACGTTAGGGAGCCATGGATTAGCGACTGGAGCGAGAATGGGAGGCTTTCTCCGTCGCAAAGACGAAAGGTCGAAGCCGCAAATCGGAGCTTTCTCAACAGTCCCGAACCACGCAAGTTGGCCTTCATCACGGCCAAACTAGGCATCAACGCCCTCAAATGGCCTTCGCTTCTCGACGTCCCAGTCATGTGGGATGACGCGTTGGGAGTCTCGCGTCGAATCTGGCAAGCCGATGTCTTTCGGCGGTTTGTCAGGGGCGCCTTGGCGGGTATGGGCGACGCCTATCAGGAATTGAACGCCGGAGTAGTTACCAAGTGGCTGTCTAGTAGATATGAATTCCCACCGGGTTCAGACATCCGAGTAAGGGTTGCCGTTTTAGCGTACTTGCGCTGGCTGGACGAGCAAGGCTATTTACGCCGCATATCCGAAAGCGACTTTGTCCCGATGTACGACGACCTTCCCAGGGAATGCCTTGCTACGCCGGTGGTCGACGAGCCATGAGGAGCACCACTCATAGAAGAGTGCGTTCTAGGGGCCTTCAGGTCCCTCCATGATTGCTTACACCTCTTCGACGATGAGGAAGTGCTCCGGTCGCTGGCCGCATCATGCCGGCGTGCGTTGCCATTTGTCGATACAGGCTGCAGTAAAGGTCAGACGCCCGGGTTCGTGACGACATCCTGTGCCCACTGCAGAATGGGCCAGAACCGCGGCGGCATCAGCTCTTTCGCTCTATCAAGGGGCACCCACCGAAACTCGTGATGTTCCGGGCGACCAAGCTCAGCGCTGACTGGGAGACTCACATCTCCTTGGCTCGACAATGCGAGATATAAGCGCACGACCTTTCCCTTCGAATACGGCTCAGTTTCGCGATAGTCCTCGCCCCAAGGCAATTCCAGCTCAGACAGCCCGGTTTCCTCTGTGGTCTCGCGCAGTGCCGTCTGCAACGGTACTTCGCCAGGCTCTGGCTGCCCTTTCGGGAAGTCCCAGTTCCGATACGCGCGCAGGACTAGACAGCGCCACTGGCCGCCGAATTGGCGCATCACAACCAAGCCTGCCGTGTGCTTTACTACGGTCATCTTCTAATGAGCTTGCAGCGATGGTTAACCTCACTGGTACGATTCCTATTGTTCATGATTTTCTTGTAAATTGACACATCGTAACTATCAGCTGACGGGTTCGCACAGCTTGGAACGAAAATTCACCTGTTGGACACATCACCCAGACTCAATGCAGAAGGAGTCCGCCGGGCGCAGCGAATCGTCGACAAAAATCTATACCAGCCGTGGGATTGCATGCCTAGCCACTTCGGCAACGTAGACCAGCCCATAGTATCGACGTAACGCTTTAGCAGCCGCTCTGCGCCGCATTCATACGCATAATCTAGGCGCAAATGCTTGCCTCATTCAAAAAACACCTAGGTGGGAGCATATGAAAATTCTAACTTCGAGGACCAATGGCTGGATGGCCAGGCTGGAGCAGCAGCAACCGGATGCTGTTGGCGTTGGGCTTCTCCCCGCTGATGACCCGGCCTTTTCCGAAGCCAAACGCGCACTTGCCGATGTCCTGCTTTGTACGAATTTGGTTGTGCTTTCTGGCCTGGGAACATCGCTATGCGTTCAACCGATGGCAGCCGGAGCGCCAAAGGCGCCCACGATGCTCGATTTGTGGCTTCGAGTGGAGCAGCAGCAAAACCTAGCCGCTGCGAATCCTCCAAATTTGCCCTTTCTCCAAATCTTGAGCGTAGTGGGCCACCCGGCGCAAACACGAGACATCGAGGCACTACTATCGCGTTGCAAACTGGCAGAGGCTTTCCTTGGCGACCAGCAAAAGGGAGCGGTAGTCCGGTTTATTGCTTTGGCTGAAGCCAACATCATCGAAGCCACCAATTTCGTATCCGTTAACCACGCCCTACCGACGCACGCTGAGTTCCTCCGTCGGATTGCGAGGCGTTCGCAGCGAAAGTCACGCGCCAAGATTTTCACGACTAACTACGACCGCTGTTTTGAAGAAGCGGGGCGCCAAGGTCGCTATGTGGTCGTGGACGGCTTCTCTCATACAACGCCTCCCACCTTCGACGCAATCCATTTCACCTACGAGACGGTACGGCGCGTCGCTGACACAGAGGCGCTTGACCCTATCCCCAATCTATTTCATCTGTACAAACTGCACGGGTCAGTGGATTGGCAGCGTCAACCGTCTGGCGAAATCACGAAGTGGACGACGGGGGGCACGCCGGTCCTGATTTATCCACGGAACTCCAAGTACGAGTTGGCGTTTGAGCAACCGTACCTGGAGATGATTGGCGCCTTTCAATCTGCCCTGCGTATGCCCGATACCGGCCTACTGGTAGTTGGATTTGGCTTCAATGACAATCACCTTGCAGAACCCATCATGTCCGCCGTACGTTCGAACCTTGCGCTAAAGGTTGTCGTAGTAAGCCCCGGACTAGCGCCTTGGATTAGCGGTCAGCAGCAAGGCCCGGGCGAATGTGGGACCAATCGTCACCTAGGACGGTTGCACAGTCTCGCTAGCGAGGGCGACGCGCGAATCTCATTGCTGAATACTGGCTTTGAGGAAGTAGTTTCTCTTGTGCCAGACCTTGCTGCGGAAACAGACCTCGAACGCCATATGGAGCGGCTCCGCCGTGTTGGTGCAGCATGAGCGGACTCGTTGTCTCACCTTACGACAGACAGCGGTACATCGGCTCGGTCTGCACGGTCCGTCCGGCATCGGTAGACTTGAATCTACCGCTCGCACCTCAGCCTGGTAGTACTCACGTGGGCGGCTATCCGTTCCAGCGCGGCCAAGTGGGCGAATTCATCATTATCGAGGGTGAGGAGCATGCCGTGCTTGGTCGGTTGGTCGAAACTCGTCTGCCCGAGCGAGACCGTCTGGCTGTCGAACCTATGCGTGAGCGCAATGAGCGGCCTAACCCAGTTGGCGTGGTCCAACTGCTTACCGCAATCGACCCTCAAACCGGAATGGCCTTACGAGGTGTTCCCGTAGCTCCTCGAATCGGACAACATGTCTTTTCAGCGCATCCCCAGTTGGTTAAGCAAATTGTCGAATTCGGTAACACTCCAGAGAACCGACGAATCCGTCTCGCCAACTTTCCCCACGCCCGGGACACTCTCGTTTCCCTGTCTCCCAGCCAGCTTCTTGGCCGGCATTGCGCCATCCTGGGCGCCACCGGAGGTGGCAAAAGTTGGACGCTGGCACTGATAGTAGAAGAAATTGTCCGCCTGGGCGGCAAAGCCATTCTATTCGACGCGACAGGCGAGTTCCAGACCCAAGACGCACCAGGTGTCTATCATGTACATCTTGGTGGTAGAGCGACGGGTCCCAACGACCATCGGCAATTTGTCAGTTTCCCCTACTGGCAGCTGACAGAGTCCGACCTTTTTGTGTTGCTTCGTCCCAGCGCTGGTGTGCAGGCGCCAAAGCTCAAGGAGGCACTGAAGAGCCTGAAGGTCGCGAGCATGGTCCCCGCTCTCACGAATGGCGGGTTGATTCGTAAGGCCGGCCAGCAGAAGCAGATTTTCGAGCAAGCATGCGTCCAGAATGCAGTGGCCCTAAGCCAACCGGGTGCGCACTTCGACATCACAAAGTTATCCAGCCAGGTTTGGGAGGAATGCGTATATCCCAGCGCCTTTGGTGCCCAAGCATTGACGCATTGGGGTGGGCCTACCCCCAACGAGCAGTCAGCATGCGTCACACTGATGTCTCGCATAGAGAGTGAGATTAGTTCTCCCGGCCTTCAGTGTTTGTTCGCGCCTGCGGGACTCCATGCTCTCCCGGCTGTAATACAGGCTTTCCTGGCAGACCCAAACCAGCGCGTTCTTCGCGTCAGCTTGGAGTTCCTGTCGTTTGAGCACAATGCGAGAGAGGTCATTGCAAACGCCGTCGGCCGCCACCTGCTGGGGCTCGCCCGCCAAGGCCAATTCGCCAACATGCCAGTGGTTGCGCTGCTCGACGAGGCGCACCAATTTTTGGATAAGTCCGTTGGCGACGAGCTCTCTCGGACGGACCTGGATGCCTTCGGGCTGATTGCAAAGGAAGGCCGCAAGTATTCACTGACCTGTGTTCTTGCGACCCAACGACCAAGGGACATTCCCGAGGATGTTCTCAGCCAGATGGGCATGTTTATCGTCCACCGACTCATTAATGAGCGTGACAGAAATGTAGTGGAGAAGGCGTGCGGCGATTTGGATTCGTCTGCTGCGACGTTTTTGCCGACGCTCGGGCAAGGGGAAGCGATGGTCGTCGGCGTCGGCTCGCCAATACCGCTTCCCGTCTCGATTCGACGGCCGTCGCGTCCCCCTTCGTCGAGGTCAGCAAACTATGAGGGTCTGTGGATTTAGAAACGCACTGACGAAACGTGCGGCAATGTTGGAGAGTCGGCGACATGTTTCCAACAACGAACACCTATAGCGCCAATGTGAGTCGTTGTGCCGAAGGCCGCTCACAGCGGCGGCGAATCGCGTTCGAAAACTAAATTACACTCCAAAGTACCAGCAGTTGGCCGACAACCTTTGTAGGTGCCTCCAGAGGGAGTCGCCCCAGCGTATCCCGCCTTTCTGTACTTAGTCTCCAGTCAATTATGTCAAACAAAATTCGCGTATTCATTAGTAGTACGATGGACGACTTGCAAAACGAACGTCGTGCCGTTGTGAAGCGCCTCCAAACTTTCAACATGGAGCCGGTCCATGCCGAGACATTTAGTCCAACCGGGGGGTCAAGTTGGGAAGTAATCCGCGACAAGATGGAGCAATGCCATATTTGTGTGCTTATTCTCGGCGGCAACTATGGCTGGATACCGGACGATGGCTACGGTGCCGGACAAGGCAAGTCTGTTACCCACTTGGAATTCGACCTTGCGCGCAGTTTGGGCATTCCCGTAATGACCTTCAAGAAGAAGCTTTCATATGGCGCCAAGAAAGATGACCGTCGCGACGCATTCTGGAGCGAGGTGTCCAACTGGGAAGGTGGATTATTCCGGACGGAATTCGACTGGGCAGATGACCTTGAGGATAAGGTGTCCAATGCCGTCGCGGACCTATTGATGGACTCCTTCATTAAGCAAAACGTTCGCAAACGGGACGCGAATATTATCCACGCTCCAACTTTCACTCCGAATTCGCACGCAGGGCGTTACTCCGCGGGAAAAGAATCACAGTGGGTGCTGGTAGCGGGAGCCGGCTTATCACTTTCTGCCGGTTATCCAAGCGCATTGGCTTTGTCCAACGTCCTAGCCACCAGATTGTGGCCTCCTGCACCTGACTTGTCAGTTCTGGCGCGACACACGTTCAGTGAGATAGCGGCATTTATGGAGTCACGCCGTGGCAGGTCGAACCTGTTACAGACAGTTCAGGAAGCCATGAACACCCCCCAAGTGGTGAAACCGACAGTTGCTCATGAGCATGCGGTTACGAAATTTAAGGCTATTGTAACGACCAACTTCGACACACTTTTCGAGCTGGCCTGCATTGCTAAAAACGTTCCTTTCAAAGTGGTCACTCCCCACACCGCGGATGAAACCACGGACGATGGAACGCTTCGTATTTTCAAATTGAACGGAAGTATTACAGACGTCGAGTCGCTTTGCCTTACCACAAGCGACCTTCTGGCAATCGAGAAGCAGCCGGCATTTAAGGCAGCTCGCAAACTCCTGGCCTCAAATCCAGTCGCAGTGGTGGGGCACTCGCTGCGCGACGGGAACATGGCTGAACTGATGGCTCATCGGAATCGAAACGATGGCAGTGTTTATGTATCGCCAAAGCTCAATGAACTCGACAGCATGATGCTTGAACGCTTCAATCTGAACGGTGTCCGCAAAAGCGCCGACGAATACCTGGAGTCGTTCGACCCTATCTAGGCGCGGTCCCAAGCGCGAGGGAGCGAAATTGCTAGATGCGGAGACGGGCCTCCCTGGCACAGCTACGTTCTGGCTGTAGGGTGCGGGCGGCGTCCTCCATGACCGAGCTTCTTCGAGCTGAGATTCGAATGCTTCCTTTTGCGCCTGCAATTAAGTTGCCATGAGGTTGTTTCTCCATAGGGAATATTTCGATACCAAGCCACATTAGATACTCAATTTCAGTATCTATCCGGCAGAATAGGCGGCATTACAGCATCGGGCTACCCCATGACCCTCACACCTGCGGAACCTTGGCTAGATGAACTGCGCAAGCATGTAGGAGATAAGCCGTTCGCCATCCTTCGGCTGAGCGAATCAGACAGCGAGCAGCTATTCACTTCTCGCCTAGGCTTAAGGGAGTTCACGATTGCGCGCGCACATGACCTTTGCAGAGACATCAAGGCGTCAACGCTTTGCTTGGTTTTTGGAAGGTTGGGCGGTTGGGGATTTCGTGATGAGGAACCGCAAGACGTCGCCTACCTCGGCCTCATAACGTCGCGAGGCAGAGTCACTACGCTCGAGACCCGCCTCAAGGTGAAGCGGGGAACCAGTATCGTACCGGAGAACGAGGGAGGCTTAGCCGCCCTGATGCCCGCAGGCACCCACGCTTCGATTCTCCGAAAGAAGCTGGAATCGGACGCGAACCTCCTACTGCTCTCGCCTAAGCTCAGCGAGGTGATTCTCCGCGTCTTATTGACAATCCCCCAGAACCAACAGGCTCTTCGCCAGCTTTCTGAATCCCTGACGACTCCAAAGCGGTACAGCGGCTTTTCAGCCTTCCAGGAAGATGCCGTTCAGACCGCGCTAATGACCTTTGGCATCGCTGCACGTGACCGTGCCGAGCGGGTCGACATCGTGGGAAGGAGGGAGACAGCCCTTGCTCGCATACCGCTACGGGAAGATTCCGTAATTGAGCACGACGCCAGAACGGTGCCGGGATACACCTTAGTAAGCAGCGACATCACGGGACGCGCTTTCTTCGAAAAGGGCACGGAGCAATTGGAGGTCTTCACTGCCAATCGACGTGACTTGGAGTACGTGTTCGGGGTAGACCTAATCTATCTGAATCTCACGAAGCACAACCTTGTGATGGTTCAGTACAAGATGCTTGAGCCGAACGGAAGGCGAGATGGAGTGACTGACTGGATTTACCGGCCGGACGATAATATGGCTGAGGAGATGTCTCGTATGAAACAGTTCTCGGCGCAGCACCTCCCTGCCCCGGGAGAGTATCGATTAAATCCTGGGGTGTTCTATCTGAAGTTCGTAAAGCGCAATGGCCTGCTCTCAAACGGCAGCATCATCACCTCGATTGACCACTATGAGACGTTGCTGCACACGCCAGCATGCTTGGGCCAGAGCGGAGGGATTCGCGTCAGCTACAACGCTCTGGCAGGAAGGTACATCCGCCAAGGCTCTTTCACGGACCTGATTCAATCGGGATACATAGGCGCCTATGCACAAACGACCGACGCATTCAAAACATTGGTCAAGGAGGTGTTGGACGGCAATCGCGCGGTGGTCGCCGCGGTGCAATCGATGCGTTCCGAATGCGCAGCCTACCTACAAGACATCCAAAGCACACACCGCAATGACCGGTGAGCACTCGGATTCTGACCTATCATTCCAATCCGCAGGCGATTGCACGAGCTTGACGCCTTTGAAATATGCTAGCCAGAGCACGAGTGGTAGCGTCCGATATGCGCTGATGTCGCCAGCGGCGGAAGAATTGCTCATGTCAATCTGCGTTGATGGTCTTTACGTAGCTGAGTCCAGACACACCAAACAGCCGTGCGCTCTCGCGCCCTCACAGCTAACCTCAGTCTAGCAATCCGAGTCGCTCAAGCTCGCGAAGAACAAACGACGAAAGCTGTGCTCGCCTAAACTGCTTTCCCCTCAGCTCCTGGCGGATGAATACAGCTTCCTTATCCCTTGGCAGGAGCCCCGAAACCTCCATGGCAGCAATCCGAGACATACCGAGCTCCATCGCGGAGACCATCGTCTTCGCCGAGGCACCTAGTTCTAAGAACAGTGGAATCGGTGGCATTTCGGCTTCATCCTGGCGGCCAACCTCCAAAAGCTTGTGCTTCAGGATGTCAAGGTAGCACCGCAGATACTTGACGTAGTGGTAGCGCAACTTTGTCTCAACTTGCTCCATCACCTTTCTGGCAAGCGAGCCGACCATTTCCGGCTCAACCTCATCGAGCTTGAGCCGACGTCGCTCCCAGTCCACCCTGTTATTTATCAAGGAATGCAGCGGCTCGCCGCGCATCCACGCCAGTGCAAACCAGCCGTAATAGGCTTCCTCGTTCGTTATTCGGCCTTCGAGATGCGTATGAATCGCGCGGAAGGCTGTCTCCAGCCTTGTTTTCGGGTCTGGGTAGTTCATCCATGGATGCACAGGAATCAAGCTGTCCAGGAAGCCCTCAGACAGCTGACTCGTAAAATGGTCGTACAGCTTTTGCTGGCGCAATGGAGATACCAAGTTGTTGCGCCTAAGGACAGACGTCGGCAACGTTACTCGGTCCTGTGCGGCAATCACGGCTGCCTTCAGCGCCGACGCGTCAACTCCTGGATAACGCAACAGAGCACGCTCGATAGTTTGGTCAATCGAACCTTCACGAGCATCCAGGAACAAACGCGTGAACACGCTTTCCGCCAGCGCCAGCCCTTTTACACCAGACGGATGTTCATGGTTCTGTGCAAAGGCCAGCACCGCTTCCTGTCTCGCTCCCAGCGCCTCGCAAATCGACGGCACTACATCAGTGGTTTGCTGGTCTGCAATGGGCTGTGAATCCCAATCCTCATAGTCGACTAGGAACACATTGCCATGCGTGTCCCGCTTCAAACGCCCTGCACGTCCGGCAAGATTCCAAAACTCATTTGCCTCCAGCGGGCCCGCGGTTCCCTTCTTGGGGTTGTTTAGAAAGATGTTGCGTGCCGGGAGATTCACGCCCTGTAGCAGGGTCGAAGTGCAAACAAGGTACTTGATATAACCGGCGTCGAAGTACTCTTCGACTGCCTTCGATATGGTTGTCGGCAGGCGACCATAGTGGACGCCGACACCCTTCCTCAATACCTTCGCGAGCTGGAATTCTGGGTGGATGTGCTTTGCTACGAATTCCGCAAGTTCTTCTAGCGGAGACCCGCCGTAGTCCTCCGTCTCTGGCAGGTCCTCTGCCAACTCGGAGGCCGTCGTGTCTGCCGATGACGGAGCCCAAGCATAAACAATGCTCTGCCCTTCTTTACCAAGCTCCAATGCGGCCGTCACCAGTCTGTCCCGCTTGGAGATGCTTCGCTGGGTCGGAACGCTTCCGACACTCAGATTCTTCTGTCCTTGCCGATAGAGTTCGACAGTGAGCATTCTCTTCGGCTTGCGACCACTACAGCTCACGAACAGCAAGTTCTGACGGACCGGTCGAACTGCGCTTCGAACGGTTTGCACAGCCTTTGCCCCTAGCAATGGCGCGATGGTACGAGCGTCCTTGGAGCTAGGAGTGATAAAGAGCATCTTGGCCGCCGGCCGCCGTGCAAGAGCGTCCTCCAAGCACCCAAGCAGAAGAATTCCGCGGTCAGCCTCGCCAATCTGCTGGGCTTCGTCGACGATTACGACATCGAATTGAATCGTGGATTCATTCAGGATTGTCTGGAGGCGCTCCTGAGTCATGACAAACACCAGGCTCTTGCCGGCATGCAACTCGTCATGAAACTGAGGGACACTGCTAACTACAACCCTGTCTGCGAGTGGCTTCAGTGCTCGTGTGAGACTTGCCTGCACCTCAAAGATGAGGGACCGCGACGGAACGAGGTAGACGATGTTTCTGGGCAGCCGACTGCTGGCCAACTCGTCAAGCAAGTACGTCTGCACCAAGAAGGACTTGCCCGCGGACGTGGGCGCGGACACATTCACAAACTGGTGCCCGTGCAATTGCCACCACACGTCAGCCTGGAAGTCCGTGAACACAATCTCATGGCCGAGAACGGTAACAGTGTTTTGGCTCCGGCGAGCGGCTTCACGTACCTTTAGGGTCCAGGGCAACTCTTGTTCTGCTAAAGGCTTGTCCGAGAGATAGTCACCGGCAGGAAAGTTCCCAGTTTCGGCAAGAATGTGACGCCACACGCCGCGAAGCCTCGAGTCTGCATGACAAGCGGCCAAAGAGTATGCAATCTCTTGGGCAAGGCCATGATGCCTAGGCTCCGTTGAGCGTGCCAAGGCAATAGCCGCCTCACTCAACCTGGCCGCCCGAACCGACTCTAGGCTAGGCAGACCGCCGACCAAGGGTATAAGGCTTTGCTGCTGCAGGTCAGCAAGCGCCTCTTGGAATAGCGGGCTGGTTTCGATGCGCTCTGCAAGCCTGAAAGAAAACTCAGACATTCATGGCCTCCTGGAACTTCGCTCTGAACAATTCCACCGACGGCACAGGGAAGATGAACAAATCTACGTTTTCAGGCTCAATTCCGTTTCGCGTGAGATGCCCGTGCGCTGTGCCAACTTTTTGGTTCATCGCCGCCTTGTAGAAGCCGAGGAAGGTTTCCTCGACGTCAGCCACAGGCACCTCAGCAAGCTTTCCATATGCGTGGTAGTCGAAACCAACGAGTATCGCAAATCGGTCGATTCTTCGATTTCCTTCTTCGGTCTCGAACGGATTGAGGAAACGGAGCAGGTACTCAACGCCTTCCTCGGGAAAATTGTCTAAGTCATGAAAGTTCGAAACCAGGTCGAGTTCTCGTTCCAATCGGCCTTCAGCATTGGTCACTAATGCCGCCACTGATTCCGCTGCATCTTGCATCGCGCTAGCGAACGACTGATGCATTTTCGATTCTCCGAAATACAGAATCAGTGCGTCGGTTTTCTCGCACCATGCAGCGTGAAGACCGTCAGCGCCATGCACTGGCATGTTGGCATTGGTCTTAAGCCTCATCTTCGAGACAATCAAAGGTGCGCGGAGGTAGTGCTCAATAAGTGCGTAAAGCAGTAGTTCCCCAGCCTCTCCCGACCGGGCCTCAGCGTCGGGCGCCATGAACAAGCTCCGCGCTTTCGCAGCGAGCTCCTCGACCGCACCCGTTTCCAGCTCGCCGACTTCCGCATCTCGACGGTTGGCTTTGCGTCGGTCGGAACGAGTGGCACAGAATTTCGTTATTTCCCTAACCAGCATCTTCGCCAGCGCCTCCATTGTCGGCTGTCGCCCCTTGAAGACGGGATACAGAAAGTGCGCGCTCACGCAAGGGTGCGTGGAAGAAGAGAAGTCAACGCGGTTGATGCGTGCGTTGATATGGTGGGAATCGACAATGCCGCGGATTTTTTCTGCTAAAGACACCGTCGAAAAAGGCTCATCTTGCATTAGGAAACACACCTCTGAACCGGCGCCAAAGGCGTCATATGCCCGCCCCCGCCAAAACGAAACTTAGACCAGATGTAATCGATACTTATATCTTGACTGAAGCTCTCACGCAGTTTACATCGGCATAGTGCGGTACGACCCGTCCCCTCCTTAGGAGGGGACGCTGACTTCGATGCTGATGCGTTCAACCAGCATCACTTCCTGAACTGCCGCGCAAATCTGTTCGTGAAGAAACCGGAGGACTTTGACGCTATTCGCGGAGCCTTCCAAGCGGCCTCAAAGCACCGGTTGGCAGCAAGGCTTCGAATCCACTACGCCGTCCTGGAGACGAATGCCAACAGCATCAAACGCTATATGTCTATGAACCAAAAGACGGCCGACCTCTAGCCAAGGGGCGCTCGTTCGCACCTAACAATTGCATGCCAAGCCAATGACCTGGCCTCGGCAGCTAGCATGGAGGGTCGGCGCGCACTACCACTTCAACGGGATTGGGTTCGGCTATGTTCGCCGGTCCGCGACAAACATAGCCGTTGGGAATCCCTTCGAGAAGGTTAGGGCCTTCCGGTAGAAAGATGTGCAACGCTACCGGCTCTTCAAAGGGCAGTCAGCGGCAGAACCCGTCGTGCGATTCGCGAACTCATTCACGCCGTAATGGGTGCTGGAGCGACAGCCGACTTGAGTCGTCGAACACGACGCCTGAACTCGGTGCTCCGGGCCGGCCCTTCCGTCTGCTTAGCGCCAGGCACGAATTTTGAGCGCTCAGCCGCCTTCATCTCCTCCGCAATTGCGTCGCTGTTTCCCTATCCGAGCACGAAATCAGGATGCCGTCGACATAGACGGTGACCGCGAAACCGGCGTGCTTGGAACGGGCGTGAATCCGGCAGTGCCGCGAAGGACTTGAGGATTTGTGACTGAACGAAGCCAAACGAGAGAATGATTTTCTTCGGGCCAAACGAGAGAATGATTTTCTTCGGTTCAGAGGAATGATGGACAAGTGACTTCGTCACCCATTTTCGGGAAGTCGCCTAGCTAACCTTGTCCTTTAATGCCACGCGTAATCCAGTTCGCCGTGATGCTGCCGAAAAAGTCCTCGATGTCGAGGTGCGAGAACTTAACTTGCGTTGTGTTCCCTGAGAGCGGCAACGGGCCTGCTCAAAACGAACCCGAAGGTCGAGAACAAGTGCCCTAACAGGCATTATTATTGCTTGTTCCGACGCTCTCAGTCTCTGAACTCAAATAGGTTTTCGAGACATCGGAACAGCTTCAGCTGGCGCGTCGGAACAAAGCTGCCCCAGAGTTTTCGGATAGCCAACTGAGGGGGAATAGGTTCCAACTACGTTCTGGTCTCGTAGCCAGCCGAGCTCGGAAGGCGAAACTGGCGAGTGCTGTGAAGAGCGCTGTCGCAGAAAAAGCTTGCACAGCAACCCGGCAGGGTGACGCGTCAAGTTGCAGCTATGTGTCGTTGCATTAGAAAAGCCCAACTCCGCGCCAGGCTTGGGTTTCCGAAGAAATCCGGGGCGGGAATTGGGCAGAGTTAATGCAATTTTTGGCCTCTTCAAATGCCTAGAGCCACAAAGCGCGGCGGGGCTTTCCTCGTCTTACTCCACCGTGACCGACTTCGCCAGGTTACGCGGCTTGTCCACGTCGGTGCCACGCGCGCAGGCCGTGTGATAAGCCAGCAGCTGCAGCGGCACCACGTGCAGGATCGGCGAGAGATCGCCGTAGTGCTCGGGCAGGCGGATCACCTGGATGCCGTCGGACGACTGGATCTGCGTGTCGCTGTCGGCAAACACGTACAGGCGGCCACCGCGGGCGCGCACTTCCTGGATGTTGGACTTGAGCTTTTCGAGCAGTGCGTCGTTGGGGGCGACGGTGACCACCGGCATGGCTTCGGTGACCAGTGCCAGCGGGCCGTGCTTGAGCTCGCCCGCCGGGTAGGCCTCGGCATGGATATAGGAGATTTCCTTGAGCTTGAGCGCGCCTTCCAGGGCGATCGGGTAATGCAGTCCGCGGCCGAGGAACAATGCGTTCTCGCGGCGCGCGAAGTCTTCCGACCAGGCGATGATCTGCGGCTCCAGCGCCAGCACGCCATGCAGCGCGGCGGGCAGGTGGCGCAGGTTGGTCAGGGCCTTGGCCTCGGCGTCTTCGGTCAGCAGGCCGCGCACCTTGGCCAGCGCCAGCGTCAGCATGTAGAGCGCGGCCAGCTGCGTGGTGAAGGCCTTGGTCGAGGCCACGCCGATCTCGGTGCCGGCGCGCGTCAGGAAGCGCAGCTCGGTCTCGCGCACCATGGCGCTGGTGGCCACATTGCAGACCGCCAGCGTGTGCACGTGGCCAAGCGCGCGCGCATGGCGCAGCGCGGCCATGGTGTCGGCGGTCTCGCCGGACTGCGAGATCACCACCACCAGCGCGCGCGGATTGGGCACGGTCTCGCGGTAGCGGTATTCGCTGGCGACCTCGACCTGGGTCGGGATCCTGGCAATGCTCTCCAGCCAGTATTTGGCGGTGCAGCCGGAGTAGTAGCTGGTGCCGCAGGCCAGGATCAGCACGCTGTCGATGCCGGCAAAGACCTCGGCGGCGCCGCTGCCGAACAGCTCCGGCGCAATGCTTTCAATGCCTTCCAGCGTGTCGCCCAGCGCGCGCGGCTGCTCGAAGATCTCCTTTTGCATGAAGTGGCGGTACGGGCCCAGCTCCACCGACGCGGCGTGCGCTTCGACCACGCGCGCCTCGCGCTCGACCGGGTGGTCGTCGATGTCGTGGATGGTCACGCCGTCCAGCGTGAGCTCGACCACATCGCCCTCTTCCAGGTAGATGATGCGGTTGGCGGTGCCGGCCACGGCCAGCGCGTCGGAGGCCAGGAAGGCCTCGTTCTCGCCCAGCGCCACCACCAGCGGCGAACCGGCGCGCGCGCCGACCACGCGGCCGGGCTGGTCCTTGGCGAACACGGCGATGGCGTAGGCGCCGTGCAGGCGCTTGGTCACCGCGCGCACCGAGGCAAACAGGTCGCCGCGCGTGGCACTGCTGGGGTAGGTGTAGGCCTGGTGGATCAGGTGGGCAACCACCTCGGTATCGGTCTGCGATTCAAAGCCGTAGCCGACCGCGCGCAGTTCTTCGCGCAACGGCTCGTAGTTCTCGATGATGCCGTTGTGCACCAGCGCGATGGTCTCGCCCGACAGGTGCGGGTGCGCGTTGACGGTATCGGGCTTGCCATGCGTGGCCCAGCGCGTATGCGCCACGCCGGTGAAGCCGGACAGGCCGGAAGCCTGCGTCTGCGCCTCCAGGTCGGCCACGCGCGACACGGTGCGCGCACGCTCGACCGCATCGTCGCGCACGACGGCGACGCCGCACGAGTCATAGCCGCGATACTCCAGGCGGCGCAGCCCTTCGATCAGGACCGGAACGATATTGCGCGTGGAAACCGCGCCGACGATGCCACACATGCTGAACCCCCGTTTGCTGGCGCCCTGCCCGTAGACCTCAGGCGCCGGTATGAATCCTGTGGCGCCGCCTCGCCGAGGCGGCGCGTGCCCTGGCCGCCCGCGGACGGCCCTCTGACGCTTACTTCTTCGGCTGCTTGACCGGCCGCTGCCAGGCGTCGATGGTCAGCTGCTTGGCCCGCGACAGCGTCAGCTTGTCGGCGGGCGCCTCCTTGGTCAGCGTGGTGCCGGCGCCCAGCGTGGCGCCGCGGCGCACCGTCACCGGGGCCACCAGCTGGGTGTCGGAGCCGATAAAGACATCGTCCTCGATCACGGTGCGGTGCTTGTTCACGCCGTCATAGTTGCAGGTGATGGTACCCGCGCCAATATTGACGCGCGACCCCACCGTGGCATCGCCCACATAAGCCAGATGGTTGGCCTTGCTGTGCGCGGCCACCTGGGCATTCTTGACCTCGACAAAGTTGCCGATATGCACGTCCTCGCCCAGCTCGGTGCCGGGGCGCAGCCGCGCGTACGGCCCGATGCGCCCGGCGGGGCCAACCCTGGCCTCGTCGATATGGCAGAACGGGTGTACCTGGGCGCCGGCCCCGACGGTGCTGTTGCGGATCACGCAATGGGCGCCGATGCGCACCCCGTCTTCCAGGTGCACGCGCCCTTCGAATACGCAGCCGACGTCGATAGTGACGTCGCGCCCGCAGCTCAGTTCGCCGCGCACGTCGATGCGGGCCGGATCCAGCAGCGTCACGCCGGCTTCCAGCAGGCGCCGGGCCTGGTTGCCCTGGTGGATGCGCTCGACCTCGGCCAGCTGCAGCTTGCTGTTGACGCCGAGCGTCTCCCAGATCGCCGCCGGCTGGGCCGAGACAGTCTCCACGCCATCGGCCACGGCGCGCTCGACCGTGTCGGTCAGGTAGTACTCGCCCTGGGCATTGTCGTTGCGCAGCGTCGACAGCCACTTGCGCAGGTGGCCGGTGGGGCACACGATAATGCCGGTATTGATCTCGCGGATTGCCTTCTCGGCCTCGCTGGCGTCCTTCTGTTCGACGATGCGGACGATGCTGCCCGCGGCATCGCGCACGATGCGGCCATAGCCGGTCGGATCGGGCATTTCCACGGTCAGCACGCCCAAGCGCTGCGTGCCGGCCTCGGCCACAAGTGCCTGAAGCGTGGCAGCGCTGGTGAGCGGCACGTCACCATACAGAACCAACGTGGGCTGGCTGTCGTCCAACAAGGGAAGTGCCTGCATCACCGCATGGCCCGTGCCAAGCTGCTGGGGCTGTTCGGCAAAGGCGATATCGTCGGCGGCAACGGCCTCGCGCACGCGCGCGGCACCGTGGCCGACCACGACCACCAGCCGCGACGGCGACAGCGCACGTGCCGTGTCCAGGACATGCGCGAGCATGGGCCGTCCGGCGACCGGGTGCAGTACCTTGGGCAAATCGGAATACATCCGCTTGCCCATGCCCGCGGCGAGAATGACGATATTCACAAGGAGACCCCTAAGTGAGTGTGTCCGAAAATATTCTTGAAAACGCCAGCCGGGTGTTTGGCGGACTGCGCCGCCGGGCTTGGCGAAAATCTGCGGCCAGGCCTGCGCATAATCCCGCAAACCCTTGCCAGGACTTGGCTGGCAGTCATCTGGGCGCCCCGGTTGCGATGCGCGCCGATTTTAACATGGCGGTTTCTGCGCATCGGACCGTCGTTTCCGAATTTCACAATTGCTGGGCCCGGCGGATTTTCGTGATTCTGGGCGCGGCGGCCTTGTGCGCCTGCAGCGCCATGAAGCTGGGATACCAGCAGGGCGACCACCTGGCGTACTGGTGGATCGACAATTACGTCGATGTCAGCACGGCCCAGGAGCCGCTCACGCGCGAGGCCATTGCGCGCTTTTTTGCCTGGCATCGCAAGGCGCAGTTGCCGGAAATCGCCACCTTGCTGCAGCAGGCCAAGGCCGAGGTGCGGCAACCGGTGACCCCGGCCATGGTCGAGCACTTCCAGGACGCCTCGCAGCAACTGGCGCGCAAGTCGTTCGAACAAGCGATGCCCGACCTTGCCGACCTGTTGCTGACGCTGACGCCTGAGCAGATCGGCCGCATGGAAAAGAAATTTGCCGAGGGCAATGCCAAGTACCGCAAGAAATTCCTGAATCCAGACCCTGAGCAGCGCGAGGATGCGCGCTATGACAAGGTAATGGACTACGCGCGGCTGGTCTACGGCAACTTCTCCAGCGATCAGGAAAAGGCCATCCGCGCCAGGATAGGCCCGGTGGTGCAGAATGCCGAGTCGCGCTACGCCGAGCGCGTCGCCCGGCAGCAGGAATGGCTCAAAATGGTGCGCTACGTGCAGGCCACGCAGCCGCCCAAGGCGCAGGTGATAGACGTGCTGCGCCGCTTCCGCGAATACTGGCAGAACCCGCCGGCCAAGCATGCCGCCAGCCACGAAGCCAGCATCAATGCGGGCATCGCGCTGACCGTGGCCATCGCCAACATGACCACGCCGCAGCAGAAGGCGCACGCGCAAGACCGGTTCCAGAAATGGATCGACGACACGCATGCGCTGATACGCGAGAAGGCAAGCGCCCCGGTGCAGTCGGCGGCGACGAACTGAAACCCTGCCCCAAACGAAGCACGCCCGCGCAAGCGGGCGTTTTTCCATGCGGCGGGCGCTGGCGCTACTGCGTGCCAGCCTGCTCCGCCGGTGCCGCGGCAACCGCGGGCGGACGCTCAAACCGCACGAACTCCATCCGGTTCTCTTCCACGTTGCCGGCAAACATCAGCGGCTGCTGCTGGAAGGTGGTTTCGCCGAACAGTGACGCCTCATCCACCTTGGCCAGGCCGGTGGCCAGCCCGGTGAACGGGAACAGGTCGGTATCGGCCAGGTGCGACGGCACCACGTTGCGCAGCGCCGCGAAGATATTGTCGATACGGCCCGGGTTCTGGCGCTCCCAGTCCTGCAGCATCTCGCTGACCTTCTTGCGCTGCAGGTTTTCCTGCGAGCCGCACAGGTTGCACGGGATGATCGGGAATTCCATCGCACGCGCGTACGACGCGATGTCCTTCTCCGAGCAGTACGCCAGCGGGCGGATCACGATGTGCTGGCCGTCGTCGGTCGACAGCTTGGGCGGCATCGCCTTCATCTTGCCGCCGAAGAACATGTTCAGGAAGAAGGTCTGGACGATGTCGTCGCGGTGATGGCCCAGCGCGATCTTGTTGGCGCCCAGCTCCTTGGCGGTGCGGTAGATCACGCCGCGGCGCAGGCGCGAGCACAGCGAGCAGGTGGTCTTGCCCTCGGGCACCTTCTCCTTGACGATCGAGTAGGTATCCGCCTCGACGATCACATACTCCACGCCGACCGACTTCAGGTACTCCGGCAGGATGTGTTCCGGGAAGCCGGGCTGCTTCTGGTCCAGGTTCATCGCGATCAGCTTGAACTTGATCGGCGCGCGCTTCTGCAGCGCCATCAGGACCGACAGCATGGTGTACGAGTCCTTGCCGCCACTCATGCAGACCAGCACGGTGTCGCCGTCCTCGATCATGCCGAAGTCGCCGATGGCCTTGCCGGTTTGCGATTGCAGCCTCGTCTCGAGGCGGTAGAAGTTGTTCGAGTGGCTCATGGAGCATCCTGTTGCGTGGCGCCCGCCGGATGGAATGGCCGGCGCGGCGCGAAGGGGCAACATTTTACGTCAGGCGCCCGCAAGCTGCAGGCGCGCAGGCACTGGCGGCTCAGGCCTGCTTGATGTGGAATACCTCGACGCCGACCGAATCGCAATCCGGGTAGACATCGGGCTTCTCGGTCGAGACACGCACGGCGCGCACCTTGGGGTGCTTGAGCATGGCGCGCGCCACGTCGTCGCACAGCGTTTCCTGCAGGTGCACATGGCCCTGCGCCATGCGCTCGGCCACGGTGTTGCGCATGAAGTCGTAGTCGACCACTTCGTCGAGCTTGTCGGCCTGCGGGGTGCTCTGCGCCAGCGGCACGAACAGGTCGATATTGATCAGCACCCGCTGTTCGCCCTTCTTCTCGAATTCGTGCACGCCGATATTGATCTGCACTTCGTAGTTGCGCAGGAACATGCGTCGGCAGTCTTGCAGGCTGGGATGGGAAAGGGCGGCGAGCATGGTCATGAGCGGGCTGCTGAGGGGAAAAGGAAGCCGCGCCCGGCGGGCGCGGCACATCAGGCACTACGGTATTCGGTTGCTGGCTTCCAGCTTACTCGGTCAGGAACATCACGTCGCGCGCCAGCGGCATCAGGTGCTGGCCGCCGTCCACATACAGCGTGGTGCCGGTCACGGCGCGCGCCTGCGCCAGGTAGGCCACCGCCTGGGCGATGTCCTCGGGCGTTGACGACTGGCCCAGCGGCGTCACGCGGTGCGCGCGGCGGAAGCTCTGCTCGGACTGCTCGCCCGACACCAGCGTGATGCCCGGGGCCACGCCCACCACGCGCAGGCGCGGCGCCAGCGCCTGGGCCAGCTGCACCGTGGCGGTCTGCAGCGCGGCCTTGGACAGCGTGTACGACAGGAAGTCCGGGTTCAGGTTATCCAGCTTCTGGTCCAGCAGGTTGATCACCACGCCGCGCGGTTCGGCGGCCTTGTCCTTGCCGGCGGCAACGCCCAGCGCCTTGTGCAGTTCGCGCGCCAGCAGCAGCGGCGCGGCGACGTTGGTGCGCATATGCGTATCCAGCGACGCATAGGAGAAGCTGGTCGCCACGTCGTACTGGAACAGCGAAGCGTTGTTGACCAGGCAAGCGGGCACGCCCAGCGCGGCGGTGCAGTCGGCCACCAGGCGGCCGGTGGCGGCCTCGTCGGCCAGGTCGGCGCGCAGCACCGCGGCACGGCGGCCCAGCGCGCGGATCTGCGTGGCCAGGGCCTCGGCCTCGTCCACCGAGCGATGGCAGTGCACGGCCACGTCCCAGCCCTGCGCCGCCAGTTCAAGCGCGATGGCGCGGCCCAGGGGGGGCGCGCCGCCGGTCACCAGCGCCACGCCGCGGGCGGTGGCGCGCTGGCTACCAGTCTGGCTATGGGTCTGGTCAGCGGTCTGGCTGGCAGGAGTCTTGGATGCGGGCATTGCTACAATCGCAGGATGCAGAAAGCCGCTAGTTTACCCCTTCCCCCCGCCGACGCGCAGGCCGCGTCAGATACCCTTACGGCCCGCATTGGCGAATCCATCGATGCGGCCGGCGGCTGGATCGGCTTTGACCGCTATATGGCGCTGGCACTGTATGCGCCCGGCCTGGGCTATTACAGCGGCGGTTCGGCCAAGTTCGGGCGCGATGCCCGCGACGGCAGCGACTTCATCACCGCCCCGGAGCTGAGCCCGTTCTTCGCGCGCACGCTGGCGCGCCAGTTCGCGCCGCTGCTGGCACAGGGATTGCCGCGCATGCTGGAATTCGGCGCCGGCACCGGCCGGCTGGCGGCGGACCTGCTGCTGGGGCTGGAGCAGGAAGGCCAGTTGCCGGACACCTACGCCATCGTCGAACTCTCGGGCGAACTGCGCGCGCGCCAGCAGGCCACGCTGGCGCAGCGCGCGCCGCACCTGGCGGACCGCGTCACCTGGCTCGATACGCTGCCTGCCAGCTTTGAAGGCGTGATCGTCGGCAATGAAGTGCTGGATGCGATGCCGGTGCAGCTCTATGCACGCAGTGGCGGCCGCTGGCATGAGCGCGGCGTAGTGCACAGCGTAGCGCGCAGCGACGATGCCGCCCCCGCCTTCCGCTTCGAGGACCGCCCACTGGCCGATGCCGACGTGCCCGAGGCACTGCGCGCCATCCCCGGCGACCACGACCTCGTCACCGAGACCCATGCCGAGGCCGAGGGCTTTATCCGCGCGGTCGGCGCCATGCTGGCGCGCGGCGCGGCCTTCTTTATCGATTACGGCTTCCCGGCGGGCGAGTACTACCACCCGCAGCGCGCCGGCGGCACGCTGATGTGCCACTACCGCCATCACGCGCACCCGGACCCGTTCCTGTACCCGGGCCTGCAGGACATCACCGCGCACGTGAATTTCAGCGGCATTGCGCTCGCCGCGGTGGATGCGGGATTGAGCGTGGCGGGCTTTGCCTCGCAGGCGCGCTTCCTGATGAATGCAGGCATCACCGAGCTGCTGATGGCGCTGGACCCGTCCGACGCCCGCGCCTTCCTGCCGCAGGCCAATGCGGTGCAGAAGCTGCTGTCGGAAGCCGAGATGGGCGAGCTGTTCAAGGTGATCGCGCTCACGCGCGGCCTGGACGACAGCGAACCGATGGACGGCTTTGCCCGCGGCGACCGCTGCCATACCCTGTAACGGCACCGGAGCCGCCATGCTGCGCTGGACCCTGACCATTTTCCTGAGCGTGATCATCCTGTCCGCGGCGCTGCCATGGCTGCAGAAGATCGGGCTGGGACGGCTGCCCGGCGACGTGCGCTTCCGCGTTTTCGGGCGCGAATTCGTGCTTCCGTTTGCGTCGACGATCCTGATTTCGCTGATGGCGCTGGCGATCGGCAAGCTGCTGTAGTTTTCGGAATCACTTCGACGGCAGCGGCACGACCAACTTCAGGAACGCGCCGGCCAACGATCTACCCGATCCACTCAAGCGCTGGCCTCATTTCATGAATAGGAATCCGCGGGAACACCTCATGGAGTGATGGACCCGTGACATACGGGCACTTCCCCTTTCAGAAACGGGTCCTACGTTGAAGAGAGTGAGGAGGTGATCATGAGAAGCGCATCCACACAACGCTCGCCAGGCGACCGCAGGCCCGCTATCCATTTACGCCATGCCACCGTCTGCGCCCTGGCCGGTCTTGGCCTGGCCGTGTCGGTCCCCGCCGCCGCCAAGGTCGAGGGCGACACCATCATCCTCGGTGCCGCGGTTTCCCTGACCGGCAAGTACTCCACCAATGGCAAGAACACCCAGGACGGCTACAACCTTGCCGTGAAGCGCGTCAACGAGATGGGCGGCGTCAAGGTTGGCGGCAAGGCCTACCAGTTGAAAGTCCTCTACTACGACGACGAATCCACCTCGGCACGCGGCGCGCAGCTGGCCGAGCGGCTGATCAGCCAGGACGGCGTCAAGTTCGTGCTGGGGCCGTACAGTTCCGGGCTCACCAAGGCGATCGCACCAGTGACGGAGAAGTACAAGATTCCGATGGTCGAGGGCAACGGCGCGGACCGCAACCTGTTCACGCAGGGCTACCGCTACATGTTCGCGGTGCTCAACACCTCCGACTACTACCTGCGTTCGGCCGTCCAGCTTGCCGCCGAGGAAGCGCAACGGGCAGGCAAGTCGCCGAAGGACCTCAAGGTGGCCATCGCCATCGAGAACGACAACTTCTCGCAGGACGTGCGCGACGGCGTGGAAGAGGATGCGAAACGCCTCGGCATGAAGGTGGTGATCGACGACAAGCTGCCGCCCGAGCTGAACGACATGTCGGCCACGCTGGCCAAGGTGAAGGCGCTCAAGCCGGACATCCTGGTGGTATCCGGGCATGAGAAGGGCGCGGTGCTGGCGGTGCGGCAGGTGGCGGAGATGCGCATCGATGTGCCGATGCTGGCGCTGACCCACTGCGACTCCGCGCAGATCATCGAGAAGTTCGGCAAGAGCGCCGAATTCGCGGTGTGCGGCTCGCAATGGGACCGCACGCTCAGCTACAAGGACCGCTGGTTCGGCACGGCCGACCAGTACGCGCAGCGCTTCGAGAAGGAGTACCACTACGAGGCGCCATACCAGGCGGCCGAGTCCACCGCCGCGGTGCTGGCCTTCGTCGACGCCTTCGAGCGCGCCGCCTCGTTCGATACGGAGAAGGTCCGCGATGCCCTGGCAAAAACCGACCTGATGACGTTCTACGGCCCGCTCAGGTTCGACCAGAGCGGCAAGAACATCGCCAAGTCGATGGTGCTGTACCAGGTACAGGACGGCAAGTTCAAGGTGGTCGCGCCGGGCAAGTGGGCGTCGTCGAAGGTCATCTATCCGGCTCCTGCCTGGGCGCGGCGCAAATAGAGGGCTGCCGCGCGGCCTGACGCAGATGACCAATCTCGCGGTCCTGTTCCAGAGTCCTGAGCTGAACCTGCAGCTCGTAGTGGATGGCCTGCTGGCCGGCGCGATCTTTGCGCTGGCCGCCTACGGCATGGCGCTGGTATGGGGCGTGATGAACCTCATCAACGTGGCCCAGGGCGAGCTGGTGATGCTGGGCGGCTATATCGTGATCTGGCTGGTTGGCAAGGGCGTGCCCGCAATGCTGGCCGTGCCGGTTGCCGCAGCGGTGATGTATTGCGTGGGCTGGGGACTCTATCGCATCGTCATCTTCCGGCTGGTCGAGCGCGATCTCTTTGTCTCGGTGCTGGCCACCTTCGGACTGAGCATCGTGCTGCAGCAGCTCGCCAACCTTGCTTTCGGCGCCAACGTGCGCACGCTCGATGCGGGGCTGGGCAGCCTGTTGCTGCCGGTCGGACTGGTGGTGCCGAAGATCAAGCTGGCGGCGTTCGCCGCAGCCCTGGCGCTGGGCGCCGGCCTGATGCTGTTCCTCAGGCATTCGCGCCGCGGCCAGGCGATCCGGGCGACCGCCCAGAACGCGCGCGCTGCCCGTGTGCTGGGGGTGGACGCCGATCGCATCTACGCCTCGACCTTCGCCCTCAATGCCGCCATCTGCGGCGCGGCGGGTGGGCTGGTGGCAATGACCTGGATCATCCACCCCTACCTGGGCCTGCCCTATACCGTGCGCGCCTTCATGATCGTGGTGGTGGCCGGGCTGGGCAGCATGCTGCCGGTGCTCGGTGCGGGAGGCGGGCTGGGCATCGCCGAGAACTATGCCGGCTTCCTGCTCGGCACCGAATACCAGACCGCCTTCCTCTACGCGCTGCTGGTGGTGATCCTGGTAAGCCGCAACCTGATGCTGCGCCGGCGGCGCGGCTACCTGCGATGAAGCTGCACCTGCGCGGCGCGCGCCGGTCCGCATCGGATGTTCCCCCCACCTCCCCGGTGGCCTGGCTGGCGCTGCTCGCGGGCAGCCTGGGCGCGCTGATCGCGCCGTGGCTGTTCGCCGGCATCACCACGCAACTGACCTTTCTCTGGCTGATGGTGCTGTTCGCGCTGACGTGGGACGTCATGGGCGGGCAGATGGGCTACAACTCCTTCGGCAATATCGTGTTCTTCGGCGTTGGCGCCTATGTCTGCGCGGTGGTGCAGCGCGACTTCGGGCTGGGCTACTTCGCCGGCCTCGCGGCGGGTACCGGCCTGGCGGCGCTGGTGGCCGTGGCCGCGGCGCTGGCGCTGGGCCCGGCCATGCTGGGCTTGCGCGGCCATTACTTCGCCATCGGCACGCTGGGCCTGGGCATCGCCTGCGCCGATGGCGCCGCCGGCTGGGACTTCATCGGCGCGGGATCGGGCATGACGCTGCCGCTGTTCCCGGGCGCGGCCGGCAGCCGCGAGCCGTTCTTCTACTACGCGATGCTGGTGCTGGCCGTGGTGACCCTGCTGTCGCTGCGCTGGCTCTATGCGCGGCCATTCGGCCTCGCGCTCAATGCCATCCGCGACGACGAGGACAAGGCCGAGGCGCTCGGCCTGCACACCACGCGCTACAAGATCCTGGCCTGGTGCGTGTGCGCCGTCTTCCTCGGCATGGCGGGCGCCCTGACGGGCAACCTGGTGGGCTTCATCGATCCGCGCGAGCTGGCCTTTGCCGGCGCCACCTTCGGCGTGTGGATGGTGGTGATGGCAATCCTGGGCGGCAAGGGCACGCTGTGGGGGCCGGTGATCGGCGCCGCGCTGTTCCACCTGACCCAGGAGCTGTTCTGGACTTACCTGCTGAACTGGCAGCGCGTTGCGCTCGGCGTGCTGATCGTGCTGATCGTGGTGCTGTTCCCGACCGGCATCATGGGCTGGCTGCGCGATTACAGCGCAAACCGCCGCCCCATGACGGGGAGTGCCGCGCCATGACCGACCTGCTTGCGGTGCGCGGCGTCACCAAGCGCTTCGGCGGCGTTGTCGCCAACCATGACATCTCCGTGCAGGTGCCGCACGGCAGCATCGTGGGCCTGATCGGGCCGAACGGTTCGGGCAAGACGACCCTCTTCAATTCGATCGTCGGCTACCACCCGATCGACGGCGGATCGATCGCGTTCGACGGCCGCGAGATTTCGCGGCTGCGCGTTCCCGAGATCGCCCGCCTGGGCCTGGTGCGCACCTTCCAGCAGACGCGGGTGTTCGGCAAGATGAGCTGCCTGCAGAACCTGCTGGTCAGCGTGCCCCATATGCATGAAGGACTCGCCGCGATGTGCACGCGGCAGGCACCAGCAGTGACGGAGCGGGCCCGGCAGACCCTGCGCATGGCCGGGCTGCAGGACCACGCGGACCAGCGCGGCGCCGACCTGTCGTTCGGGCAGCAGAAGCTGCTCGAGATCTGCATGGCCCTGATGAACGAACCCAGGCTGCTGCTGCTCGATGAGCCGACCGCCGGCGTGAACCCGGTGATGATCGACAGCCTGATCGCACTGCTCACGGACATCAACGCGCGGCTCGGCATCACCCTGCTGGTGATCGAACACAATATGCGGGTGATGATGCAGCTGGCCGGCCACATCTATTGCCTGGCGCATGGCGAGGTGCTGGCGCAGGGATCGCCGGCGCAGATCACCACCAACCGCGCGGTGATCGAGGCCTACCTGGGAGGACAGCCATGAGCAGCGCGCACACCGCCCGGCCGGTTGTCCACGCGCCTGCCGCCGCGCTCGCCGCAGCGCTCTCGCGCCCCCGGCCAACGATCGAGCAACTCGAGCAACTGGCCGGCGGCACGCCGATGGTCGCGGTGGACAACCTGGTCGCCGGCTATGGCGGCATGGAGATCGTGCACGGCTTCAGCCTGCGCGTGGCGCGCGGCGGTTCGCTGTGCCTGATCGGCCCGAACGGCGCGGGCAAGTCCACCGTGCTGCGCGCCATCTACGGCCTGGCCCGGGTCATGTCGGGGACCGTCACCGTGGCCGGCGCGCCGGTCACCCACCTGCGTGCCGAGCGGAAGCTGCGGCAGGCAGGCGTGGCCTATGTGCTGCAGGAGGGTTCGATCTTCCCTGACATGACGGTCGAAGAAAACCTGCTGATGGGCGGGTACCTGATGCCGCACCCGCGCGATGCCAGGGTTGCGGCCGAGCGCATCTTCCAACGCCATGGCGCGCTCGCGCAACGGCGCGGCCAGCGCGCCAGCGTGCTCTCCGGCGGCGAGCGCAGGCTGCTCGAAATCTCGCGCGCGCTGATGATGGACCCCGCCGTGCTGCTGGTGGATGAGCCCTCGATCGGGCTGGAGCCGCGCTATGTCGATCTGGTGTTCGAACACCTGCGCCAGCTGCAGCAGGACGAGGGCAAGACCATCCTCCTGGTCGAGCAGAACGCCCGCAAGGGGCTCGCTTTCGCCGACCTCGGCTATGTCCTGGTGGCCGGCCAGCTGGCCATGGCCGGAACGGGTGGCGAACTGGGCCGGGATCCGGAGGTCGGCAGGTTGTTTCTTGGCGCCTGAGCCACCGCTGCGGCGCGGTGACGCCGTACAAGGAGATCCAAATGTTCAAGCATCTGCTCGTAGCGGTCGACGGCTCGGACCTGTCCGATACGGCCTACCGCAAGGCCATCGCGCTGGCCAGCTCGATACAGGCCCGCCTTACCGCGATCCAGGTCGTTGCGCACTATGACGTGATGCGCCTGCAGACCGCCATGCTCCAGGAAACCCGGCAACGCTTCATGCAGGAAGCCTACCGGCAGGCCGAGGCCTACCTGGCGACGATCGTGCAGGAGGCCGCCGCGGCCGGCGTGCCCTGCGAAACCGCCTGCCCCACCGGCGACCACATCTTCCAGGCCATCGTCGACGAGGCCGAGGCGAGGAAGTGCGACCTGATCGTGATGGCCTCGCACGGGCGGCGCGGGGTGCAGGCGCTGGTGATCGGCAGCGAGACGCAGAAGGTGCTCACGCACACGAAGATCCCGGTGCTGGTCTACCGCTAGTGTCCTGTTCCGCGAATACCTTGCCATGAAATCGCCCAGTTGGCCGCCATGCGTCGTTGCTCGTCGTTGCCATAGCTACGGCTATGGCGCCTCCTCGCGCCTAGCCTGACAGCCAACTGGACGATTTCACTTTGGCAAGTTATCTGCGCAACAGGACCTAGCGCGCCGGTGCGCCCGGTGCGCTGCGCTCAACCGCCGATGCGCGCCGCCACCGCCGCCACGCGCGCCGCTTGGACACGGTCGCGGATCTGGCCGACGTCATCGCCGCAGGCACGCGCGATCGCGCCGGCGTCGACCGCCGCCGCCGCTTCCAGCGCCGCCAGCAGGCGCGCCGCCTGCGGGTAGGCGCTCGACTCGAAGCCCTTGCGCCCGCGCAGGTCGGCCTCGCAGGCCTGCAGCGCCTCGGCGAAGCGTGCCGGCTTGCGCAGCGCATCGCAGCGCTCGAGCAGGCGCATCACCGCTGCGGCGCTGAACTCGAGCGAGCGGTGGATATTGCCGTGCTCGCGCGCCACCACCAGCGCCAGGTCGCGGCACTCATTGGGTACGCGCAGGCGCACGCAGACGTCTTCGAGCAGCTGCGCGCTGCGCGTTTCGTGACCGATATGGCGCGGCAGCACGTCCGCGGGCGTGGTGCCCTTGCCCAGGTCATGCACCAGCGCGGCAAAGCGCACCGTGAGCGGCGCGCCCATGGCGGCGGCCTGGTCGATCACCATCATCACGTGCACGCCGGTATCGACTTCCGGATGGTAATCGGCGCGCTGGGGCACGCCCCACAGGCGCTCCAGCTCGGGCAGCAGCCGCGCCAGCGCGCCGCATTCGCGCAGCACCTCGAACATGCGCGACGGCTTCGCTTCCATCAGCCCGCGCGCCAGCTCCTGCCAGACGCGCTCGGGCACCAGCGCGTCGACCTCGCCGGCGGCGACCATCTCGCGCATCAGCCGCATGGTCTCGGCGGCAACGCCGAATTCATGGAAGCGCGCGGCAAAGCGGGCCACGCGCAGGATGCGCACCGGGTCTTCGGCAAAAGCGTCGGAGACATGGCGGAACAGGCGCGCGGCCAGGTCACGCTGGCCGCCGTGCGGATCGATGACCGGGCCGGTCAGGTTACCGTCGGCATCGACCGCGCGCGCCATCGCGTTGATGGTGAGGTCGCGCCGCACCAGGTCGTCTTCCAGCGTGACATCGGGCTCGCAATAAAAGGCAAAGCCCTTGTAGCCCATCGCCGTCTTGCGTTCGGTGCGGGCCAGCGCGTATTCCTCTTTGGTGCGCGGATGCAGGAACACCGGGAAGTCCTTGCCGACCGGCTTGTAGCCGGCAGCTTCCATCTGCGCCGGGGTCGCGCCCACTACCACGTAGTCGCGATCCTGGCTGGGCTTGCCCAGCAATTCGTCGCGGATCGCGCCGCCGACGGCATACACCTGCATCGTTCTGGCCTCGTCATGTGCCGGCGCCCGGACCTGGCCCGCCGGCGGTATTGCTCAGTGGTTGATGATTATCGCATCGGGACGATCCGGGGCCAGCCGGTAAGGTTCGTCGTCGGCCAGGAAGTCGCGCTCCTCGCGTGCGCCTGCAATCCATTGCTGCATTGCCGGCAGCGCCAGCATGAAGTCGGCGTAGGCCTTGGCGTCCTCGGCGTCATCGGGCAGGTGGATGCCGTAGGTGGCAAAGCGGCTCACCACCGGCGCAAAGAACGCGTCGGCGACGGTGAACTCGCCGAACAGGAACGGCCCGTTCGCACCGTGCTGCTGGCGCAGCCCTTCCCAGATCGCGGCGATGCGCTCCACGTCGCGCTGCACCGCCACGTTCCAGCCGCGCCCGGGCAGCACCGCGGTCACGTTCATCGGCAACTGGCTGCGCAGGTTGCCGAAGCCCGAATGCATCTCGGCGCAGACGGCGCGCGCCACCGCGCGCTGGGCGCGGTCGGCCGGCCACAGGTTCTTTTCCGGGAAGCGCTCGGCCAGGTATTCGCAGATCGCCAGCGAATCCCACACCGTGACCTCGCCATCGACCAGCGCCGGCACCTTGCCCGCGGGCGAGTAGCGCGCGATCTCGGCGGCGAAGCTGCCGGTGAACAGGCGCACCTGCACTTCTTCGAAATCAATGCCGGCCTGGCGCAGCAACAGCCATGGGCGCAGCGACCAGGAGGAATAGTTCTTGTTGCCGATGACGAGCTTCATCGTGGGTCCTTGGGGGAGGAAACGGAGGGAGACGGCGCAGGCGCGGCGCCTGCGGGCCTGCAGGACGGCATGGCGGCCGCGCGCCGGACTGGTCATTCTGCCAGTGCTGCCGCCCGCGTCAAAGTGAATTGCGCTAGCAACCGATATGAAATCCGGTCACATAGGGCGCACCGGGACGCCGGCGCGTCAGCGGTGCACGCTGGCCCGCATATGCGTCATCGCGGTATCGCGGTTGCGCCCCGCCAGCGCGTCGGTCATGACCGACTCCAGGCTGGCCGGATGCAGGTTCAGTTCGGGTGCGACCGGGTGCTCCAGCACATTGTCGAGCTGCATCGAGTCGAGGTTGTCGCGCGACAGCATCGGTTCGCCCGGCATATGCTCCATGATGCTGGCCTGCACCCGTGCCAGCGCATCGGGCAGCGCGATCACCGGGCGCGGATGCCCGGAAGCGCGGCCGGCAAAGCGCACCAGCTCTTCCAGGGTATAGACCTGCGGGCCGCCCAGCTCATAGCCGTGGCCGATGGTGGCCGGGTTCACCATGGCATTCAGGTAGGCCTGCACCACATCCTGCACGAATACCGGCTGGAAGCGCGCATGCGCGCACGCCAGCGGCACCACCGGGGCCATCTGCTGCATGTGGGCGAACAGGTTCAGGAAATGGTCGTCGGGGCCAAACACCACCGAGGGCCGGAAGATGGTCCAGTCCAGCCCGCTGGCGCGCACCACGCGCTCGCCGTCGCCCTTGCTGCGCAGGTACATCGATGGCCCGTTGCTGTCCGCGCCCAGCGCGCTCATATGCAACAGCCGGCGCACGCCGGTGGACAGGCACGATGCCGCGATCTGCCGCACCATCTCCACATGCGCGCTGGCAAAGGCTTCGCCGTAGGGGTCGGCGCGCTCGCCGTGCAGCACGCCCACCAGGTTGACGACGATGCCATCCACGCCCAGCGAGCCGATGGCATCGTCCAGCGCGGCATTGTCGGCCAGGCCCAGCTCCACCACCTCCACGCGCGGCAGCAGCAGCAGGTGCTGCGCATGCTCGATATTGCGCGTGCCGACCACGATGCGGTCGGGGGCGATGGGCGAATCGGGGTTGGCGCCAGGCTCAAGCGGCGCGCCCGAGGCCGAGGCAGCCCCGGCCAGGCGCGAGACGAGGTGGCTGCCGATAAAGCCGGCGCCACCGATAACGAGGACGTTGCTGGTCTGCATGATGCCTCCGTGCCAAGAAAACTGCACGCCGCGGCACCCTGCGCCAGCCCGGGCCCGCCGGATCGTCCCGGCAGGGGCCGTCCTGCCCGCCCCCGCAGGGGTGACTTCAGGGCAGGCTGGTGGTAGTCACCGCCGACGGCGCGACCATGCCCAGGCGCGATTTCAGCGACTGCGGACGGCCACTCATCAATGCAGCATAGTACGTGGCGTTGGAAAGCACATTCTTCACATAGCCGCGCGTTTCATTGAACGGAATGGTCTCTGCAAAGATCGCGCCTTCCACCGGCCGCGCCAGTGTGCTGCGCCAGGCCTTGGGCCGGCCCGGGCCGGCGTTGTACGCAGCCGAAGCCAGCGTCCACGAACTGTCCAGGTCGGTCAGCACCATGTTCAGGTAATTGGTGCCAAGCAGGATGTTGATATTGGGATCGCCCATCATCGACGGCGAAAAGTCGTTCATGCCGATCTTGCGCGCGACGTACTTGGCCGTGGCCGGCATTACCTGCATCAGGCCATGTGCGCCCGCCGACGAGCGCGCATTCATGATGAAGCGCGATTCCTGGCGGATCAGGCCGTAAACCCACGCCATGTCCAGGCCGACATCGTCGGTGGCGCGCTGCATGATGTCGCGATACGGCATCAGGAAGCGCAGCGTGAAATCATGTTCGTTGCGGGTCCGGTCGGCGGAGTTGACGGTGCGGTCCAGCAGCTCCAGGCGGCGCGCATACTCGGCCGCGGCCAGCAGTTCGCGGTCGCTCATATTGCGCAGTTCCCAGTTCCACTCGCGGTTGCCTTCGAAGCGCAGGTTCATGTTGTAGAACTTCTGCGCCCGCTGAAAACCGGGGCGCGAACGCATGGCCATGGCCTCGGCGTCGCTGACGGTGGTGCGCGCCGGCAGCGTGATGCGGTTGCCCAGCTCTTCGCTGGCCAGCTGGCCGTAGAAGTTGAACTGGCCGGCGATCTGCTGGAAGTTCTGCTGGGCCTCGGTGTCGCGGCCGTCGGCCTTGAGCGCGCGGCCATACCAGTAGATCCAGGCCGGGTCCTTGGCGCGCAGTTCGGGGCGCATCAGCTCCACCGCCTGGCGCACCTGTTTCCAGTCGCCCTGGCGCAGCGCGGCGCGCACGCGCCACTCCTGGGTGTCGTCGGAGAGCCACTGGTTGCCGCCCAGGTCCATCTGGCGGCGGTAGTAGCCGGCCGCGTCGGGCAGCAGCTTCTTGGCCGCGAACTGGCCGATCACGCCCCAGGCCGCGCCTTGCTCGTCGCGCGACAGCGCGCCCTGGGCCGTGCCGAGGTAGGCGGCAGCCTGCGACGGGTCGTTGCGCGCCATCTTGACGATGGTGGCGAGCGTATCGCCATCCGCGCGCGCGTCGGGCACCAGCGCGAGGATCTTGCCGGCCAGCGTGACATAGTTCTGCTCCAGCGCCAGCCGCGCCTGGTAGGCGACGTCGCTGCGCTGGATCTGCTGGCTTTGCGCCAGGTAGCCGATCAGGTCGACACAGCCTTCGCCGTAGTACCTGGGGTCGCTCAGCACATTGCGCGCATCGGCGGCCACGTTCTGGCCCTTGAGCGCGCGCGACAGCAGCGCATAGCACTCGACCTGGGTATCGTCCTTGAGCGCGAACTGCGGGTATTCGACATCGAAATTGGCCCAGTCGCGCTTCTTGCCCAGCACCAGCAGCCAGTCATTGCGCATGCGGTCGGCAATGGCGTCGCCCTTGTAGCGCTGCAGGAACACGCGCACCTGGTCGTCGGGCGCATCGATGCGCGCCAGGCCGCTGGCGTCGAACAATTGCGGCTTGATGCGGAAGTACTCGACATAGGAGGGGACCGGGTAGTCCACCAGCGTGGCCGAGATCGCGTAGGCACGCTCCACATCGTTCTTGCGCGCGGCTTCGCGCAGCGCGGTGAAGGCCTCGTCGGGATCGCTCGGGATCACCGCCGCCTGCGGGCGCGACACCGCCTGCGGGCGCTTCTGCGCATGGACGGGCGTGACAAGCAGTGCACATGCCAGCGCGATCCAGGCGGCCCGGCCGGCACGCTGCAGATATACTCCCTTCAGCATTCTTTGCTTCCTTGTCGATGACGGCGGCGCCGGCGCCTGCAACCTTGTGCCCAGCCGCGGTTCCGCCGTTCGTGTTGGTTCGGACGAGGGGCATTATCCCACGCCATGTCATCCACTCCTGCCACGACCGCACCCAACCCCGCCGCCGAAGACCGTCGCGCACTGCGCACGCAGTTGCTGGCGCAGCGCGCCGCCCTGCCCGCACGCGCCGAAGCCGACGCGCGCATCGCCGCCGCGCTGTCCGGATTGCTGGCCGGCCTGGCCGCGCGCTGCCTCGGTTTCTACTGGCCGATCCAGCAGGAGTTCGACGCGCGCGACGCGGTCGGCATCTGGCTAGCCGCCATGCCTGGCCGCAGCGCCGCGCTGCCGTCGGTCAGCCGCCCGGGCGCGCCGCTGGATTTCCACCTGTGGACACCGGACACGCCCATGGCCACCGGCCACTACGGCATCCCGGTGCCGGACGGCACTGAGGCCGTGACGCCCGATGCCCTGCTCATTCCCTGTGTCGGATTCAGCCCGGACAAGTTCCGCCTGGGCTACGGCGGCGGCTTCTACGACCGCACGCTGGCGGCCATGGCGCAGCGGCCGGTGGCGATCGGCATTGGCTACGAAAACTGCCGGGCACCGTTGCAGGCGCAGCCGCATGACATCGCCATGGACTGGATCGTCACGGAATCCGGCGCGTTCTAACCTTGCTCGGCCTCGTCGCGCCGCACCAGCTCGTCCACCAGCGCACGCATGCAGCGCCAGTGCGAGCCCTCCCAGAACACGCGCCGGCACTGGTCGCAGGTGACAAAGCTGCGATGGCGCTCCAGCACCCCTTGCGGCACGCGCCCGGCCGCGCCCGCCGCATCCAGCGCGCGCAGCGGCGCATTGCAGTCCAGGCATAGCGAAAACGGCCGTGCGCTGCGCGCCAGGTCCAGCCGCGCAAAGATTTCCCGCACCTGCAGTTGCGACTTGATCGCGCGCACATAGCAGCCGTGGGTGATGCCGCGGCGCTTGAGCAGCTCGCGGTCGCGCGTCAGCACGACGCGGCCCTGGTCGACGGCGATGCGCTCGATCTCGCTGTCTTCGAAATGGTTGTCGTAGAGGGTGTCGAAGCCGGTCATGCGCAGCAGGTGCGCCAGGCCGCCCAGGTGCGCGTCGGCGACAAAGCGCATCACCCGCAGCGGCTGCTCGCGTACCCGCAGCAGCGGGGACACGTCGAGCCGTTCGAACTTGGGATAGACCGAGACCCGGTCGCCATCGCACAGCGGCCGCTCGAACCCGGACGATTCGCCATTGACCAGGATCAGCTCGACTTCGGTATGCGGCACGCCCAGCGCCTCGATCATGTGCTTGACCGTGGCGGCGCGCGCGCAGGCGCAGGACAGGTCACGCCGGCGCTGGTCCGGCGCGAGGAAGTCGTTCAGTTCCTCGTAGAAGCGGAAGGTGGCGGTGACCATGGTGCCGAGTATGGCACCGATCGCAGGCATCGTGGGAGCACCACAAGCGCCCGCAGCAGGCTCCCCTCTCCCGCACGCGGGAGAGGGAAGCAAACACTCAGCCCGCGTTCCCCAGCCGCAGCGCCGCCTCCACCGCCAGCTTCGCCCAGGGCGTCATCGCGCCGGGCGATTCCAGCGCCGCCGGCGGCAGGCTCAGGTAGTGGCGCATGGTGACCTCGCGCTTTGCCGACTGGTAGCGGAAGGGCTCGCTGCCCTCGGCCTCGAACTTGCCGCGCGTGGCGTCATCCGCCTTCAGGTAGCAGGTGCCTCCCGACACCAGCGCAAACATCAGCCCGTCATAGAACAGGCCATGGCCGCCAAACATGCGCTTGGCCGCAATGGGACCGATGCGCGCCGCCAGCGGCCCCATCAGCTCGAGCAGATGTTCGATGAAGGGATCGGGGCGGCGCGTGGCCATGGCGGGCTTTACAGCTTCAGGCGCTGCCAGATCGCCTTGGTGGCGCCGGCGGCATTGAGCGTGTAGAAGTGCAGGCCCGGCACGCCCGCGGCGAGCAGGCGCTCGCACAGCGCGGTGACCACGTCCAGGCCGAAGGCGCGGATCGATTCGCGGTCGTCGCCGAAGCTCTCCAGCCGCTTGGCCACCCAGCGCGGCACTTCGGCGCCGCACATCTCGGAGAAGCGCATCAGCTGCGAGTAGTTGGTGATCGGCATGATGCCCGGCACGATCGGCACCTCCACGCCCTGCGCCCGCACATCGTCGACAAAGCGGAAGTAGGCGTCGGCGTTGTAGAAGTACTGCGTGATGGCGGAGTCGGCGCCGGCCTTGACCTTGCGCACGAAGTTGTCCAGATCGTGGCGCGGGGACTTGGCCTGAGGGTGGTACTCGGGGTAGGCCGCGACCTCGATGTTGAACCAGTCGCCGGTCTCGGCGCGGATGAACTCGACCAGTTCGTTGGCGTAGCGGAACTCGCCGATCTCGCCCATGCCCGAGGGCATGTCGCCGCGCAGGGCGACGATATGGCGGATGCCGCCCTCGCGGTACTGCTGCAGGATCGCGCGGATGCTCTCGCGCGACGAGCCCACGCACGACAGGTGCGGCGCGGCCTCGATGCCTTCGCGCTGGATTTCCAGCACCGCGTCCAGCGTGCCCTGCTGCGTGGTGCCGCCGGCGCCGAACGTCACCGAGATGTACTTGGGCTTGAGCGGGGCCAGCTGCGCACGCGTGTTGCGCAGTTTCTCCGTGCCCTCCGCCGTCTTGGGCGGGAAGAATTCAAAGCTGAAGTAGCGGTCTTGCATAATGGTGGCGCGCCGCGTTGGCGCGGCGCGCGGTATGGGATTCGTGTCAGTGCAGGCCGCGTCAGGCGGTGCGTTCGCCCAGCAGCAGGCTGGCCAGCAGCCACGAGATCACGCTGTACAGGATGGAGCCCAGCAGGGCCGCCCAGAAACCGCCGACGGTAAAGCCCGACAGCAGGTTGCCGACAAACAGGAACAGCAGCGCGTTGATGACGAAGATAAACAGCCCCAGCGTCAGCAGCGTGACCGGCAGCGTCAGGATCACCAGGATCGGACGGATCAGCGTATTGACCAGGCCCAGCACCAGCGCCGCCAGCATCGCCGAGCCAAAGCTCTGGATGTGGATCGACGAGATGATGTACGGCAGCACGAACAGCGCAACAGCGTTGATGATCCAGACGACCAGTAATCTCATGACGGCTCCTTGAATGTGGTTTCTCCCCCTCTCCCGCAAGCGGGAGGGGGAGCCCTGCCTTCCTGTGCGGATCAGTAGCGGTAGTGGTCGGCCTTGTACGGGCCTTCCTTCTTCACGCCGATGTACGCGGCCTGCTGTTCGGTCAGCTCGGTCAGCTGCGCGTTCAGCTTGCGCAGCTGCAGGCGCGCCACCTTCTCGTCCAGGTGCTTGGGCAGCGTGTAGACGCCGACCGGGTACTTGCCGCTGTCGCGTTCCTGCCAGAGTTCGATCTGGGCGATGGTCTGGTTGGCGAACGAGCTGCTCATCACGTACGACGGGTGGCCGGTGGCGCAGCCCAGGTTCACCAGGCGGCCCTTGGCCAGGATGATCAGCTTCTTGCCGTCCGGGAACTTGACGTGATCGACCTGCGGCTTGATCTCATCCCATTCGTACTTCTCGATCGAGGCGATGTCGATCTCGTTGTCGAAGTGGCCGATATTGCAGACGATGGCCTGGTCCTTCATCTTCGCCATGTGGTCATGGGTGATGACATGGTAGTTGCCGGTGCAGGTGACGAAGATATCGCCATGCTCGGCGGCGTAGTCCATGGTCACCACGCGGTAGCCTTCCATCGCGGCCTGCAGCGCGCAGATCGGGTCGATCTCGGTCACCCACACCTGGGCCGACAGCGCGCGCAGCGCCTGTGCGCTGCCCTTGCCCACGTCGCCGTAGCCGGCCACGATGGCAACCTTGCCGGCGATCATCACGTCGGTGGCGCGCTTGATGCCGTCCACCAGCGACTCGCGGCAGCCGTACAGGTTGTCGAACTTGCTCTTGGTCACCGAGTCGTTGACGTTGATGGCCGGGAAGCGCAGTTCGCCCTTCTGGGCCATCTGGTACAGGCGGTGCACGCCGGTGGTGGTTTCCTCGGTCACGCCGCGGATGGCTGCCAGGTTGCGGCTGTACCAGCTCGGGTCCTTGGCCAGCTTTTCCTTGATCGCGGCGAACAGGTAGGTTTCTTCTTCGCTGGTGGCCTTGGCGATCACCGACTCGTCCTTCTCGGCACGCGCGCCCAGGTGCAGCAGCAACGTGGCGTCGCCGCCGTCATCCAGGATCATGTTGGGGGTGCCGCCATCCGCCCAGTCGAAGATGCGGTGGGTGAAGTCCCAGTATTCCTTCAGCGATTCGCCCTTGAACGCGAACACGGGCGTGCCGCCGGCGGCGATCGCGGCAGCGGCGTGGTCCTGGGTCGAGAAGATATTGCACGAGGCCCAGCGCACGTCGGCGCCCAGTGCCTTGAGCGTCTCGATCAGCACGGCGGTCTGGATCGTCATGTGCAGCGAGCCGGCAATGCGCGCGCCCTTGAGCGGCTGCGCCGCGGCGAATTCGTCGCGGATCGCCATCAGGCCGGGCATCTCGGTCTCGGCAATGGCGATTTCCTTGCGGCCCCAGCCGGCCAGGTTGATGTCGGCGACGAGGTAGTCTTGCTTCAGGTCGGTCACAGCGTTCATGTTTCACTCCCGGTGAAGAGTGGCACGCAGGTGACGAGTACGGGGAATCTGGCAGCCGTGGCATGGCGCAAGGGCACATGCAAAGCACGCGGATAGGTCGACTCGCCTCCGTGCGGACCACGGATCAGCGAGCGCCGTTGAAGACAGTCCGAGCCTGGCGGATGGCATGGGGCGGCTGTGCCGCCGGCCGCGCGATGTGCTTCGCAGGCCGCCATCCGTTGCAACGCTCCTCGGAGTGGCGGTATTGTAGCGTGCCCGGGCGCCTTGCGCACCGGCTCCCTCCGATTCCTGCACAGATGATCCCAACGCCACCCCGTACCCTGACCATCGCCGGTTCCGACTCCGGCGGCGGCGCCGGCATCCAGGCCGACCTGAAGACCTTTTCCGCGCTGGGCTGCTTTGGCATGAGCGCCATCACCGCGATCACCGCGCAGAACACGCTGGGCGTGACCGGCGTGCACGCCATTCCCGCCGACATGGTGGCCGCGCAGATCGATGCCGTGGCCAGCGATATCGGCGTGGACGCGGCCAAGACCGGCATGCTGGGCACCGCCGCCATCGTCGAGGCGGTGGCCGCGGCGGCGGACCGGCACGCCATCCGCAAGCTGGTGGTGGACCCGGTGATGATCTCGACCTCGGGCGCGACGCTGTCCGATGACGCCACCACGCAGGCCATGGTGCGGCTGCTGTTCCCGCGCGCGCTGCTGGTCACGCCCAACCTGCCCGAGGCTTCCTACCTGCTGGGCCGCAGGATCACGCGCCGTGCGGAGATGGAACAGGCCGCCGCCGACCTGATCGCGATGGGCTGCCCCGCGGTGCTGCTCAAGGGTGGCCACCTGGAAGACGGTGCCGCCGCCGGCGGCCTGGATGACCTGCTGATGCTGGCCGACGGCAGCGTGCGCGTGTTCACGCATCCGCGTGTCGATACCCGCAACCTGCACGGCACCGGCTGCACGCTGGCCGCCGCGATTGCCGCTCAGCTTGCGCGCGGCGATGCGCTGGAGGCGGCGGTGGGCACGGCGCTGGACTACGTGGCGCAGGCCATCGCGGCGGGCGCGGGGCTGCGGCTGGGTGCCGGCAACGGCCCGCTGAACCATTTGTTCGCGCCGCGCGCGCTGGGTTGACGGACATGCCGATGCTGGCCGATATCGACCTGCGCAGCGACCCGGCTGCCGCGTTCTACCTCAAGCATGAAGTTGTCGACGTGGTGTTCGCCACCGAACCCGGCGAGCTGATCAGCCGCGAGGGACCCAACCGCTACCAGCCTGGCGATGCGCTGATCACCAGCCGCGGCGGCGACCGCTGGTGCGTCTCGCGCGACCGCTTCGACCCCAAATACGAGGCCGTGCCGCCGCTGGCGCACGGCCAGGACGGCGCCTACCGCAACAAGCCGATCCCGGTACTGGCGCGCGAAATGCACGAGGCCTTCAGCATCGCGCGCAGCGCCGGCGGCGACGTGCTGCACGGCAAGCCGGGCGACTGGCTGATGCAATACGCGCCCGGCGACTATGGCATCACCGAGCGCGCACGCTTCGAACAGGTGTACCGGCCGCTGCAGGACTGAGCGGCCAGGCCGACGCCAGGGTCAGTTGCCGCCGGCGGACAGCGGCACCAGCTTGAATGCGGCCCGCGCCACGCACACCACTGTGCCGGCAGCATCCTTGACCTCGCCCTCGCAGAATGCAATGCGCGCGCCGCGGCGCAGGCAGCGCGCCTCCAGCGTCAGCTCGCCGCGCGCTGCCGCCAGGAAATGCGTGGACATGTCGATCGTGATCACGCCGGTTTCCAGCGGCGCATGCGAGCGCGCGGCTCCGCTCAGGGTGAAGTCCAGCGTCGCCATCAGCGTGCCGCCATGCACATCGCCACGGCTGTTGACCAGCGACGGGTGCGCCGGCAGCCGCGTGCGGCACAGGCCCTCCTCGATCTGAACCGGTTGCAGGCCGAAATAGCGCATCAGCGGCACGTCGATGCCGAAGTAGGGCTTTTCGGGCGTGCCGGGGGCGACGGGGATGATTTCGGGGGCGGTCTGGCTGGACATGATGGGGGATGCTGGATGGTTGGCGGGGAATGCTGCCCAACATCATAACGGCGGGGCCCCGTTCGGTTCCCGCGGCTGGGCGAATGTCGCACAAATCCTGGCGCCGCGCGCGCCCTTCAGAGCACCTTCCGCATCGCCACCCGCTGCCGCAGCCCCGCAGCACGCTGCGCCGCCAGCGCGTCGGCCAGCAGCGGACACAGCTCGTCGTCACGCAACTGGCGAAACCCGAGCGATGCATAGAACGGCGCATTCCAGGGCAGGTGGGCAAACGTGGTCAGGTTGAGCGAGTGCGATCCCCCCGCCCGCGCCCAGCCCTGCACCGCCCCTACCAGCGCCCGCCCGATGCCGCGGCGCCCGTGGTCGGGGTGCACATCCATTTCATCGAGATAGGCGCACTCACCGTTGCGGCTGGCCAGCGCAAAGCCGGCCAGTTCCCCATCGCGCTCGGCTACCCACAGGCGCGCTTCGCGCTGCGCGGCGGCCAGCACCGGCTCGGGCGTGCTGACCAGGCGCAGCAGCGCCGGCAGATCCGTATCAGGGAAGAGCGCCGCGGCGGCCAGTTCGATATCGGCCAGGCGCGGCACCTCGTCCGCCGCTGCCAGGCGGATGTGCGCAGCAGCAGCCATGGCTGGCTCCGCGCTCAGACAGCGGGGAACAGGCTGATCAGTTGGGCCACCGCGGCCGGCACGTCATCAGCCTCGGTCACCGCGCGCACCACGGCGGCACTGCCGACGCCGACGGCCAGCACCTCGCGCATATTGGCCGCGTTGACGCCGCCGATGCCCACCAGCGACGGGATCACCGGCTGCATCAGCTTCACGTAGGCGCGGAAGCGGCCCATGCCCTGCGGCTGGGTCGGCATCACCTTGGTGGTGGTCGGGAAGATCGCGCCCAGCGCCAGGTAGCTGGGGCGGATCGCGGCCACGCGCAGCATCTCGGCATAGCCATGGGTGGAGACACCCAGGCGCAGGCCCGAAGCGCGGATCGCATCGAGGTCGGCATCGTCCAGGTCTTCCTGGCCAAGGTGGATGCCGTAGATGCCGCTCTGATCGCCGCCGTTGGCGGCGCGGTAGTCGATCGCGGCCTGCCAGTGGTCGTTGACGAACAGGCGCGACGACGAGCCCTGCATGGCCTTCGCCGCGCGTGCGATCTCGGCACGCACCGCGGCGGGGTCGTCGGACTTGAAGCGCAGCTGCACCGTCGGCACGTTCAGCGGCGCCAGGCGCTCGATCCATTCGGCGCTTGGCACCACCACGTACAGGCCCAGCGCGGGGCACGGCGCGAACGGCGCCGCGGCCTGCTCGGGTGCCACCAGGGCGGCGTGCCGCACATGCGGGAAGCGGGCAAAGTCAGACGGCCAGTCGGCCGAGCCCGGCTCCCAGGCGCGCGCCAGGCACAGCGCGTCGTGCGCGGGGAAATGCAGCGACAGGCTGGCCAGCAGCACCGCGACGAAGGCGGGCGAATGCGGCTGGTCGGTGTCGGCGGCGACGGAGAAGACCCAAGTGCCCATCGGCGAGCGCACCGTGTCGATCCACTGGCCGCCCTCGCGGTCGGTCTCGATCAGCGTGGCGCCCGCGGCGGCGACGCGCGCGATCGTGCCTGCGTCGGCTTCGCCGTCGAACAGCAGCACGTCGTGGGCGCCGGGTTGCGCGGGCGCGTCGGCCAGGCGCCAGGCCTGCCACGGCTTGTCATCGACGCCGAAGGTCTCGCCATAGTGTTCCAGCACCGCCTGGCGCAGCGGGCCGTCACTGGCGGCATGCACGGCGCGGCGGGTCATGCGCGCTGCTCCGTGCTGTCGGCGTGCCAGAACGGCATGCCAACGACAGGGGTGCTGGCCTGCGCCACCTCGCGCTCGGGCATCGGCCCGGCCAGGTAGGCGGTGCGGCCGGCCTCAACGGCCTGCGCAAAGGCGCGCGCCATATTGACCGGGTAGGCGGCCTGCGCCACCGCGGTATTGAGCAGCACGCCGTCGTAGCCCCACTCCAGCACCTGCGCCGCATGCGACGGCAGGCCCAGGCCGGCATCGACGATCAGCGGGGTGTCGGGCAGGCGCTCGCGCAGCACGCGCATCGCGTGCGGGTTGACCGCGCCGCGGCCGGTGCCGATCGGGGCGGCCCAAGGCATCAGCGCCTGGCAGCCCACGTCGAGCAGGCGGCGGCACAGCACCAGGTCCTCGGTGCAGTACGGCAGCACCTTGAAGCCTTCCTTGATCAGGGTCTCGGCCACGGCCGGCAGGTTCAGCGTATCGGGCTGCAGCGTGTAGTCGTCGCCGATCAGCTCCAGCTTGATCCACGGTGTTTCGAAGACCTCGCGCGCCATCATCGCGGTGGTGATCACTTCCTGCGCGGTGAAGCAGCCAGCGGTATTGGGCAGCACCGGCACGTCCAGCGCCTTGAGCATCTGCCAGAAGGCCTGGCCGCCCTCGCCGGCGCCTACCGCGCCCTGGCGGCGCAGCGCGACTGTGATCATGGCGGGCCTGGAGGCCTGCACGGCCGCCTCCAGCGTGGCCGGCGACGGGTAGCGCGCGGTGCCCAGCAGCAGGCGCGAGCCGAACGACTCGCCATACAGCACGAACGGGTCGCGCAAGGTTTCGGAAGGTTCGAATGTCATGGGTCAGCCTCCCGTCACGGGTTGCACGAGGTCGATGCGGTCGCCGGCCGCAAGAATGGTGTTGGCGTGGGCGCCGCGCGGCACGAACTGGCCGTTGACCGCCGCGGCAAAGGGGGGCGCGATCTGCGCCGCGCTCACCGCGTCCGCCAGCGTGGCGGAATCGGCAAGGGCGAGCGGTCGGCCGTTGAGCAGGATTTCCATGTCAGTCATGCGTTAGTGCAGCAGCCCGCCAGGTGCGGCCATGGTTGCGGCGGCGGGCGCTTCGGTCACGGCTTCGATCATGCCAGGCCAGCGCAGCGCGGCCGGCACCGCATGGGCCGCGGGATCGCCCTTGAGCAGCGCGCCAACCACCGCGCATGCAGCCTCGGTCACCGCCGGCGCAATCAAAAAGCCATGCCGGTACAAGCCGTTGACGCGCACCACGCGCGCGCGCTGGTCCACGCGGATCGCCGGCAGGTGGTCGGGCCGCGTCGGGCGCCGCTGCACGTTCAGTTCCAGCACGCGCGCCTCGCCGAAGGCGGGATGCAGCGAATGCGCCGCCGACAGCAGCTCCAGCGCGGAACGCACGCTCATGGGCGAATCATCCTCGCTTTCCAGCTCGGTGGCGCCGATCACGTACAGGTCGTTGGGCTTGGGCGCGATATAGATCGGGTAGCGCGGATGCAGCAGCCGCACCGGCCGGTGCAGCCTGACGTCGGGCGCATGCACGCGCACCACTTCGCCACGCAGGCCGCGCAGGCCCGGCTTGTCGCCGCCCGGCTGCGCGGGCCACGCCGAGCGCGCGCCCAGGCCGCGGCAATCCAGCACCACGTCGGCACGGATGCCGAGCTTGGGCAGCGATTCGGCATCGACCTCGCCAGCCTCCCAGACGCAATGCACCCCTTCGCTGACCGCGCACGACAACAGCGCGCGCAGCGCGCCACGGTTGTCGAGCTGGCCTTCGCCGGCCAGCAGCAGGCCCTGCGGGAAGCGGCCCGCCAGCGCGGGCTCGACTTCGCCCACGCCCTTGCCGTCCAGCGCGCGCAGCCGCTGCGACACCAGTTCGGGCGGCGCCACCGCGCGCACGCGGCTGGTGAACAGCGACATCTCGGCGCGGTCACGCGCATGCCAGACCACCAGCGTGCCGTCCTCCTGGAAGAAGACCGGCTCAGGCAATTCGGCCAGCCACGCGCGCCACAGGTCGACGCTGGCGATGCCCAGGTCGACGATGCGGCGCTCGGCAATGGCCGATTCCGCCAGCGGCGCCAGCATGGCCGCGGCCACATAGGCGGCCGAGCCCGCACCGTCCGGACCGGCCCGCTCCACCAGCGCCACGCGGGCGCCGCTGCGTACCAGTTGCCAGGCGGCCAGGCGGCCGGCAAGACCGGCCCCGAGGATGGCGACGTCAAACGACTGCACTGCTGTCATGAGGGGTGTTGTACCGGACGGGCGTGCGGCCGCGCCGGCCTCCTTGTTGTCGGTGCCGCCGCGCGAGGCGCTGCGCGGCGGCGAAACACGAGCGGGCATGGGTGCGAAGCCATGCCCGTACTGCCAGTCACTGCATCACGAGTAGATCTTGCTGCCCTTCTTCAGGAACTCGATCGACTTCTCTTCCATGCCCTGCTTCGCTTCCTTGGGCAGCGACGCCGCGTAGTCGCGCACTTCCTGCGTGATCTTCATCGAGCAGAACTTCGGCCCGCACATCGAGCAGAAGTGGGCGATCTTGGCGCCCTCGGCCGGCAGCGTGGCGTCGTGGTACGAACGCGCGCGTTCCGGATCGAGGCCCAGGTTGAACTGGTCTTCCCAGCGGAACTCGAAGCGTGCCTTGGACAGCGCGTTGTCGCGCAGCTGCGCGCCGGGCCAGCCCTTGGCAAGGTCGGCAGCATGGGCCGCGATCTTGTAGGTGATGATGCCTTCGCGCACGTCTTCCTTGTCCGGCAGGCCCAGGTGCTCCTTGGGCGTGACGTAGCACAGCATTGCCGTACCCATCCAGCCGATATTGGCCGCGCCGATGCCGCTGGTGATGTGGTCGTAGCCGGGGGCGATGTCCGTCACCAGCGGTCCCAGGGTATAGAACGGCGCCTCGTAGCAATGCTTGAGCTCTTCGTCCATATTGGCCTGGATGCGCTGCAGCGGCACGTGGCCCGGGCCTTCGATCATCACCTGCACGTCGTGCTTCCACGCCTTGGCGGTCAGTTCGCCCAGCGTGCGCAGTTCGCCGAACTGGGCGTCGTCGTTCGAGTCCGCGATGCAACCCGGACGCAGGCCGTCGCCGAGGCTGAACGACACGTCATAGGCCTTCATGATCTCGCAGATCTCGTCGAAGTGCGTGTACAGGAAGTTTTCCTTGTGGTGTGCCAGGCACCACTTGGCCATGATCGAACCACCGCGCGAGACAATGCCCGTGACGCGGTCGGCGGTCAGCGGCACGTAGCGCAGCAGCACGCCCGCGTGGATGGTGAAGTAGTCCACGCCCTGCTCGGCCTGCTCGATCAGCGTGTCGCGGAACATCTCCCAGGTCAGGTCCTCGGCGATGCCGCCGGTCTTGTCCAGCGCCTGGTAGATCGGCACCGTGCCGATCGGCACCGGCGAGTTGCGCAGGATCCATTCGCGGGTTTCATGGATGTGCTTGCCGGTGGACAGGTCCATGATGGTGTCGGCGCCCCAGCGGATCGACCACACCATCTTTTCCACTTCCTCGGCCAGCGACGAGGTCACCGCCGAGTTGCCCAGGTTGCCGTTGATCTTGACGCGGAAATTGCGCCCGATCGCCATCGGCTCCAGCTCGGTGTGGTTGATGTTGGCGGGAATGATGGCGCGGCCCGAGGCAATTTCCTGACGCACGAATTCCGGCGTGATGTCTTCCGGACGCAGCGGCAGGCCGGCGCCCAGCGCGTTGCCGGGGTGCTGGCGCAGCAGCGCCTTGTAGTCGGGCTTGTCGTACAGCGCCTGCAGGTTCAGCGATTCGCGCAGCGCCACGTACTCCATTTCAGGCGTGATGATGCCGCGGCGCGCATAGTGCATCTGCGACACGTTGGCACCGGCCTTGGCGCGGCGCGGGTTGGTCAGCTGGGCAAAGCGCAGGTGCGCGGTGGCGGGGTCGTTGGCGCGGTCGCGGCCGTATTCCGACGACAGGCCCGGCAGCACTTCAGTGTCGCCACGCTCGTCGATCCACTTGGCGCGCACGGCGGGCAGGCCGGCCTTCAGGTCGATATGCACGTCCGGATCGCTGTACGGGCCCGAGGTGTCGTACACCGGGATCGGCGGATTCTGCATCTCGCCCTTGTCGGTGCGCGTCGACGTTTGCAGGATGGTGCGCAGCGGTACGCGGATATCGGGGCGGCTGCCGGTCAGGTAGGTCTTGCTGGAAGCCGGGTAGGCGAATTTCTGGTCGAGGTCGCTTTCGAGCGATTCGAAGGATGCAGCGGGGGCAGTACGGGCCATGGGTGTCGTCCTCTCTCTTGCGGGGTGGACGAAACCAGGAGCCTTGTGAGCGCTGCCCGGGGCCTGAGGCCTGAGGCGGCGAGTCCCGGAGGGACTGGAGACTTGGTCTTGTGAAACTTCCCACGCCGGTACTAGCCGGATCGGGTTCGAAGGGACTCTCTCAGCCGCACGGCCCATCCGTACAGCACCCCTGTTTCATCCAACGGGGTGAATTTAAGCACAAGGTGCCGGTGGGCGCCAGTGCCAGTTCCCTGCCGTTTGTGGTGCCACACCTGTTCGAAAAGGTATCGAATCGCGCATGCTGCGGCGCAATAATCACCCGCAAGGGGACAACCGCGCACTCAAACGCCGGCGACGTGCTCTACCATGCAGTAAGACGCGTCCATCTTCCGATCCCGCCATGACTGAAGCTGCCACCCACCGCGTGTTCAACCAGGTGCCCGATCTCGCGCACTACAACCTGTTCGCCACCGATCCGGCGCTGCGCGGCGCGCTGGAACGGCTGGGAGGCGGCTGGCACGCCGGCGCGCTGGGCCAGTTCGGCGCGCGCCTGGGCGAGCCGGAAGTCCAGCAATGGGCAGCCGATGCCAACCGCCACACGCCCGAGCTGCACACGCACAGCCGCACCGGCGAGCGCATCGACGCCGTGGATTTCCACCCGAGCTGGCACGCGCTGCTGGCCCTGTTGCGCAGCCAGCAACTGCAGGCCCTGCCCTTCGCGCAGCCGCGCGCGGGCGCATGGGCGGCGCGCACCGCCGGCTACTTCCTGCAGGCGCAGGTGGAATCCGGCTCGCTGTGCCCGCCCACCATGACCTTCGCCAGCATCCCGGTGCTGCGCAAGGAAACCGCATTGTTTGCCGAGCTTGAGCCGCGGCTGTATGCGACCGAGCACGATGCGCGCGACCTGCCGTGGCGCAGCAAGAGCGCGATCATGATCGGCATGGGCATGACCGAGAAGCAGGGCGGCTCGGACGTGCGCGCCAACACCACCGTGGCGCGCGCGGTGCGCGGCGAAGGCCGCGGCGCGGAATACGCGCTGACCGGGCACAAGTGGTTCTTTTCCGCGCCGATGTGCGATGCGCACCTGGTGGTCGCGCGCATGGGCGCCGAAGACGGCCCGCTGTCGTGCTTCTTCGTGCCGCGCTTTCGCGACGACGGCAGCAAGAACGCGGTGCTGATCCAGCGGCTCAAGGACAAGCTCGGCAACCGCTCCAATTCCAGCAGCGAGGTGGAATTCCGAGACGCCACCGGCATCCTGATCGGCGAGGAAGGCCGCGGCATCCCGACCATCATCGAGATGGCCACCGGCACGCGGCTGGACTGCGTGATCGGCAGCGCCGCGATCCTGCGCGCGGCCCTGGTGCAGGCGCTGCACCATGCGCGCCACCGCAGCGCCTTCGGGCGCCTGCTGGCCGACCAGCCGCTGATGCGCAATGTGCTGGCCGACCTGGCGCTGGAATCCGAAGCGGCCACGCTGCTGATGATGGAACTGGGCCACGCCTTCGAGCACGCTGACGATGATCCGCTCGCGGCGGCGTGGAAGCGCGTGGTCACCCCCGCGGCCAAGTTCTGGGTCTGCAAGCGCACGCTGGAAGCCACCGGCGAAGCCATGGAAGTCTGGGGCGGCAACGGCTACGTGGAAGAAGGCCCGATGGCGCGCCTGTACCGCGAGGCGCCGGTCAACTCGATCTGGGAAGGCTCGGGCAACATCATGTGCCTGGACGTGCTGCGCGCGATCCAGCGCAATCCCGACGATGCCGCACGCTTGCTGCAAGACCTGTCGCGCCGCGCCGGCGGCCATCCGGCGGTGCGCGCGGAACTGGCATCGCTGCAGGCGCTGCTGCGCCAGCCGCCGGAATTGCTGGAAGCCAGCGCCCGACGCTTTGCGCAGGGGCTGGTGCTGACCGCACAGGCCGCGCTGATGCTGGCGCATGCCGATACCGAGAATGCCGAGCTGTTCGTCGCCAGCCGGCTGGGACGGCAGCACGGGCGCGTGTTCGGCACCCTGGATGCGGATGCCGACGTGCTCAAGCGGGTGTTTTCGCGCGGCTTCGAAGGCTAGCGATTCAAGCCTCCATCGATTCCAGCACCCGCAGCATCACGCGCGGCGCGTAGCGGATCAGGTCATGCGCGCGCTCGCCGATCATGATGGCGGGTGCATTGATGTTGCCGCCGACCAGGGTCGGCATTACCGACGCATCGACCACGCGCAAGCCCTCGACGCCGCGCACGCGCAATTGCGGGTCGACCACCGCCATCGCATCCATGCCCATGCGGCAGGTGCCCACCGGGTGGTAGATGGTGTCGGCATGCTCGCGGATCATCTCGCGCACGGCAGCGTCGTCACTGCCATCGGCACGCAGGCCGGCGGAATAGAGTTCGCGCCCGCCGAAGCCGGCCAGCTGCGGCTGCGCAAAGATGCTGCGCACGATGCGAACGCCGGCGACCATGTCGTCCAGGTCGCGCGCATCGCTCAGGTATTGCGGGTCGATCAGCGGCGCGCGCCGGATATCGTGCGAGGCCAGCCGCACCTCGCCGCGGCTGCGCGGGCGCAGCACGCAGACATGGCAGGAATAGCCGTGGCCGAAGTTCAGCCGGCGCATGTGGTCATCGGCCATGCCGACCACGAAATGCAGCTGCAGGTCGGGTTCGGGCAGATCCGGGCGGCTGCGCAGGAAGCCGCCTGCCTCGGCGAAGTTGCTTGACATCATGCCGGTGCGCTCGCGGCGGTAGCGCAGCATTTCAGGCACCAGCCGCGCCAGGCCGCCGAACGACACGCCGAACAATTCAGGCACGGCCACGCGCTTGTGCAGCACGATGTCCAGGTGGTCCTGCAGGTTGGCGCCCACGCCGGGCAAGTCATGCACGACGGCGATGCCATGTTCGCGCAAGTGCGCGGCGGGGCCGACGCCCGACACCATCAGCAGCTGCGGCGAGCCGAACGTGCCCGCGCACACGATCACGTCGCGGCGCGCGCGCAGCAGTTGCCGGCGGCCCTCGCGCACCACCTGCACCCCGGCCGCATGGCGGCCTTCGAAGACAATGCGCAGCGCCTGCGTATCGGTCAGCACCCGCAGGTGCGCGCGGCCGCCATTGCAGGCCCGGTCGCGCTTGTTGCCACCGTGCAGGTAGGCACGCGCCGCGTTCCAGCGCTCGCCCGCGTGCTGCGTGACCTGGTACCAGCCCACGCCCTCCTGTTCTTCGCCGTTGAAATCGTCATTGCGCGGGAACCCCGCCTGCTGCGCGGCCTCGATGAAGCGTTCGGCAAAGGGGTTGGGGGTGCGCAGGTCGCTCACGTGCAACGGCCCGTTGCCGCCGTGCAGCGGGTCGTCGTCGCTGCCGGCCAGGCGTTCATTGCATTCGGCGCGGCGGAAGTACGGCAGCACGTCGTCCCACGACCAGCCGTCGCAGCCGGCGGCGGCCCACGCGTCATAATCGGCGGCGCGGCCGCGCGTGTAGATCATGGCGTTGATCGAGGAACTGCCGCCCAGCCCGCGCCCGCGCGGCTGGTAGCCGCGGCGGCCGTTCAGGCCTGGCTGCGGCACGGTTTCATAGCCGTAGTTGCGTGCCCCCGCGCGCGGCAGCAGCGCGGCAAGCGCCGCGGGTGTGCGTACCAGCACATGGTGATCGTGGTGCCCGGCCTCGACCAGGGCAATGGTGTCGTCGCCGCTGTCGGCAAGCCGCCCCGCCAGCGCACAGCCCGCCGAGCCCGCGCCGACGATGACGTAGTCAAAGGTGGTTTCCATCTGTCTCCCCGCGAGTCCGCAGGCGGCGCGCGTGCGTGAGCCGGGCCGCGCCGGTGCATGCGCGCCCTGTCCGTCCAGCGGATGGCAAGCTGTGAGATTCAGTGTAGGCGCTAGCCCGGACGGTGGAGAAGCCCGGTGGCGCGGGCCGCCGGCGCTGCGCAGACGGGCGTTTGAATTGCCCTTCTGGTAGGAAACTTCCATTGCCATGGCTGGCACGCTACCTTATCGTGCGCGGGAACACGCGGACCGCTGCAGCGCCACCCGCCGCGATCCACATCCACTTTCCCCGCACGTCCCGTGCCCAGGAGCGCAGCAATGCGAGAAGTCCCCGACCTGTCGTCCGTCTTTGGCGCCATGCACGCCGCGTCGCGGCGCGACCAGCTGCCCGCCTGGGCCGTGCGCGCCGACCGCCTGCAGCGCCTGCGCCGGCTGGTGACAGAAAACGAGGCTGCGATTGCCGCCGCCATCCACGCGGACTTCACCAACCGGCCGCGGCAGGAAACCGCGCTGCTGGAGGTATTCCCGAGCCTGGGCGGCATCGACGACGCGCTGCGCCACGGCAAGCGCTGGATGCGCGTGCGCCGCGCCGCCACCGGCTTCTGGTTCCGCCCGGGCCGCTCGCGGCTGGTGCCGCAGCCGCTGGGAGTGGTGGGCATCGTGGTGCCCTGGAACTATCCGCTGTACCTGACGGTGGGGCCGCTGGCCGGCGCGCTGGCGGCGGGCAACCGCGCCATGGTGAAGCTGTCGGAATACACGCCGCGCTTTGCGGCCTTGTTCGCGCAACTGGTGCCGCAGCACTTTGCGCCGGACGAGATCATGGTGGTCAATGGCGATGCCGAGGTGGCGAGCGCCTTTACCGCGCTGCCCTTCGACCACCTGCTGTTCACCGGCTCGACCGCGGTCGGCCACCATGTGATGCGCGCGGCGGCCGCCAACCTGACCCCGGTGACGCTGGAACTCGGCGGCAAATCGCCGGCGATTATCGGCGCCGGTGCCGACCTGCCACGTGCGGTGGAGCGCATCCTGGTGGGCAAGCTGATGAACGCGGGCCAGACCTGCATCGCGCCAGACTACGTGCTGGTGCCGGAAGACCTGCGCGAGCAACTGGTGGAAGCGGCACGCCGGTGCGTGGACCGGCTCTATCCGGACCTGGCGCGCAACCGGGACTACACCAGCATCATCAGCCCGCGCCACTTCGCGCGCCTGGCGGCGCTGGTGGATGAAGCCGCGGCGCAAGGCGCGACCGTGGTGCCGCTGTCCGATGCCCAGCCGGACGCGCAGGCGCGGCGCCTGCCACCGGTGCTGCTGCTGGATGTTCCCGAAGGCGTCACGGCGATGCGCGAAGAGATCTTCGGGCCGGTGCTGCCCGTGGTGACGTACCGCACCCTGGACGAGGCGGTGGACTACATCAATGCGCGCCCGCGACCGCTGGCGTTGTACCTGTTCGAGCGCGACCGCGGCGCCATCGGCCATGTGATGAACCAGACCGTTGCCGGCGGCGTCACGGTCAACGACACGCTGTTCCATATCGCCCAGGACGGCCTGCCCTTCGGCGGGGTCGGCGCCAGCGGCATGGGCGCCTATCACGGCCAGGCGGGCTTCGACACCTTCTCCAAGGTGAAACCGGTGTTCCACCAGGCTGGCCTGAACGGCGCAGGACTGCTCAAGCCGCCCTACGGCAAGACCTTCGAAACCATGTTGCGCCTGCTTCTGCGTTGATCAGGACACCAGCATCGGCCGCCCGAGCATGCGCGACAGCACCGCCTCGGGCGAGTGGGTGTGGTCGGAAATCGCCTGCGGCGCCAGGTAGATGGTCTGCTCCATCATCGCCCGTCCGCGCATGGCCGCGTGCAGCAGCTGGTCGCTGAAGACGATCCAGGTGGAACCCGGCGGGAAGTGGAATTCCTGCTGCGGCACCTTGGCCTGGTAATCCAGGTCGGCCTTGGCCAGGTCATGCAGCTGCAGCATGCGGTGGTCGTATTCCGAGCGCTTGCGCTTGGTGATATGCAGCAGCTTCATCAGCGCCGCCTGCCCCGGCCACAGGCCATGGGTCTTGGGCACGAACTTCTGCGCAAAATCGCCGAACGGCTCACCCACGCGCCACACGCGCGCCGCGGCCGGGTCGATGTTGTGGAACACGCGCAACAGGCGCTTGCCCAGCATCGGGTTGGACGGGAACGAGTCCACGTGCAGGCGGGTGTCATCCTTGCGCCAGCTGACCGGGCGCCCGGCGATCTCGCTGGGCCGCAGCGAGGTGCCGGCGCGCGTCATGTGCGGGATGTATTCCGGGAACAGCGTGCGCACCAGCAATTCGCTGTTGTCGGCGTAGCGGCGGATCAGCGTGTACAGGTCCGCCAGGTCCTGCGGGCTGCCCTGGGCGCCGCGCACCGCGGTGTCGTCGGCGCGCAGGTTGATGTTCTTGGACTTGCCGTCGGAATAGCGGCTGTCCAGGAAGCGCTCTTCGCCCGGCTGGAAACGGAAATTCAGGTTCGGGAAGTACAGCACGGCGCCCTGCTCCAGCTCGCGGCGCAGCGTGGCGCGTTCCTCGGCCGTGACCTGCGGCGCCCAGTCGGCATACGGCTGCGGGCGGATCAGGTTGAGCTGGCCGGCGGCGGGCGGCCGGGTTGAAGTCGAGGGGGCAAGGACAGGCGCTTCGGACATGGCATCCTCTGGAAACGGTCACCAGTGTTTGGGGTGGGCCGCCGGCGTGGCGGCTGGGGATGGCGGGATTTTACTCCCTGCCGCCCGCCGTGGCGCCGGCGTCACGCGGCGACTGGACCAGGATCAAGCCCGCGTAAAAAAACCCCGCTGGCCCTTGCGGGCCGGCGGGGCTTGCCGTCAGTGCTGCTGGCGCGGGTGGCGCTTACAGGCCGGCCGCGGCGCGCAGGGCAGCCGCCTTGTCGGTGGCTTCCCACGAGAATTCCGGCTCTTCGCGGCCGAAGTGGCCGTAGGCGGCGGTCTTCTCGTAGATCGGGCGCAGCAGGTCCAGCATCTGCACGATGCCCTTCGGGCGCAGGTCGAAGTGCTCCTGCACCAGCTCGGCGATCTTGGCGTCGGGGATCTTGCCGGTGCCTTCGGTGTAGACCGTCACGTTGATCGGGCGGGCCACGCCGATGGCGTAGCTGACCTGCACCTGGCACTGGCGCGCCAGGCCCGAGGCCACCACGTTCTTGGCCACGTAGCGCGCGGCGTAGGCGGCCGAGCGGTCGACCTTGGACGGGTCCTTGCCCGAGAACGCGCCGCCACCGTGGGGCGAGGCGCCGCCGTAGGTATCGACGATGATCTTGCGCCCGGTCAGGCCGCAGTCGCCCTGCGGGCCGCCGATGACGAAGCGCCCGGTCGGGTTCACCAGGTACTTGGTTTCCTTCAGCATCTCGGCCGGCAGCACCGGCTTGATGATTTCCTCGATCACGGCTTCGCGGATCTGGGCCTGGGTGATGTCGGGCGAATGCTGGGTCGACAGCACCACGGTATCCACGCTGTGCGGCTTGCCGTCGACATAGCGCACCGTCACCTGGGACTTGGCGTCCGGGCGCAGCCAGGGCAGGCGGCCATCGCGGCGCAGCAGCGACTGGCGCTCGACCAGGCGGTGGGCGTAGTAGATCGGGAACGGCATCAGTTCCGGGGTCTCGTCGCAGGCGTAGCCGAACATCAGGCCCTGGTCGCCGGCACCCTGGTTGAGGTAGTCGTCGGAAGCACGATCCACGCCCTGGGCGATGTCGGGCGATTGCTTGTCATAGGCGACCAGCACCGCGCAGCCCTTGTAGTCGATCCCGTACTCGGTATTGTCGTAGCCGATGCGCTTGATGGTGTCGCGCGCGATCTGGATATAGTCGACGTTGGCGGTCGTGGTGATTTCCCCGGCCAGCACCACCAGACCGGTGTTGCAAAGCGTCTCAGCTGCCACACGCGCGTACTTGTCCTGGGCCAGGATGGCGTCCAGGACGGCGTCGGAAATCTGGTCGGCGACCTTGTCGGGATGGCCTTCGGAGACGGATTCCGAAGTAAAAAGGAAGTCGTTTGCCACGAACTTATTCTCCAGGTTGGCTATTGCGTGCCAGCCCGATCGGTTCATGGCGGCGACGCTTTAGCGGTATTTCAAGCAGCCCGGTTAGAGCCGCATCGCCCCGCAAGTTGTCAGTTAACTCGGCGATACACGCTATTATACGCGCCTGCCGGACTCGTTGCAGCGCGCCAGGGGCGCCGGCGCAACACCAGCGCCGCCTTGGCGCGCGCTGGCCGTGCGCCTTGCCGGATGTCGGCACGCTGCGCGCGGATCTGAATACCGCCATCGAAAAAAACGCCTGTTGGCCCGCCCGTTTTCCGGCACGGACGCGCGACAGGCTCGCTTTTCGCGCCTGATGACCTTTCTTTTCTGGCTGATCTCCCGTTTTCCGCTCCGCCTGCTTCAAGCCTTGGGAGGCGTGCTTGGGCTAGTCGCGGCGAGACTGCCCGGCCGCTATAGCCAGCGCCTGAGGGAAAACTTCCGCCTCGCGTTTCCGGATGCGACCGACGCGATGATCGACGAAGCCGGCCGCTCGGCCGGGCGCATGATCATCGAGATGCCTTACTTCTGGAGCCGCAGCCAGATCGGCGCGAAGCTGCATGGCTTCGACGACGACATGTGGCCGGCCTTGGGGGCGCTGCAAGCGCGCGGCAAGGGGCTCATCATCCTGACGCCGCACCTGGGCTGCTTTGAAGTGCTGCCTCAGTCCCACGCCTTGCTGCGCCCGGTCACCGCCCTGTTCAAGCCGCCGCACCAGCCGTGGCTGCGCGACTGGATCGAGAAAATGCGTACGCGCCCCAATATGCACATGGCGCCGGCCACGCCACGCGGCGTGCGCATGCTGGTCAAGGCACTCAAGCGCGGCCAGGCGGTGGGCATCCTGCCGGACCAGGTCCCGACCGGCGGTGAAGGCAACTGGGCGCCGTTCTTTGGCAAGCCGGCCTACACCATGGCGCTGGTGCACCGGCTGCAGCAACTGACGCAGGCGCCGGTGGTGGTGGTGTTTGCCGAGCGGCTGCCGCGCGGCGCGGGCTATCGCGGCCACTACCGCGTGATCGACGGCGGCGGCATGCTGCCCGAGGATGCCGCCGAGGCCGCCGGCGTGATCAACCGCCATATCGAACAACTGGTGGCCATGGCGCCCACGCAGTACCTGTGGGGCTACCACCGCTACAAGCATCCGGCCGGCGCCGAGCTGCCGCCTGACTATGCCGCCAGCACCGCGACCAAGACGACCACTGATCCTTCCCTTTCATGAGCCGCGTGTTCACCTGGCTCGGCATCGGACTGCTGACGGTGCTGGGCAAGCTGCCATATCCGTTTGTTGCCCGCTTCGGCGAAGGACTGGGCCGCCTGCTCTACCTGGTCCCCAGCGAACGCCGCCGCGTGGTGCGGGCAAACCTGCGCCTGTGCTTCCCTGACAAGACCGAGGCCGAGATCGACGAACTGTCTCGCGAGAGCTTCCGCATCCTGTTCCGCAGCTTTGCCGAACGCGGCATCTTCTGGACCGGCAGTGAAGCGCAGATGCGCCGCTGGGTGCAGATCGACGACCAGGCCGACCTGGTGGCGCTGGATGGCACCCCGCATATCCTGGTGACGCTGCACCTGTCGGGCGTGGAAGCCGGTGCGATCCGGCTCACCATCCACCTGCGCGAGCATCTCGACCGCTCCGGCGCGTCGCTCTATACCAGGCAGAAGAACGACCTGTTCGACCACTTCCTGAAGCGCGCGCGTGGCCGCTTCGGCGCCAACATGATCTCGCGCAACGACAGCGCGCGCGACATCCTGCGCTGCCTGAAGAAAGGCGAGGCGCTGCAGCTGATCGCCGACATGGATTTCGGCGAGCGCGACTCGGAGTTCGTGCCGTTCTTCGGCGTGCAGGCGCTGACACTGACCTCGGTGTCGCGGCTGGCGCGCCTGACCGGGGCCAAGGTGGTGCCGATCTATACCGAGATGCTGCCCGACTACCAGGGCTATGTGCTGCGCATCCTGCCGCCCTGGGAAGACTACCCCGGCGCAAGCGTCACCGACGACACGCGCCGCATGAATGCCTTCTTCGAGGACTGCATCCGCCCGCGCGTGCCCGAGTACTACTGGGTGCACAAGCGCTTCAAGCACCGCCTGCCGGGCGAGCCCGAGATCTACTGAGCGCGCCGGCACGTCCGGCGCCGCGCAGCTACAATCCCCACCATGAAACTCCAGTTCACCAAGATGCACGGCGCGGGCAACGACTTTGTCGTGCTCGACGGCATCCACCAGCAGATCGACCTGACCCCGGCGCAATGGCGTGCGCTGGCCAGCCGGCATTTCGGCGTTGGCGCTGACCAGATCCTGATCGTTGAAAAGCCGTCCCGCCCCGATGTCGACTTCCGCTACCGCATCGTCAATGCCGATGGCAGCGAGGTGGAGCACTGCGGCAACGGCGCGCGCTGCTTTGTGCGCTTTGTCACCGACAAGGGCATGACCGACAAGCGCTCGGTGCGCGTCGAGGTGATGAACGGCGTCATTACCCTGACGCTGCAGGACGACGGCCAGGTCACAGTGGACATGGGTGCGCCCGAACTGGAACCGGCGCGCGTGCCGTTCCGTGCCGAAGGCCTGCCCACCCGCGCGGAAGGCGCGGACACGCTCTACGGCCTGGAGGTCAACGGCCGCACCGAATGGATCTCGGCGGTATCGATGGGCAATCCGCACGCGGTGCAGGTGGTGGACGACGTGGAGAACTTCCCGGTGCTGCAGGACGGCCCGGTGGTGGAGCACCATGCCGCCTTCCCCAACCGCGTCAATGCCGGCTTCATGCAGGTGCAGGACCGCCATGCCATCCGGCTGCGCGTCTACGAGCGCGGTGCCGGCGAAACCCTGGCCTGCGGCACCGGCGCCTGCGCGGCCGTGGTGGCCGGCATCCGGCGCGGCCTGCTGGACTCGCCGGTGCGGGTGCATACCCACGGCGGCGAACTGACCATTGCCTGGGACGGCGGCGCGGAACCGGTGCGCATGACCGGCCCGGCCACCACCGTGTTTGAAGGCAGCATTGACCTGGCAGCCCTGCCGGCCTGACCATAGGGGCTGTGCGCCCCTGTCCACACGCCCCGCATTCCTTGCCGCGGAGCCCCGGCCGGGGCGCCCATTCCCTTGATCTTGCTGGTCAGACCGATGGAGCGCCCATGCCGCTGGACGATTTCCGCATTACCTCGGGCAAGCGTTTTCGCCTTGCCGGCTTCGACCCGGGCAGCAAGCCGCTGTCGTGCGGCAAGAAAGAAGAAGACCTGGCCCGCATCATCGAGCTGAGCAACGCCCTCGACGCGCAGCAGGACATCTTCTACGCCGAGCACCGGCGCAAGCTGCTGGTGGTGCTGCAGGGCATGGATACCAGCGGCAAGGACGGCACCGTGCGCGGCGTGTTCCGCAGCTTCGATCCGCTGGGCATCCGCGTGGTGGGCTTCAAGTCCCCGTCGCCGGAGGAACTCGCGCGCGACTACCTGTGGCGCATCCACCTGCAGGTACCGAAGACGGGCGAGATCGTGGTCTTCAACCGCAGCCACTATGAAGACGTGCTGATCACGCGCGTGCACAACTGGATCGACGCCGCCGAGTGCGAGCGGCGCTTCCGCCAGATCCGGGACTTCGAGTCGATGCTGACCGAGACCGGCACCACCATCGTCAAGTGCTTCCTGCACATATCCCGCGACGAGCAGAAGGCACGGCTCGAAGCGCGCCTGGCAGACCCGGATAAACACTGGAAGTTCGACACCAACGACCTCGCCGAGCGCAAGCACTGGAAGGCCTACATGGACGCCTACGAGGCTGCCATCATGGCGACCAGCACGCCCGAATGCCCGTGGTACGTGGTGCCGGCCGACTCCAAGACACACCGCAACCTGATGGTGGCGGAGATCCTGACCAAGGTCTTCGAGGACCTGAAGCCGGCCTACCCGCCCGCCCGGCCGGAACTGGCCAGTATCAAGGTCGACTGAGCCGCCCGGCCGCCTCAGCCACCGTTGCCGCGGTGCACGTCGTGCGTGACGAAGGGGTGCTCGCGGCTGGGCATCGCCAGCCATTGCGGGTGGCGCAGGGTCTGGCGGATATCGTCCAGCCCGCTGGTCCAGTGCTCATGCATGGTGAGCGCGCCGAACTGGTAGTCCTTGGCCAGGTTCTCGAACGACTTGTCGCGGTAGATCAGCTGGATCACGTTGCGGCGCGCGTCGCAGGCCTGCTCCGCCGCGCGGCGGTACCAGGCGTTGTCGCGCTTTGACGGCGGCACCAGCGCCATCACCTCGTTGAGCATGCGGCGCATGTTCTGCTGCTCGCGCATGTAGTCGGTAATGGCCCGCGTGCGGCTGGAATACTGGATGTCCTTCTGGCGCTCGGCCACGTCGACCAGGTCGTGCGGCAGCTTGCCGCGCGCGCTCCACAGGTCGACCTGGAAGATCAGCGCATCGCGCCGCGGCTGCGCGGTCAGCACCTCGGCCAGCGGTGTGTTCGACACCAGCCCGCCATCCCAGTAGTACTCGCCATCGATCTCCACCGCCGGAAAGCCCGGCGGCAGCGCGCCCGAGGCCATGAAATGCTCGGGGCAGAGCTTGTCGCGGGTATTGTCGAAGTAGGCGAAATTGCCGGTGCGCACATTGACCGCCCCCACCGAGACGCGCATCAGGTCGGGGCGGTGGTTGATCAGGTCGAAGTCGGCAAAGCGCTCGAGCGTCGCCTTCAGCGGCGTGGTGTCGTAGAAGCTGACATGGCTCGGGTCCGAGTAGCGCGACATCAGCTCCGGCCAGCCGCGCGGCTGGAAGAAGCCACGCTGGCCTTCCAGCATGGCACGCGCTGCATGCAGGCCATCGAACCAGATCCGCATTGGCTCGGGCCAGCCTTCGGCATGGTCGGCGAACCAGGTGTGCGACAGGCTGGGCAGCCACGGCTGCGCGCAGATGTACTCCCAGAAGGCGCGCAGTTGTTCCACGCGGCGCTGGGGCGGATTGCCGGCGATGATGGCGGCGTTGAGCGCACCGATCGAGATGCCGGCAACCCAGTTCGGGTAGATGCCGCCCTCGGCAAGGCCCTGGTACACGCCGGCCTGGTAGGCCCCGAGCGCGCCGCCGCCCTGCAGCACCAGCGCGCGCACGGCATAGGCCTCGTGCGCCGGCCGGTCCGGGGCCTTGGCGGCCCGGCGCACCGGCTTGCGCGGCTGCACCTGCGCGCCGCGCTCGGCCAGCGAATCGCCATTGCCGGCCGATTCCGCCCTTGTGGATGGCGTTGCCGCCTGCTGCCCTGCCCGTTCCTGCCGCTCTTTTGCCGCCACGCCGCGCCCCCTCCCAGTCTGAAAGTCAGCCGTCCGCCCGCTGTCCGCGGATTGGGCACCGGTGTCCGGCGCCCATGTTCATCAACGGATTCAGACGCCGTAGCGCTGACGATAGGCCGCCACGGCCTCGCGCGAAGCCCCCAGCGCCGGGGCCTGCGACGCATCCAGGTACGCCAGCAGGTCCTTCAGGCTGGCGATCGCGATCACCGGGATGCCGAATTCGCGCTGCACGTCCTGCACGGCGGAATGGGTGCCGACCTGCTCGGCGGTACCGCTCTTTTCCATGCGGTCCAGTGCGATCAGCACCGCGGCCGGCTCGGCGCCGGCGGCGCGGATCATGTTTACCGATTCGCGCACCGAGGTACCGGCGGAGATCACGTCGTCGACGATGACCACCTTGCCCTGCAGCTTGGCCCCGACCAGGGTGCCGCCTTCGCCGTGGTCCTTGGCTTCCTTGCGGTTGTAGGCGAAGCCGACATCACGTCCCATGCCCGCCAGCGCCACCGCGGTGGCCGACGCCAGCGTGATGCCCTTGTAGGCCGGCCCGAACAGCACGTCGAACTGCACGCCCGAGGCCAGCAGCGTTTTGGCATAGAATTGCGCCACCTCGCCCAGCATCGCGCCCTGGTTGAACAGGCCCGCGTTGAAGAAGTAAGGCGACTTGCGGCCGGCCTTGGTGACGAACTCGCCAAACGACAGCACGCCCGCATCGAGCGCAAAGCGGATAAAGGTCTGGCTGAGGTCGGCACCCGCGGGCGGTTTCTGCTGCGTCATCATTTCTCTCTGAATTCAAAATTTCCCCGAATGTTACGGATTATCAGCGCCAACCTCAACGGCATCCGCTCCGCGTCGAAGAAGGGCTTTTTCGACTGGATGGGCAAGCAGGACGCAGACATGGTCTGCGTGCAGGAACTGAAGGCACAGGCCGCCGACATGACGGAAGCGTTCCTTGCGCCACATGGCTACCACGGCTATTTCCATTACGCCGAGAAGAAGGGCTACAGCGGCGTAGGCCTCTACACGCGGCATCAGCCCGAGCGCGTGGTTACCGGCTTCGGCATTCCCGAGTTCGACAACGAAGGCCGCTATGTGGAAGTGCAGTACCCGCACCTGGCGGTGATCTCGGTGTACGTGCCGTCCGGCTCCAGTGGCGAGGAGCGCCAGCAGGCCAAGTTCCGCTTCATGGAGTCCTTCCTGCCGCACCTGCTGCAACTGAAGGCAAGCGGGCGCGAGATCGTGCTGTGCGGTGACGTGAACATTGCGCACAAGGAAATCGACATCAAGAACTGGAAGGGCAACTTGAAGAACTCAGGCTTCCTGCCGGAAGAACGCGCCTGGATCGGCGAACTGTTCGACACCCACGGCTATGTCGACGTGTTCCGCAAGCTGGACCCGCGCCCTGACCAGTACACGTGGTGGAGCAACCGCGGCCAGGCCTACGCCAAGAACGTCGGCTGGCGCATCGACTACCACCTTGCCACGCCCAGGATCGCCGACACCGCGCATCTTTGCTCGATCTACAAGGACGAGAAGTTCAGCGACCACGCGCCGCTGTCGATCGACTACGACTATCCGCTCTGAGCACTGCGCTTACGCCGCCCGAATCTCTTCGAGTAGTTCCGGGTGGCGGTCAAGCAGCTTGAGCAGCTTGACCAGCGCCAGCGGCGGCTTGGTCCGGCCGGTCTCGTAGCGCGAGAACGCGTTGACCCCGCCGCCGAAGATCTCGGCAGCTTCGCGCTGGTCAAGGCGGAGTTTCTTGCGCACGCCGGTGATATAGGCCGGATCGACAAGCGAGGCGTTGACCTGCTTGTTGAAGGCGAGCATCGCATCGCTCACCCAGTCGCTGCCGCGAGGCAGCACGCCCTCGCCGCACTTGGGACACCATTGCCCCGGCACATCGCGAATTACGGTTGTTTCACCACGATACCTATAAGGCATGTCGCGAATCCCCGCCTCGAGATCCGCGCCACCGCACTCAGGACACTTCATCTGGCCTCTCCTTTGACTGTCTGCGCCGCTGCTACCTCAACTTGAAGGAGATGACCCGCACCTCATCGGTGACCGTGAGCTTCACATTCAAGGCGCCTTGCGGCGTGACAGGCCTGTAGACGTCCTGCCAAACCCTGTGGTCTTCATATGTTGTCATGCTCTTGTAGAAGTCCGCCGGACCCAGCTGCATCAGGATTTCGCGGCTCCATCGCAGACCCATCATCGCCGCATGGGAATAGGCCGCAAACGTCATTTCCATCTTGCCGGCTGCCAACAATGCCTTCACGTCCCATAGCCTGTAATGCGCCGTCCCCTTTTTCATGAAAATTAACCCACTTGGTTAAATCCCGCAAGCCCGGAACAGCGCCAGATCGCAACAAATCCCATCGGTACAAACCCCTGCGATCAGCCCCCATCCCCGCTACAATGCAGGTTCCCTACCGCATGCGGCAGGGGACATTTCGCATTTCCCGCACTTCATTGAGTGAGTCAGCCATGGTTTTCAAAGTGTTCGTCGATGGTCAGGAAGGCACCACCGGTCTCCGGCTGCTTGACTATCTTTCCGGCCGTTCCGACGTGGAACTGCTGCGCATTGCCGATGACAAGCGCAAGGACCCGGCCGAACGAGCACGATTCCTGAACGCCGCCGACGTCGCTTTCCTGTGCCTGCCCGACGTGGCCTCGCGCGAGGCGGTGTCGCTGGTGACCAACCCGAACACCTGCGTGATCGACGCCAGCACGGCGTTCCGCACCACCGACAGCTGGGCCTACGGCCTGCCCGAGCTGGCGCGCGGCCAGCGCGAGAAGATCCGCGCCAGCAAGCGCATTGCGGTGCCGGGCTGCCACGCCAGCGCCTTCGTGCTGGCGGTGCGTCCGCTGGTGGACGCCGGCGTGCTGCCGGCCGACTACCCGGTTTCGGCGTTTTCGCTGACCGGCTACAGCGGCGGCGGCAAGTCGATGATTGCCGAGTTCGAAGCCGGCGGTAACCCGAAGCTGGACAGCCCGCGCCCGTACGCGCTGGGCCTGGAACACAAACACCTGCCCGAGATGCGCGTGCAGGCCGGCCTGGCGCAGGCGCCGGTCTTCAACCCGATCGTCGGCAACTTCCTGAAGGGCCTGGCGGTGACGGTGCCGGTGTTCACGGACCGGCTGGCGCGCAAGGTCAGCCCCGAGCAGATCGTCGAGATCTACCGCAAGCACTATGAAGGCGAGCAGTTCGTGCGCGTGATGCCGTACAACAGCGCCGACAACCTCGATGGCGGCTTCTTCGACGTGCAGGCCAACAACGACACCAACCGGGTCGACCTGTTCGTGTTCGGCAATGCCGAGCGCCTGAACCTGGTGGCCCGCCTGGACAACCTGGGCAAAGGCGCGGCCGGCGCGGCGGTGCAATGCATGAACGTGCATGTGGGCGCCGACGAGGCCACGGGGCTGCGCGCCTGACGCAGCGGCAAGCCCTGAATGAGGAAAAAGCCGGCATTGCCGGCTTTTTTCATTTGCGCCAGCGGACCGCTCAGCGTTGCAGCGGCTTCTGCCGGTCGTCGTCGCCGCTGTCCACCGGCGCTCCGCCCAGGCCCGCCATGTTGGCGCGGTATGGCGGCAGCCTCTCCACCGTGGTATTGCTCGCGCGCGCATAGAGCGGCAGCACCTCCGGCAGGTGCTTCTCCAGGTCGGCGATGCGGCTGCGCCCGGACGGATGCGTGGACAGGAACTCGGTGCCGGACTGGCTCACCTTGCCCATCTTCTGCCACAGCGACACCGCGGCGCGCGGATCATAGCCGGCGCGCGCGGCGATATCCATGCCGATCAGGTCCGCCTCGGATTCATCCGCACGCGAGAAGCGCAGCGTCAGCAGGTGGGCGCCGGTGCCGAGCGCCATATTGCCAAGGTTGCCGAAGCCGAACAGCTGCGAGATCACGTTGGCGCCGAGGTTGGTGATCTCGGACTTGGCGGCGCGCTCGCGCGCATGCTCCTGCAGCGCGTGGGCGATCTCGTGGCCCATCGCCATGGCGATCTCGTCGTCGGTCAGCTTGAGCTGGTCGAGCAACCCGGTATAGAAGGCGATCTTGCCGCCCGGCATGCAGAACGCATTGACCTGCCTGGAGCCGATCAGGTTGATCTCCCACTGCCACTGCCGCGCGCGCTCGTTCCAGCGTGCGGTCTGCGGCAGCAGCCGCTTGCCGATCGTGCGCAGGCGCACCAGCTGCGGGTTGTCGGCGGCGGCCAGTGCATGCTTGGCGATGGCTTCCTGCTTGAGCTGCTCATATTCTTGCGCGGCCTGCTGCTCGATGGCCTCGACCGGCACGATCTTGCGCACGGCCGAGCCGCTGCGGTCCAGCCGGATGCCGCCAGCCTCGCTGTCCTGCGCCTGGGCGGGCAGGCACCAGGCCATGGGCGCCGCCACCGCGGCCAGCGCCAGCGCGCGCACCAGCCGGTCACGGGTAGGACGCTGAACACCTTGCAGGCGGCGGAGCATTTGCGGTTCCTCGGACGCAGTGGAAGACCAGGCAGGCGGATCGGTGATCCGCGGCAACGATGCCGTGCCGCATGTGGCGGGCAGGCAAACAGGTGATGCAATAATACACGGCGCCCGCGCAGCCGCGCGGCGCTTCACGCCGGCCCGTTCATGACCTTCCAGACCTACCTCGATATCTTCCGCAACCGCCGCATCGGCGCCATGCTGGCGCTGGGCTTCGCCTCCGGGCTGCCGCTGGCGCTGACCTCCGGCACCTTGCAGGCATGGATGACGGTCGAGGGGCTGGATATCAAGACCATCGGCTTCTTCTCGCTGGTGGGCCAGGCCTATATCTTCAAGTTCCTGTGGGCGCCGCTGATGGACCGCTACACGCCGCCGCTGCTGGGGCGGCGGCGCGGCTGGCTGCTGGTGACGCAGGTGGGGCTGGTGCTGGGCATCGCCGGCATGGCCTTCTGCCCGCCGCGCGAGGCGCTGTGGACGCTGGCCGCGCTGGCCACGCTGGTGGCCTTCCTGTCGGCCTCGCAGGACATCGTCTTCGACGCCTACAGCACCGACGTGCTGCGCCCGCCCGAGCGCGGCGCCGGCGCGGCGGTCAAGGTGTTGGGCTACCGGCTGGCGATGCTGGTTTCGGGCGGCCTGGCGCTGTGGCTGGCCGACCGCGTGCTGGGCTGGCAGCAGACCTACCTGCTGATGGCGGCACTGATGGGCGTGGGCATCGTCACGCTGCTGTGGGCGCCGGAACCGGACGTCCCCGCGCGCGCGCCGCGCTCGCTGGAAGAGGCGGTGGTAGGGCCGCTGCGCGACTTCTTTGGCCGCCAGGGCGCATGGTGGCTGCTGCTGCTGATCGTGCTGTACAAGCTCGGCGACGCCTTTGCCGGCAGCCTGTCGACCACCTTCCTGATCCGCGGCGTGGGCTTCTCGGCGGGCGAGGTGGGCATCGTCAACAAGACCCTGGGGCTGGCCGCCACCATCATCGGCGCGCTGTTCGGCGGCACGCTGATGGTGCGCCTGGGCCTGTACCGCTCGCTGATGCTGTTCGGCGTGCTGCAGGCGGTGTCTAACCTGGGCTACTGGATCCTGGCGGTGACGCCGCCGCACCTGTGGACCATGGGCGCGACCATTGCGGTCGAAAACCTGTGCGGGGGTATGGGCACGGCGGCCTTCGTGGCGCTGCTGATGACGCTGTGCAACCGCTCGTTCTCGGCCACTCAGTACGCGCTGCTGTCGGCGCTGGCGTCGGTGGGCCGGGTCTACGTGGGGCCCTCGTCGGGCTATATGGTCGAGGCCTGGGGCTGGGCGCCGTTCTACCTGGGCACCGTGGTGGTGGCGCTGCCCGGCGTGATGCTGCTCTGGGCCATGCGCCACACCGTGCATCGCTACGAGGCCCAGGCGCGCGAAGCGATCGCCTGAGCCCGCGCCTGCCTCATTCCTTGTAGTAGACGACCTGATGCGAGCTGGCGATCAGCTCGCCGCCGGCACTCCATAGCTGCGCGCGCTGGTCGAAGAAGCCCTGCCTGAACACCTGCGCCTGCGCGCTGGCCAGCACGTGGCTGTCGCCCAGCGCAGCCAGCGTGGCCGCATCGGCATGGAAATAGGTGGTCATCGAGACCGTGCCGGCCGGTACGAAGCCCGCGCGCTTGAGGAAGATGCGCGGGTAGAAGCTGTCGGCCCAGGCCGCCACCGCGGCAAAGTCCGGCGTGCGCGCCGGCGCGTCGCGCAGCCAGAACTGCGTCAGGCTGTCCGGGTGCTCGGTGCCGGCCTCGGCAGTCGGCTTGGCGCCGCGCACCGGGCGCATGTCGTAGGACTTGAGCCAGCGCACCGGCGCAAACCCGCTCATGGGCGGGAGGGCGTCGGCCGCCGGCACCTCCGGCATCAGCGCCTCACCGCAGGCCCAGGTCTCGCGGCGCACCGCAAACATGGCGGTGGCGGTGGTGGCCACGGCATCGCCCTGACGCAGTTCCAGCGTCCAGTGCTGGGTCGAGCGGTTGGTGCGCACCGGGCGCGCCTCGATCTCGAACGGCCCCTCGGCGATCGGCCCGGCAAAGTTGACCGTCAGCGAGACCGGGTCGCCCAGGCGCTGCGGATGGTCCAGCGCCGCCTGCAGCAGCGTGGCGGCGGTGATGCCGCCGAACGGGCCGATCATGTTCCAGTACTCGGGCGTGGTGCGGCCCAGGAAGCGGTGCTCGCCGGCCGGCTCCAGCGCCAGCGCGTCGTCAAAGGGATGGAGCGGGCTGGCGGCGGTGGCCGCCTGGGTCTGGGGCGCAGTGGACATGGCTGGTATGGGTTGGTGACTCGCAGGGAATAGCACGATCGTTCGATGTGCTGCCTACACTAACCGTAGTCAGCGTTCGGGTCAAGACGTCAATCTTCCAGCCGCTGGCACCGTGGCGCCCGCATCAGCCTTGCACCCGCCGCCGCAGCGGCAGGCTCCAGCCCAGTTGGTTAGCGACCACGCCCAGCAGCACCAGCGCCATCCCGGCGATCTGCAGCGGACCCAGCACCACGCCGAACACCATCACGTCGATCACGATCGCCACCAGCGGATAGATGAAGGACAGTGTCGCGATCGACACCACGTTGAGCCGCTGGAACGCGCCATACAGCAGCGTGTACATCACGCCCGTATGCACCAGCCCCAGCGCCAGCAGCGCGGCCCAGGTGCCGGTGCCATAGCTGCCGGCCGCGGGATGTGCCAGCGGCGCCAGCATCAGCACGCCCAGCACCATCTGCAGCCCGGCAATCTGGCCTGGCGGAATCGCCTGCAGCCGCCGCGTGGCCAGGGTCGTCACCGCATACAGCAGTGCCGCCAGCAGGCCCAGGCCGATACCGGCCAGCATCGCAGTGCCAGTGGCGCCATGCTCAAGCCCGGTGATCAGCATCACCCCGGCAAAGGCCAGCACCAGCCACGGCAGTCGTGCGAACGGGAACGGCTCGCGCTGGATCACCGAGGTCAGCAGCAGCAGGAAGAACGGCTGGGTGTGGTAGACCACCGTGGCAATGGCGATGCCGCTGTACGCATACGCCGAGAACAGCGCCAGCCAGTTGAGCACCAGTGTGACGCCGCCCAGCGCCAGCCAGCCAAGCTGCGCGCGGCTCATCCGAACCCAGCCGCGCTGCAGCGTCAGCACGCCCAGCAGCGCCGCGCCGCCGAACAGGCAGCGGAAGAAGACCACATCGAGCGGCGGCTGGCCGCTGGTGACCACGAACCAGCCGATGGTGCCAGACAGCAGCATGGCCGCGACCATGCGCCAGGCGCCGCCTGGCAAGGGTTGTTGCGAGGGCATGACGGACTCCGGTCAGACAATGGCCGCATTGTTCCATCATGCGATCTGCTCAACAATCCCGTCAGAGATCAATTAGTATTTGATTTGAAGTCAAAAAAAGAGGACGTGCCATGCCGGATATGCCACTTAATGCGATGGCCGTGTTTGCGCGCGTGGTCGAGTGCGGCAGCTTCTCGGCTGCCGCACTCGACCTGGGCATGACGCCGTCGGCGGTCAGCCGGCACGTCTCCCGGCTCGAAGCCACGCTCGGCGCCAGCCTGCTGCAGCGGACCACGCGCGCCTTTGCACTGACTGAACTGGGCCAATCGGTCTACGCCGCCTGCGCCCGCATGACCGCGGCAGCGCGCGACGTCACCGCGCTGGCCGGCGAGCACGGCGGCACGCCGCATGGCGTGCTGCGCGTGAGCGCGCCGGTCTCGTTCGGGCAGGCCTGGCTGGCGCCGCGGCTGCCGGCGCTGCTGGCCAGATACCCGGGGCTGGACCTGCAGCTGACGCTGGCCGACCGCATGGTCGACCTGGTCGAAGAAGGGATGGACGTGGCCGTACGCATCGCGCGCGAACTGGCACCCGGGCTGGCCGCGCGCCCGCTGCGCGAGGTGCGCTACCGGCTGGTGGCCTCGCCCGGCTACCTGGCCCGCCACGGCACGCCGGCCACGCCCGCCGACCTGCCCGCCGCACGCTGCCTGTACCTCGGCTACGGCAACTTCGGCGAGCGCTGGGCCATGCGCCACCAGGCCAGCGGCGAGAAAGTGGAGGTGCGCATCCCGCCGCGCCTGACGCTGAACAACAGCCTGGCGATCATGAGCATGGTGGAGCGCGATGCCGGCATCGGGCTGGTGCCGGACTTCTCATTGGGCGATGCGCTGGACCAGGGCCGGGTCGTCACCGTGCTGGCCGACTGGGACATCCTCGAGCCCTACATCGGCACGGCCTACGCGGTCTACACGCCCACCCGGCATGTACCGCCCAAGGTGCGCGCCTTTGTCGATCACCTGGCCGGCACCGCCGGCGACGCGCCGCGCTGACGCCTCAGGCCGCGCAGACCCGGTACACCGCCAGGCTGCCGCGCCAGTTGCCGCCCCAGTTGACGGTCACGCCCTCGTGCATCACCACGCGGTCGATCACGCGCAGGCCGACCTTGGGCGCCAGCGCCTCGAAGTCGCTGATGGTCAGCACGCGCACGTTGGGCGTGTTGTACCACTGGTAGGGCAGCGATTCCGACACCGGCATGCGGCCGCGGAACACCGACAGCCGGTGCGGCCAGTAGCCGAAGTTCGGGAACGACACGATGCACTCGCGCCCCACCCGCAGCGTGTCGCGCAGCACCTGCGCGGTGTTGTGGATGGTCTGCAGCGTCTGCGACAGGATCACGGTGTCGAAGCTCTTGTCCTCGAACAGCGCCAGCCCGCCCTCCAGGTTCTGCTGGATGACATGGACGCCCTTCTGCGCGCACGCCAGCACGCCTTCGTCGCGGATCTCGATGCCGTAGGCCTGCACGTCGAGCTCGTCCTGCAGCACGCGCAACAGGCTGCCGTCGCCGCAGCCCAGGTCGAGCACGGTGGAATGGGGTTCGATCCAGCGCGCGATCGCGCGGAAGTCGGGGCGCAGCGCCAGGATATTGGGATTGGCCAGGGCGTTCATGCGCCGATCTCCTCTGCGATGCGGTCGTAGTAGGCGCGCATCAGGTTGTGATAGCGCGGGTCGTCGAGCAGGAAGGCGTCGTGGCCGTGCGGCGCATCGATCTCGGCGTACGAGACCGGGCGCTTGTTGTCCAGCAGCGCCTTGACCAGCTCGCGGCTGCGGCTGGGCGCGAAGCGCCAGTCGGTGCCGAAGCTCGCCACCAGGAAGCTGGCCTGGGTCTGCGCCATCGCGCGCGTCAGGTCGCCGCCGAAGGCCAGCGCCGGGTCGAAGTAGTCGAGCGCGCGCGTGATCAGCAGGTAGGTGTTGGCGTCGAAGTACTCGGCGAACTTGTCGCCCTGGTAGCGCAGGTAGCTCTCCACCTGGAACTCGACATCGAAGGAGAAGCGGATGTCGTCGGTCTTCAGCTCGCGGCCGAATTTCTCGGCCATGTCCTCGTCCGACAGGTAGGTGATATGGCCGATCATGCGCGCCACGCGCAGGCCGCGCTTGGGCTTGACGCCATGCGCGTAGTAGTTGCCGCCGTGGAAATCAGGGTCCGACAGGATGGCACTGCGCGCGACCTCGTTGAAGGCGATGTTCTGCGCCGACAGCTTGGGCGTGGACGCGACCACAATGCAGTGGCGCAGGCGTTCCGGGTACAGCAGGCTCCAGGCCACCGCCTGCATGCCGCCCAGGCTGCCGCCCATCACCGCGGCGAACTGCGTGATGCCGAACGCGTCGGCCACGAGCGCCTGCGCATTGACCCAGTCCTCCACCGTCACCACCGGGAACGCCGCGCCGTAGGGCGCGCCGGTGGCCGGGTTGAGGCTCATCGGTCCGGTCGAGCCGAAGCATGAGCCCAGGTTGTTGACGCCGATGACGAAAAAGCGATTGGTATCGAGCGGCTTGCCGGGCCCGACCATGTTGTCCCACCAGCCCACGTCGCGCGGGTCTTCCGCATAGACGCCGGCCACATGGTGCGAGGCATTGAGCGCGTGGCACACCAGCACCGCGTTGGAGCGGGCCGCATTGAGCGTGCCATAGGTCTCGACCATCAGGTCGTAGCCGGCAATGGACGAGCCGTTGCGCAGCTTCAGCGGCTCGGCAAAGTGCATGCGCTGCGGCGCAACTACGCCGACCGAATCGGGCGGCAGGTCGAACGCGGCAGGCGCGGCGGTCGGCAGGGCGACATCAGTCATGGAATCCGGCCCGTGGCGAACGGGCATAAAAAAACCCGACCGGCATTTGCGTATGAAGCGTCGCAGCCAAGTCGGGATTCACTGGATTCCTTGCGGGATTCCGCGTGCCGGCGCCATCCACTACCGTGGTGGCATGGGGCGCCGACCCAACCTCTTTAGCCGCATTTATAGTGGCAACCCGGAACTTGGTCCCTTGGCTGCCGCGCGCCCGCAAGCCAGTCATCAAATCGGCGCGACCGGGCAATTATAGAGCAATCGGCCCGGCATGTTGTTTTCAGCCCAGCAAGACCCGCAGATGCGCCTCGGCATAGTGCGACGGCGACTTGCGGAAGCCGCTCTTGGCGTAGCGGTGCCACTGCCCCTGCACCGCCGCCATGATCAGCGCCGCGCGCGCCGGGATGTCGGCGTCCGCCGGGAACGCGGCCTGTGTCACCGCCATCTTCAGGCACTGGCGCAGCGAGGCCTCGATGCGGTCCACCACCTGGTTGATGCGCTCCTGCAGGCGTTCGTGCTCGCCCACCAGCGCCTCGCCGGTCAGCACGCGCGTCATGCCCGGGTTCTTCTCGGCAAACGACAGCAGCATGCGCACGATGGCATGGGCCTGGCGCAGGCCGTGCTCTTCCTTGTCGGTGATCTGGTTGATCAGGCCGAACACGGTCTGCTCGATAAAGCCGATCAGGCCCTCGTACATCTGCGCCTTGCTGGCGAAATGGCGGTACAGCGCCGCCTCGGACACGCTCAGGCGCGCAGCCAGCGCCGCCGTTGTGATCTTCTCCCCGCGCGGGTGCTCCAGCATGGTGGCCAGCGTCTGCAGGATCTGCACGCGGCGCTCGCCCGGGCGCGGGCGCTTGCGCACCTGCGTGGCCGGCGGCTGGCCTCCGTCCTGCGCATCCTGCGCACTGCCTGAAATGACCGCCTCTGGCTCGCGCCCGTTGCTTTGCGTCATGACCCGATTCTCCGCATTCGTCGTTGGAGTTGATGCATCGATTGTACTTTTATGTCCACATAGGCCGGCCGGTTCGGCACGCGGGCGCGCACGCGCCGCACGTTGTCGGGCTGCGCCTGCGGTGCCTGGGTCTCCGCGGCCACCAGCGTCACCGACTGCTCCTGCGCGGCGTGGCCGACATGGCGCCGGTCCTCCGCCTCCAGCGTCGAGCGTACCGCGGCATCGCGCCGGCTGCCGTCATCGCGCACCGCAGGCACCTCATGCGGGCGCGGTGGCGCGATCGTGCGCAGGTAGCCCGTCACCCACGCGGTGCGGATGCCGGTGCCGGCATAGCGCTTGAGGTGCGACACGGTGTCTTCCACCAGCACCGCGCGATGTGGCGCGATGCGGGTCTGCACCAGCAGCCGGCGCAGCATGCGGCGGTCCGGCTTGGGCCGCAGGTGGCCATGCACCCACATCTGCTCGATTGCCACCACGCGCTCGAAGCAATGCCGTATGCCCGCTATCTCCAGCACCGCCCGCGCGTAGTCCTGCGGCGCATTGGTGACCAGGATCTTGCGCCCCGGCAGGCGCCGCAGGTGCGCGGCCAGCCCGCGCCGCACCCGCACCATGTCGGCCAGCGCCGGGAATTCATGCGCGGCGCGCAGGAAATCAGCCGGATCCACGCCGTGGTGCCGGATCATGCCGAGCAGCGTGGCGCCGTAGCGCTGCCAGTAGTCCACGCGCACGCGGCTGGCGGTGGCCTCGTCGCAGCCGAGCACGCGCGCCACGTAGTCGGTCATCAGCCGGTTGATGGCCGGGAAGATCGCGTGCGAGGCGTCGTGCAGGGTGTTGTCGAGATCGAACAGCCAGACCGTATTGCCCGAGGTATTGCCCGCGGGGTGGCGGCAGAGGCGAGCGCGGACACGGCGCGGAGAACGAAGACTGGAAGGCACGCCGGGCAACTCGGAGGGTGATGGGATGTCCGGGGCGGCCGGCCGCTGCCGGCACCGCCCCGAGGCTCCGCTCAGTGCGAGCGGATCATGGTGCCGAAGGCCTGCTCGGTCAGGATTTCCAGCAGCAGCGAATGCTCGATGCGGCCGTCGATGATGTGCACCGAATGCACGCCGCTCTTGGCCGCATCCAGCGCCGACGAAATCTTCGGCAGCATGCCGCCCGAGATGGTGCCGTCGGCGAACAGCTCTTCGATCTCGCGCGCGGACAGGTCGGTCAGCAGGTTGCCCTTCTTGTCCATCACGCCCGGGATGTTGGTCATCATCACCAGCTTCTCGGCCTTCAGGATCTCGGCCATCTTGCCGGCAACCACGTCGGCGTTGATGTTGTAGGCCTGGCCGTCGTCGGAGAAGCCGATCGGCGAGATCACCGGGATAAAGGCGTCGTCCTGCAGCGCCTTGACCACCGCGGGGTTGATCGCCTCGATGTCGCCGACGTAGCCGATATCGATGAACGCCCCCGGGTTCTCGCGGTCGGGCATCTGCAGGCGCTTGGCGCGGATCAGGCCGCCGTCCTTGCCGGTCAGGCCCACGGCCTGGCCGCCGTACTGGTTGATCAGCATCACGATGTCCTGCTGGACTTCACCGCCCAGCACCCACTCGACCACTTCCATGGTCTCTTCGTCGGTGACGCGCATGCCCTGCACGAAGGTGCCGACCTTGCCGACCTTCTTCAGTGCCTCATCGATCTGCGGGCCGCCGCCGTGCACCACCACCGGGTTCATGCCGACCAGCTTGAGCAGGATCACGTCGCGCGCGAAGCCATGCTTGAGCTTCTCTTCGGTCATGGCATTGCCGCCGTACTTGACCACGATGGTCTTGCCGTGGAACTTGCGGATATACGGCAGGGCCTCGGCGAGGATCTCGGCTTTCAGCGCGGGAGCAATGGCGGCCACCGTGGTTGCGGCAGGCCCGGGGTTGTCGGCGTTCATGGGGGACATCCGTGAGAATCAACAGGTATGATGGCTAATCGGCCACGTAGCCAGGGATAACCAACGGGGATCGCCCGAAAGTGCGCCATCCGGCCATGGCAGGCGCCGATTTTACAAGAAACCGCGCGGGGCGCGAGTCAACCGGCCGAACGTGGTCCCGCGAACCGCCTGCAAGCGCCCCACGGGGCACCAACGCGTTCCGTCCACGCAACAACGTGCCGCCACCACTCAGCCGTTTGGCCTGCGCCGCGGCACAGCGTTCCCCATCTTGACCATCATGCCCGCCGCCAGCCGCCTCTTGCCAGCCCGGATCCCCGATTTCCCGCCAGCGCCGGGAGACCTGCCATGAGCGACGCCTCGACCGTGCTGACCGGCCAGCTGCGCCCGGTCGAACATTGCAGCCGCTGCGGCGCGGGCTTTGTCTGCGGCTACGTGGCGGGGCTGCCCGAGTGCTGGTGCGCCAGCCAGCCGCTGCTGCCGGCGCGGCGCATCGTGCCGGGCCAGCACTGCCTGTGTCCGGCCTGCCTGGCAGCGCGCCGGCAAGCGGCTCAGGAACCAGATTCCGCCGCTGGCTGAGGCGCCGGCCCGGGCCCTGCGGCGCTGCCCCACTGCATCACCAGCATCCCCGCCACGATCAGCGCCGCGCCCGCCAGCCGCGCCGGCGTGAGCGCGCGCACCGCAAAGCCGGCCAGCCCGAACTGGTCCACCAGCAGCGCCGCCAGCACCTGGCCCGCCACCACCGCGGCGATAAAACCCGCGGCGCCCAGCTTCGGCGCCATCATCAGCGCGGCCGAAATATAGAACACCCCCAGCACCCCGCCGATCCAGAGCCAGCCAGGCGCACGCGCCAGTGCCGCTGGCGCCGGCAGCGGCACGCGCATCAGCCACAGCACGGGCAACAGCGCCGCCAGGCTGACCAGCAGCGACACCAGCGTGGCCGACAGCGGATGCCCGAGCGTGCGCCCGAGGGTGGCGTTGGCGCCGGCCTGGAAGGGGATCGCCGCGCCGGCCAGCACGGCCGTGCCAAGCGGCAGCCAGAGTGAAACCGGGAGGGAAAACGGCAACTGGGTGCCTGACATGAAGCGCTCCATAGGGCAAGATGCGATGCCAGCAGTTTGAAATATCGCAATGCGAATTTCCAATTCTGCTTTCGTACGTTTATTATTCGCCGAATGAATAGCCTACGCGGAATCGACCTCAACCTGCTGGTGGTGCTCGAAGCACTGCTGGCCGAGCGCCATATCTCCCGCGCCGCGCTGCGGCTGCACCTGAGCCAGCCGGCGGTCAGCCACGCGCTCGGGCGCCTGCGGCAGCTGCTCGACGATCCCATCCTGGTGCGCGGCAAGGGCGGACTGGTGCTGAGCGCGCGCGCCCATGAGCTGTCCGGCCCGCTGGCCGAGGCGCTGGCGCAGGTGCGCATCCTGCTGGGGCCGAGCGGCTTCCAGCCAGCCACCGCGCGGCGCAGCTTCCGCCTGGCCATGTCCGACTACGGCGCGCTGGTGGTGCTGCCGCGGCTGCTGCGCGCGGTGCGCAAGGCCGCGCCCAATATCGACCTGGTGGTGTCGCAGGCCAGCCGCGAAGGCATGACCGCCCAGGTCGCCGATGGCGAGATCGACATGGCGCTGGGCGTGTTCACCCACCAGCCCGAAGGCGTGAAATCCGCGGAGCTGTTCTGCGAGAGCTATGCCTGCGCGGTGGATGCCGCCACCGTGCGCGACACCGGCCGGCTCGACCAGGTGGCCTACCTGGCGCGCTCGCACGTGCTGGTGGCCACGCACAGCGAACGCATGGACGCGATCGACACCGCGGTGGCCAAGCTGGGCGGACGGCGCAAGATCGCCTGCGTGGTGCCGCACTGGAGCGTGGCGCCGGCGCTGATCGCCGGGACCAACCTGGTGCTGACCACGGCGCGGCGCAGCCTGGCCGCGCTGGAAGAGGACCCGCGCTACGCCGTGTTCGCGCCGCCGTTTGCGCTCGACGACTTCACCTTCAGCATGATCTGGCACGAGCGCACCGAAGCCGATCCCGCCCACGCCTGGCTGCGCGAGCGCGTGCTGGCCGCGGCGGCCAGTCAGGAATCGGAAGAGCCGATCAGCTTGCGCGGCTGACGGCGCCCCCCCGGCTTGGCTGTGTACAGACCGGAGACATGGGTAACAGGTGTTCGGAGACATAGGTGACACGTGACCTGCGCGCATCATGATGCGCG
>NZ_JBYTEG010000027.1:0-109747 GCF_058792255.1 Cupriavidus sp. CPT47-8839-RL05A | reverse complement strand
ATCGACACGCCGAGGTCATTGACCACCACCTTGGCGCCGGCGGCGGCCAGTGCCAGCGCGATGCCGCGCCCGATTCCACCACCTGCGCCCGTCACCAGCGCGACCTTGCCTGCCATCAAACCGCTCATTGCGTTGCTCCTCTGAATACTTTTTGTGCGGTCACCGACCGCAAACCCGGCCAAACACCCCTGCGCCGCGGGCATTCGCCCGCCGGTGCGGTCAATCCGGATGTCCACTCCGCAGCGGATACGATAAATTGACGGCCGAGACTTTGGAATTCACGAATCACAAAACTGGCCTTTGGCCTGACGGAAGCCCATGCATTACGACCTGACCGATCTCCGCCTCTTCCTGAACGTTGGCGAGACGGAGAACCTGACCCGCGCGGCCGAACGCAGCTTCCTGTCGCTGCCCGCGGCCAGCACCCGGATCAAGCAGCTGGAAGAGGCGTTCCAGACACAATTGCTGATCCGCCAGGTCAAGGGGGTGCGCCTGACGCCGGCGGGCGATGCGCTGCTGCGCCACGCGCGCGAGGTCTTCCGCGAACTGGAATGCCTGCACGCCGACCTGCGGCCCTATGCCAAGGGCGTCAAGGGCCGGGTGCGGCTGCTGGCCAATACCACCGCCACCAACTCGTTCCTGGCCACCGGCGTATCGCGCTTCCTGAGCGAGAACCCGGACGTGGATATCGAGCTGGAAGAGCACCTGTCGCAGGAAATCGTCTCGGCGATCAGCGCCGGCGCCGCCGACCTGGGCATCGTGGCCGGTGAAGTCGCCACCCAGGACCTGGACGCGATGCACCTGTGCAGCGATGAGCTGATCGTGATCGCCCCCGTCAACCACCCGCTGCCGGCCTTCAAGCGGCTGCATTTCGCCGACCTGCTCGATACCTGCCGCTTTGTCGGCCTGAACCAGTTCAGCGCGATCCAGTCGTTTTTGGACCGCATCGCCGGCGGCATGGGCAAGCGCATCAGCCTGCGCATCCAGGTGGGCAGCTTCGATGCCGTATGCCGCATGGTCGAGGCCGGCGCCGGCATCGCCATCGTGCCCAACAGCTGCGCGCGCCGCTACGCCAGCCGCAAGGTGCTGCGCTTTATCCAGCTGGAAGACGAATGGGCCAAGCGCGAGCTGCGCCTGGTGCGCCGCCCGGGGCGCGAACTGCCCCAGTTTGCCGAAACCCTGATCCAGTACCTGGTCGACGCGGCGCGCGAGCCCGTGTAAATCAGGGAAGCCGCCGGCCGTTCAGCCGGCGGTCAGCCCGCCGCCCTGCACCACCAGCCCCGCCAGCGGGCTCAGCGACACCGTCATCACGACCAGCAGCAGGCCCATGGCGAAGACACCGGGCCAGCTGGTGCGGCCACAGCGCGCCAGCGAATCATGCACCAGTTCCGGTGAGAAATGGTACTCGCGCAGGTGCCGGATGGTCGCCTCGGCATGCCAGCGGTAGATCTGGTTGCCATACATGCCCAGCAGCAGCGCCATGGCATACAGCATCGGCCGGACCGCCAGCGGCATCTTCAGCCCGAACAGCGCGTGCAGCACCGGTTCGGCGCAGACGATCAGCGCATAGACCCCCACCTGCCAGTACATGCGCCGGTAGGCCATCCAGAACGGCCCCAGCAGGCACGCCGCCCAGTTCCACGACATGCCGCCGCGTGCCTCTGCCAGGGACCAGCGCTGGCTGTAGTACGCATAGCGCGGCCCCACGAATGCGGCCAGCGCCGCGTCGTCACGGATCGATGATTTCATGGCTGCCTCCCCCTGCTCTGCCACGGCCGCGCCTGTGGATCGCGGCGCAACCTGTGCCACAGCATAGGGCGCAGCGCGCGCGGGCAGCGTGCGCTGGCGCGCATTGCTGTGGGAAATGACGCAAATTGGCGGGCAAGCGAACAGACCGGCGCACGCCGGGCGGCACGGGGTGCCGGATGCGCCGGGCGCGGGTGCGCTATTTCCAGCGCTGCAGGACCTGCAGGATGACCAGCGTGAAAATGGTGGCGATCACCGCCGTGGTATCGCGACCCAGGCCGGCAGCCACGCCGATGGCCGCGACCATCCAGATGCTGGCCGCGGTGGTCAGGCCCTGGATGTGGGCTTCGTCGCTGTGCTTCAGGATCGCGCCGGCGCCAAGGAAGCCGATGCCGGCAATCAGCCCCTGCAGCACGCGGCTGATGTCGGCCAGCGGCGTCCCTGCCTGCAGCGGCACCAGCACGAACAGCGCCGAGCCCAGCGCCACCAGCATATGGGTGCGCAGCCCCGCTGCCTTGCCGGAGGCCTCGCGCTGATAGCCGATCAGGCCGCCCAGCAGCACCGCCATGAACAGGCGTGCCAGGATGCGGGTGGCCTCGCCAGCGTCCGGCACATCGGCGAACTCGGCGCGCAAGACACTGTAGATCTCGGACCAGACCCCGTCCATGGCTCGTCTCCGGGTGCTTGGGTACAGACCTGAGCGTAGCACGGGATGGCCTGCCGGCAACCGGGCCGGCGGGCCGCAAGGCACTCGCGCCACGCCGCGCGGGGCCGCCCGCCAGGCGCTTGCGGCTGCGTCCTACATCGCAAGCGGAAGCTTTCCGACAGTGCCGGCATGACGGCATTCCTATATTGGAATCACCGATTACCGTCATCGACAGGAGTTGCACCATGCCCTATATCCTTGCCTGGCTACTTGGCGTCCCGGCCTTCATCCTGGTCCTGATCTGGCTCTTCATGCACTGATTCCCAGGCCCGGCGTGCCAGCCATCCCCGCGCAAGAGGCCGCTGCACCGGCCTCTTGCGCAACTGCGGGCGCCCCGGCGCCGCATGCAGCTTCCGCCTCCCCCCGCTTCCGGCCCACCTAAGCCGCTCTTTCGCAAATCCGAATTTCAGCGTGCCGGGGGCTCGGGAATAATGGCCCCATTCAATCCGAGCGGGGCTACCCCATGCACGCACATCAGGATCCAGACCAGCTGTACCCCGAAATCCGCGAAGCGATGCGCGACCTCTGCGCCGGCTTCGATTCGGCGTACTGGCAACGGGTGGAAGAGCAGAACGCCTTTCCTGAGACCTTTGTCCAGGCGCTGACCCAGGCGGGCTGGCTGTCGGCGCTGATCCCCGAAGCCTATGGCGGCTCGGGCCTGTCGCTGACCGCGGCCTCGGTCATCATGGAGGAAATCAACCGCAGCGGCGGCAATTCCGGCGCCTGCCACGGCCAGATGTACGTGATGGGCTGCCTGCTGCGCCACGGCTCCGAAGCGCAGAAACAGCGCTGGCTGCCGGGCATCGCCTCGGGCGAGCTGCGCATGCAGTCGATGGCCGTGACCGAGCCCACCACCGGCACCGACACCACCAAGCTCAAGACCACCGCGGTACGCCAGGGCGACAAGTACATCGTCAATGGCCAGAAGGTATGGATTTCGCGCGTGCAGCATTCGGACCTGATGCTGCTGCTGGCGCGCACCACGCCGCTGGACCAGGTCAAGCGCAAGTCCGAGGGCCTGTCGGTGTTTGTGGTGGACCTGCGCGATGCCATCGGCAAGGGCCTGACGGTCAAGCCGATCCGCAACATGGTCAACCACGAGACCAATGAGCTGTTCTTCGACAACCTCGAAGTCCCCGCCGAAAACCTGATCGGCGAGGAAGGCAAGGGCCTGAAGTACATCCTCGACGGCCTCAACGCCGAGCGCATCCTGATCGCCGCCGAGTGCATCGGCGACGGCTACTGGTTTGTCGAGCGCGCCAGCAACTATGCGCGCGACCGCATCGTGTTCGACCGCCCGATCGGCCAGAACCAGGCCGTGCAGTTCCCGATCGCGCACTCCTACATCAATGTCGAGGCCGCCAGCCTGATGCGCTACAAGGCCGCGCAGCTGTTCGACTCCGGCAAGCCGTGCGGCAAGGAAGCCAATATCTCCAAGCTGCTGGCCGCCGACGCGTCGTGGGAAGCGGCCAACGTCTGCCTGCAGACGCACGGCGGCTTCGGCTTTGCCGCCGAGTACGACATCGAACGCAAATTCCGCGAAACGCGCCTGTACCAGGTGGCGCCGATCTCGACCAACCTGATCCTGTCCTACGTGGCCGAGCATGTGCTCGAGCTGCCGCGTTCGTTCTAAGGCTTTCCATGTCCCAATCCCCCCAAGGCATCCGCCCGCTCGACGGCGTCCGCGTGGTGTCGCTCGAACACGCGGTGGCCGCTCCCTTCGCCACGCGCCAGCTGGCCGACCTGGGCGCCCGCGTCATCAAGATCGAGCGCCCCGGCGCCGGCGACTTCGCGCGCGGCTATGACCAGTCGGTGCACGGCCAGGCCTCGTACTTCGTCTGGCTCAACCGGGGCAAGGAAAGCCTGACGCTGGACCTGAAGGACAACGAGGCGCAGACCATCCTGCACCGCCTGCTGGCCGATGCCGACGTGCTGGTGCAGAACCTGGCGCCCGGCGCCGCCGCCCGCATGGGCCTGGACTTCGACAGCCTGCATGGCAAGTACGAGAAGCTGATCGTCTGCGACATCTCCGGCTATGGCGACTCGGGCCCCTATCGCGACAAGAAGGCCTATGACCTGCTGATCCAGGCCGCCGCCGGCCTGGTGGGCCTCACCGGCGGCCCGAACGAGCCGTCGCGCGCCGGCGTTTCGATCGCCGACATCGCGGCCGGCATGTATGCCTACAGCGGCATCCTCTCGGCGCTGCTGCAGCGCGGCCGCACCGGCAGGGGCCTGCGCGTGCAGGTGACCATGTTCGAGGCGATGGCCGAATGGATGAACCAGGTTCTCTATTTCGGCCACTATGGCGGCAAGCCGCCGGCTCGCTTCGGCGCGTCGCATCCGACCATCGCCCCGTATGGCGTGCATCGCACCGGCAATGGCAGCGTGATCTTCAGCGTGCAGAACGAACGCGAGTTCGCCAGTTTCTGCGAGGTCGTGCTCGGCAATCGGGAACTGGCACAGGACGAGCGCTTTTCCAGCAATACCGCCCGCGTGCGCAACCGCCCCGAACTCACCGCCCTCATCGAAGAACGTTTTGCGTCGCTGACGGTGGAGCAGGCCGAGGCGCTGCTGGACCAGGCGCAGATCGCCAATGCTCCGATGAACGACATCGAAGGCGTATGGAACCATCCGCAACTGCAAGCGCGCCAGCGCTGGCGCGAAGTCGCCACCCCGGGCGGCCCCATCGATGCGCTGCTGCCGCCCGCCAACCTGTCCGGCGTGGAGCCGGTGATGGGCGACGTACCGGCGCTGGGCGCGCACAGCCGCAAGATCCTCGCCGAACTCGGCTATGCCGACAGCGACATCGCCGCGCTGGCGGACAAACAGACTATCTGAGCCAATACCGGCGCCCGGGCAAACCGGGCGCTCCCTTCTTTCTGCAAGCACCTGTTCAATTTCCGGAGCCGGCATGAGCCAAGCCGCAGACACCACTTACCCCACCCGCCAGCTTTGCGATTTCCTGGCCAACCTCAAGCTGTCCGACGTGCCCGCGCCCGTGATCGAGCGCGCCAAGGACCTGTTCCTTGACTGGATCGCCTCGGCCATCGCGGGCAAGGACGCCCCGGCCGTGCGCCGCATCCAGGAGTTTGCCGCCGCGATGGGGCCGACGCAGGGCGCGGCCGAAGTGCTGGTGGACCGCCGCCGCACCTCGCCCTACTTCGCCGCGCTGATCAACGGCGCTTCGTCGCACGTGGTCGAGCAGGATGACGTGCACAACGGCTCGGTGCTGCACCCGGCCGCCGTGGTGTTCCCTGCCGTGGTCGCCGCCGCGCAGGCCGAAGGCAAGACTGGCGCCGAGGTGCTGCTGGCCTCCATCGCCGGTTATGAAGCCGGCATCCGCATCGGCGAATTCATGGGCCGTTCGCACTACCGCGTGTTCCACACCACCGGCACGGTGGGCACCCTAGCCGCCGCCGCGGCCGTGGCCAAGCTCTACGGCCTGGATGCCGAAGGCATCAACCAGGCTCTGGGCTCGGCCGGCACGCAGGCCGCGGGCCTGTGGGAATTCCTGCGCGACGCCGCCGACTCCAAGCAGCTGCATACCGCCAAGGCCGCGGCCGATGGCCTGCAGTCGGCCTGGCTCGCGCGCGCCGGCTTCACCGGCGCCAGGCAGATCCTGGAAGGCGCGCAGGGCATGGCCGCCGGCATGTCCAGCGATGCCAATCCCGCCTGCCTGACCGACGGCCTGGGCACGCGCTGGGCCACCGCCGAGACCTCGTTCAAGTTCTTCGCCTCATGCCGCCACACGCACCCGGCCGCCGATGCGCTCAAGGCGCTGATGCAGCGCGAAGGCATCGGCGCCGACCAGGTCGCCAGCGTCACCACGCACGTGCACCAGGGCGCCATCGATGTGCTCGGCCCGGTGGTCAACCCCACCACCATCCACCAGGCCAAGTTCTCGATGGGCACGGTGCTGGGGCTGGTGGCCGTGCACGGCCATGCGGGCCTGGGCGAGTTCGAGCAGCATGCGCTGCAGGACCCGAAGGTGACCGCCTTCCGCGGCAAGGTCGGCATGGAACTGGATGCCGAGATCAACGCCGCCTACCCGCGCCAGTGGATCGGCCGCGTCACCGTCACGACCACCGACGGCCGCACACTGGCGGCGCGCGTCGACGTGCCCAAGGGCGATCCCGACAACACCCTGTCGCGCCCGGATCTGGAAGCCAAGGCGCTGCAGCTGGGCGCGTTCCGCCACGGCGCGAGCGAGGCCGAGATGCGCACCATCATCCAGCGCGTGTGGGCGCTGGAGCAGGCCCCGAACGTCAACGACTGGCTGCCCGCCGCAGGCTGAGAGCCAAGACATGACCACTGCAGTCACCTACCTGTTCGTGCCGGGCGACCGGCCGGAACGCTTTGACAAGGCCGCGGCCGCCGGCCCCGATGTGATGATCCTGGACCTCGAGGACGCGGTCCATCCGGACGCCAAGCCCGCCGCGCGCGAAGCCATCGCCGAGTGGCTGGCCGGGCGGCCCGCGGCCAACGCCTTTGTCCGCCTCAACGACAGCGCCTCGCCATCCTTTGCCGCCGACCTGGCCTGGCTGCGCGCGCTGCCGCCGGGCACCGCGCTGGCCGGCCTGCTGGTGCCCAAGGCAGAAGATGCCGCCGCGCTGGCCACCATCGCGCAGGCCCTGCATGCGATCAACCCGCAGGGCGAACTGGTCGCGATCATCGAAACCGCGCTGGGCCTGCATCAGATCGATGCCGTGGCCACGGCCCCCGGCGTGGCACGCCTTGCCTTCGGCTCGCTCGACTATGCAGTCGACCTGGGCTGCAGCCATACGCGCGACGCGCTCGCCTTTGCGCGCGCCCGCATCGTGCTGGCCTCACGCGTGGCCGGCCTGCCACCGCCGGTCGACGGCGTGACCACCGCACTGAAAGACGAAGCCGTGCTGGCCAGCGATGTTGCCTATGCGCGCGAACTCGGCTTTGCCGGCAAGCTCTGCATCCACCCGGCCCAGCTGGGCGCGGCGCGCGCAGGCTTCCTGCCCAGCCCCGAGCAGCTCGACTGGGCCCGCCGCGTGCTGGAAGCTACCGCCAGCGGCAGCCATGCGGTGCAGGTCGATGGCAAGATGGTCGACCGGCCCGTGATCGAGCAGGCCCGCCGGCTGCTGGCACTGGCGCAATAACCGGCCGCCCGACCACCTTCACGCATTACAAGGCTTATTGTCATGACTGACGCCACTCCTGAACTCGAACGCCTGCGCGGCTGGATCGGCCGCAGCGAAGCGCGCACCGAAACGCTGTCGCCGGAACCGGTGATCGGCCTCGCCGCCACCTTCGACCTCGACCCCGAGGCCGTCGCCGCCGGCCCGCTGCCGCCGCTGTGGCACTGGCTCTACTTCCTGCCGCGCGCGCCGCAGCGTGAACTGGGACGCGACGGCCATCCCACCCTCGGCGGCTTCATGCCGCCGGTGCCGCTGCCGCGCCGCATGTGGGCCGGCAGCGAGCTGAGCTTCAGCCATCCGCTGCATATCGGCGATACCGTCACGCGCACCTCCACCATCAAGGACGTGCAGTACAAGACCGGGCGCACCGGCGAGCTGTGGTTTGTCGCCGTCGATCACGAGCTGACCGTCAACGGCAAGACCGCGGTCAACGAGCGCCACGATATCGTCTACCGCGCCATGCCCGACCCGTCCAGGCCGCAGCCGCCGCGCCCGCGCCTGGAGCAGGCCGCGCAGTGGCAGCGCACGCTGCAGGCAGACCCGGTGATGCTGTTCCGCTACTCGGCACTGACCTTCAACGGCCATCGCATCCACTATGACCGCCAGTACACGCGCGAGGTCGAGGGCTACCCCGGCCTGGTGGTGCACGGGCCGATGCAGGCCATGCTGATGCTGGACCTGGTGGCGCGCGAGCAACCGCAGGCGCGCGTGCGCCGCTTTGGCTTCCGCGGCCTGGCCCCGCTGTTCGACCAGGACATCATCACCGTCGGCGGCGCGGCCGATCCGGCGCAGCCTGGCCGGCTGGTGCTGTGGACGGGGGACGATGCCGGCGGTCAGGCGATGCAGGGTTGGGCGGAAGTGGAAGGTTAAGAGCGCCGCCGGTTTGCTCTCCGGTCCCCCCTCTCCGATCGGGAGCGGGGTGCAAACCAGCAGCGCCGGAAACAACAGCATGTCAAGGCATGCCCTAGGTTGACCCCTTCTTGCAGCTTCCAGGGCCGAGCAGGCTGAGGCCATGGACGCCTGACGGAGCCTGAATCGGCGACAGCTGGTTCAGGGCCTGAAGGTGTCGGCTGGCATGCGGTCCACGAAATCGCTCGCGCGCCTGAGGTGTTCGCGCATCAGTTGGGCAGACTTGTCGGCATCGCCGCTGACGATGGCCTGGGCGATGAGGCGGTGCTCGCTGACCGACTCCTGCAGCGCCTCGCCTTGGATGGCATTGCCGAGCTGGAACATGAGCATCGGCAGTTGCAGGCGTCCGATGAAATCGGTGAGTTGCGCATTCCCGCATTCATCGGCGATGGCCTGGTGAAAGCGCCTGTTCTCCTCGAAGTAGGCCGCCGGGCTCATTGCATGGTGATCTTCCCAGATCGCCTGGGTCGCCTGCAGGAAACGTTCGCGCACGCATGCCTCGTTCATGCGGCCGGCCGCGCGGCGCGCCGCCAGTGCCTCAAGCTCCGCGCGCACCTCGAACAGCTCCCGTATTTCGGTGTGCGAGTAGCGCCTGACCATCGTGGTCTGATTCGGAATGCTCTCCACCAGGCCTTCAGCCGACAGCCGGCGGAAAGACTCGCGCACGGGACCGCGGCTGACGCCAAGCTCGCGCGTCAGATCGGCTTCGACCAGGCGCTGGCCCGGCACGAAGCGCCCGCTCAGGATGGCCTGCCTCAGGCTGTCGACGACATATTCGAGCGTGCTGCGTGGCGGGGCGGATGGATTGGTCATTTCAGGTGCTCTCCTCGCGATTACGCTGATTTTACCGCACCAATTCGTACATTATTGTCCTACATATTGATAGGGTACTCTTCACAAAAGTGATGAGCAAACTGCAATAGTGTCTTCAGCGGCATTCCCATATGTTGCCTTTCTGAGGCCAAATAGCCGCCAATCCCAGAGCTTCCCAAGCCCGATCAGGACTAACCCTCATTGGCATTGCCTCGATAGCTACACTATTGTCCTACAAAATAGTCGAACAAAAAGACGACGGCTGAATGTGGAACTGGCATGCGCCGTAAAAGCGCATCCGATAAGCGACAGGGCGCCGATGCACACGCATCCCCCGACCCATAACGAATGGAGACTGCAATGGCCGTGAGCATTCAGCAAACGCCGATCGACGCCACCTTGCCCGATCTTGAGAAGCGCACTTATGACAAGGTGTTCTGGCGGACAGTGCCGCTGTTCTTTGTCTGCTACGTGATCTCGTACCTCGACCGCGTCAATATCGGCTTCGCCAAGCTGCAGATGCTCGGCGACCTGGACCTGAGCAACAACGTCTATGCGCTCGCGGCAAGCATGCTTTTCTGGGGCTATGTGCTCTTTGAAATGCCGAGCAACCTGATCCTGCACCGGGTCGGCGCGCGGCGCTGGATTTCGCGGATCATGATCAGCTGGGGTTGCGTCTCGGTTTCGATGATGTATATCGAGCCGCTGGCCGCGGTGTTCCACACCAGCTCGGCAACCATGTTCTATGTGCTGCGCTTCCTGCTGGGCGTTTGCGAAGCCGGCTTCTTCCCCGGCGTGGTGCTCTACCTGAACCAGTGGTTTCCCTCGCACAAGCAGAATCGCGTGCTGGCCGGCTTCATGTTCGCGCTGCCGCTGAGCCTTTGCATCGGCGGACCGGTATCGGGTTGGATCTTGCAGAACATGCATGACACGCTCGGGCACCGCGGCTGGCAATGGATGCTGCTGGTCGAGGGCCTGCCCGCAGTGATCCTGGGCATCGTGGTGCTGGCTTGCCTGACGGACTCGGTCGACAAGGCGCGCTGGCTCAACGCCGACGAGAAGGCGCTGATCAAGCGCAACCTCGCCACGGAAAACGCGCACAAGACCCACAATTTCGGCGCCGCCCTGAAAAGCCCCGTGATCTGGCTGCTGTGCGCGATCCTGCTGACCATGAACACGGGCTTCTACGGCCTGTCGTTCTGGCTGCCTTCCATCATCCAGGCCACCGGGCTCAAGAACGTCTATCACGTCGGCCTGCTTTCAGCGCTGCCCTACGTGGTCGCGGGCGTGGTCCTGGTGGCCAATGCGATGCACTCGAATCGAACCGGCGAACGCCGCCTGCACGCCGCGATTCCGGCGGCCTGCGCCGGCATCGGCCTGATCCTGAGCGCGGCCTGCGCCGAACAGCTGGGCCCGTCCCTGCTGCTGATCTCAGTCGCCGCGGCAGGGATCCTCGGCGTGACGCCGCTGTTCTGGATCTTCGCGGGGCGCGCCCTCACCGGCGCCGCTGCCGCGGCGGGGCTGGCCATGATCAATTCGGTCGGCAGCCTGGCCGGCATCACCGGCGCCATGATCACCAATGTCGCCAAGAACGTGACCGGCAACATGAACAGCGGCACCTATGTGCTCGGTGCATGCCTGCTGCTGTGCTGCCTGCTGATCCTGCTGTTGCCGCGCGCCATCGTGTCGGCCGATGCGCCGAAGTCCTAGTGTCCTGAGAATTCAATACGGAGAAGTTGATGGAAGAACAGAAGCTGCAATCGGACATGGGCTGGAGCACGGCCGATCGCATCACGGTGCGCGGCCTGGATCTGTGCCAGGACGTGCTGGGCAAGATCGCGCTCGGTGACTTTGCCTTTCTCGAAGTCACCGGCAGAAGGCCGAGCGCGGCCGAGTCGACCGTGTTCAACGCCATTCTCGCGGTGCTGGTCGAGCACGGCATGACGCCCTCCGCCATGGTGGCCCGCCTGACCTATCTTGGAGCGCCGGAATCGATGCAGGCCGCCATTGCTGCCGGCCTGTGCGGCATGGGCACGACCTTCGCCGGCACCGCCGAAGGTGCGGCCCGGCTGCTGCAGCAGGTCCGTCCCGTCGGCTCGGCGAGCAGCTATGACGTGGCGGAGACGGCCGCGCGCATCGTGCAGGAGCATCGGCAGCAACGCCTGCCGGTGCCAGGCATCGGCCACCCCGTACACAAGCCGGTCGACCCGCGCGCCGTCGCGCTCTTTGCCATCGCCGAGGAAAACGGTCTGGCCGGGCCCTACGTCGCCCTGATGAAGGCGATCTCGGCTGAAGCCGAGCGCGCCTTCGGCAAGCCAGGCAAATTGCCGGTGAACGCCACCGGGGCGATTGGCGCCATCGCTTCCGAGCTTGGCCTGTCCTGGAAGCTGTGTCGCGGCCTGGCCGTGGTGAGCCGCGCCGTCGGCCTGCTCGGCCATCTGGCCGAGGAAATCGAACACCCGATCGCCAATGCGTTGTGGGTGCGCACCGAGGAAGAGACTTCGTCGCACCTCGTTCCGAAGGAGTCGCAATGAAAGTCCTGCAGAGAATCCGCGTCATCGAGATCGGCCGCTTCATCACCGCGCCGCTTGCCGCCCAGTTGCTGGGCGAGCTCGGGGCCGAAGTGATCAAGATCGAGTCGCCCAAGGTGGTCGACCCGTTCCGCACCTTCGATGGCGGCATGTACGCCGGCCATTTCCAGTCGCACAACCGCAACAAGCGTTCGCTGGTGCTCGACTTCACCACGCCTGAGGGCCGGCAGGTGCTGCAGGAGCTGCTGCTGGACGCGGATGTGCTGCTGCTGAACATGCGCCCCGGCAGCGAAAGCAAGCTGGGCCTGGACGCCGGACACCTGCACCGGCTCAATCCCCGGCTCGTGCATTGCTCGATCACGGGCTTCGGCGCCGACGGGCCCTACGCGCACCGCCCCGCCTTCGACAACGTCGGCCAGGCGCTGTCCGGCTGGATGTCGATGTTCCATCGCGGCACCGATTCACGCGTGCCCGGCCCGCCGGTATCGGACACCATCTCCGGCATCTATGCCTGCATCGGCATCCTTGGCGCGCTGGTCGAGCGCGCCAGCACCGGACGCGGCAGGAAGGTCGAGGTCTCGATGCTGGAGGCGATGATCGCGCTGGCCACGGAACCGCTCGGACAGTTGTCGGCCTATGGCAGCACGCCGGAATTCTTCAGCCGCGCCTCGAAGTCGCAGTCCTACCTGGTCACGTGCAAATGCGGACGCCGCATCGGGCTGCACTTGTCATCGCCGGACAAGTTCTGGCAGAACCTGCTCGCCGCCATCGAGCGGCCGGATCTGGCGCAGGCGTATCCCGACCGCCAAAGCCGCGTACACGGCTATGACGCCATCGCCGCCGAGCTGAGCGCAGTCTTTGCCAGCGCCGACCGCGACACCTGGATGGCACGCCTGGAACAACACGACGTACCGGCGGCGCCGGAACTGCGGCTCGACGAGCTGGAAAGCGATGCCCAGGTACGCCATCTCGACATCTTCTATCAGCTCGACCATCCCGACTACGGACCGGTCCGCGCCGCCAACCGCGCCATCCGCTACGACGGGGACAACGCCAGCGGCTTCCGCGCCCCGCCGGCGTTCGGTGAGCACTCAATCGAAATCCTGCGCGAGGCTGGCATTGCCGAGGCCCGCATCGAGCAGCTTCTCGCCTCGCATGCGGTGGTCGACCATCACAGGTCCGGGAGCGGCGACGGCCCATGATCGATCTCGACAAAATCGACCTCAGGATCCTGGCCGAGCTGCAGCGCGACGCCAGCCTCACCAATGTGGAACTGGCCGCGCGCGTCAATCTCTCGCCGTCGCCGTGCCTTGCCCGTGTGCGCCTGCTGAAGCAGTCCGGACTGATCAGCAGGCACGTCACGCTGCTGGATCCCCGCAAGCTTGGCCTCAACGTCAACGTGTTCATCCAGATCACGCTGGAAAAGCAGACCCGCGCCGGTCTGGAATCGTTCGAGCGCGAGGTCTCGGCACTGCCACAGGTCATGGAGTGCTATCTGATGAGCGGCGATTCCGATTACCTGATCCGGGTGATGGTTTCCGAGGTGCAGGCACTGGAGCACTTCATCGTCGACAAGCTGACGCGGCTCGATGGCGTGGCCAGCATCCGGTCGAGTTTCGCGCTCAAGCAGGTGAAGTACCAGACCGCGCTGCCATTGCCGGAGCCCATCGCACAAAGGTAGGGACTGCCGCGGCAATCGCCTGCCCCCTCACACATGCACCACAGTGCAGCACATCGTGCCGCCCGAGCCCGGCACCGCGGAATTTTCGCCGGTGCACCCGGTGCATTCGGCCCCGGAACGACACATCATGCTTCGCCCCCATCCGTAGAATGGCCGAAATAAGTGTTTGAAAACACATCCGATGACAAAGCGGCAGGAGACACAATGCGCTACCCGAAGAGTTGCCTCGGCCTGTTAGGAATCAGCGCCGCGATTCTCGCCGGCGTGCCCGCCCAGGCCGCCGCCGATGCATACCCCACCCGCCCCATACGGCTGGTGGTTCCGTTCGTGCCGGGTGGCGTCACCGACGCCACCGCGCGGCTGGTAGCGGACCAATTGGGGCAATCCCTGGGCCAGTCCGTGATCGTCGACAACCGGCCCGGTGCGTCCGGCAATATCGGCGCGGAAGCGGTGGCCAGGTCGAACGCCGACGGCTACACCCTGTTGCTCGGCTTCGACGGCGCGCTCGTGACCGGCACGCACATCACGAAACCGCGCTTCAATGTGCTGACCGACTTTGCACCCATCACCAAGGTCGGTGACGCCACCCTGATCTTCGTGACGAGCCCTTCGGTGCCGGCCAGGGACTTCAAGGACCTGGTCGCCTACGCCGCCACCAGGAAGAGCGCCGGCTTGTCATACGGCAGCTCCGGCACCGGCACCACTTGCCATCTTGCCGGCGAACTCCTCAAGGAGCAGGCCGGCATCAACCTGCAGCACATTGCGTACAAGGGCGGCTCACAGGCGCTGACGGATGTGCTTGGCGGCTCCCTCCCCGTCCTGTGCACCGCCGTCGCCAGCGTGTCCCAGTATGTGAAGAGCGGCCAGGTCCGCGCTATCGCCGTCACTGGTGGCCGCCGTATCGCCTCGCTTCCCGAAGTGCCGACACTGATGGAATCCGGGGTCAGCAACTTCAGCGTCGATTCCTGGGTCGGCATCCTCGCGCCGGCCGGCACCCCAGCCGCAGTGGTCACGCGCTTGCAGCGGGAGATCAGGAAGGTGCTTGAGCAGCCGGAAACCAGGGCCAGGATGCTCGAGCTCGGCATCACCCCGGTCGGCAACACCCCGGATGAATTCGGCAAGCAGATCCGCCTGGACTACGCACGATACGGCGAGGTGGTGAAAAAGGCCGGCATCACGCTCAACTAAGCAGGCGCGGCCAAGAGGGACGGCACTGTACGTCATGCGGCCGCGCGCATTCCTTTGACTTCACACTCTTCTCTCATCATGTTTTCCACCAGCGATCTTTCCGACGAACACCCCGGCACAACCTCTGTCTGCCAGCTGCAATTCCGCAGCTTCGGCTTGCGCGAGCATTTTTCCGGCCCCTGTGCGACCTTGCGAGTGCAAGAGGATCACCGGCCCGTCTTGCGCCGGCTTTCGGCGCCCGGCGCCGGCCGTGTCCTGGTGGTGGATGTGGGCGGCTCCCTGCGCATCGGCGTCTTTGGCGACCGGCTGGCCGGACTGGCGGCAAGCAATGGCTGGGCCGGACTGGTCATTCATGGCGTGATTCGCGACAGCAAGACCGTCAATGCGATCGACATCGGCGTCAAGGCGCTGGGCACGACCGCCTTGCGCAATGCGGCCGAGCAGCCCGGCGCCGAGGATGACGTCCCGCTGGCCTTCGGCGGCGTCACGTTCACGCCGGGTCAATGGGTGTACTGCGACGCGGATGCCGTGCTAATCAGCCCGGAGGCGATCCGGGCAACGGAGCCGCAAGCCTACTGATCCCTTGGGCTGATGCGGGTGTCGATTCGGTGATCGTAAGCAAGGGAAATTGAATCAACTGGCCTGTGTGATTGACTGGACCAAAAGGAGTAGGGATGGCTGAGAGGCACCCGGCGCAGATTCTGCACGGCGATTTCGGGCGTGCGACGATCAACACGACTGAGCAAGCGATTGTCGAGCACGCACATCGTGAATTCAACGTCATCTTCAAGCTCAGCGGCGCGGATACGACGTTACAGTTGGAATCCACCGCGCTGGAGGTGAACGATAGCTCCGTGGTCTTGCTCAATCCATGGGTGGTGCACGCGAAGCATCCCAGCGATCGCGGCCCGACCACAATTCTGTCGCTCTTCCTGAACCCATCCTGGTTGGCGAACGAGTTCGAGGATGCTGCGCCGCACCTGGACCATCTGTTCCCCAATCCACAAGCACCGCTTGTCGACGAGCTGCGGGCAAAAGTGAACCTGCTTGTGGCCGCGATCTCAACGCGGTCGCTGGAGTCGCCAGGGCTATGCGAGGAGCGCCTGAAGGCGCTCGTGGGTACTGTCGTGCGGCAGTATGGGAAGCTCGATGCGGATGGCAGGACGCTAAGGAACACGCGTCCGACCGATCACCGGATCAGGAAGGCGATAGCCTATATCCACGAACATGCGACGGAGAATCCGAAGGTCAGCGAAATTACCCGATCCGCAGGTATTTCCCGTTCACATTTCTTTGCGCAGTTCAGCCGTTGCGTCGGTGTCTCGCCTCGGCACTACATCGACAGCCTGCGTCTGGGCTTTGCAACGCGCTGGCTTGCCACCACGGACAGGCCGCTGATCGACCTGGCCGACGAACTCGGCTTTGGTACCCATAGCAACTTTACGCGCTTCTTCACCAGGCACATGGCGTTGTCACCGAGCGAGTTCCGCCGACGCGCGACCAACCTTGCTTTCCTGGAACGGCAGTAAGGGCAACCAAGACAGTGGAGATGGGCGGGAAGAGGCGACGGCGGGCACAAAGAAGAAGTGCCGCCGCTGCCCGTAGCTAAACGCGTCTCTTTCCGCTCATCGGCTTGAAGGCGGCCCGCGTGTTGATCCGCGCGTACCACGCTTCCAAGGCAGGAAAGTCAGCGCAGTTCGGCTCCATGATCTTCCAGATGTTGTAGCTAATGGCCATGGCGATGTCGGCTATGGTGAAAGTATCGCCGGCGGTATAGCCGCGCTGCCCAAGCGCGCTATCCAGCAAGCGGAGCAGCGGAATGATTCCCGACCGTGCAGCTTCGATCTCCTCCGGGGAGGGCATCGTGCTTCTCGGCTTGATGACAAGTACGACAAGGGAGCGAATCGCAGGCCACAGATGCGCGCATTGCCAGTCCATCCATTGATCGATGGACGCGCGAACCCGCAAATCGTCGGAGGTCAGTCGCTTGTCAGGGTCCCTGGCGGCCAGATATCGAAGGATCGCGTGGGATTCCCACAAGGCAAAGCCATCGTCCTCTATCGTTGGCACGCGGCCATTCGGATTCCTGGCCAGGTAATCGGGAGAGTCCGTTCCTCCGAACGGTCCCCCGACCTCCTTCAGGACATAGCGGGCCCCGAGCTCCTCGCAGGCCCAGATGACCTTCTGCACGTTGGGTGAGCCCAGGTGCCCCCAGATTGTCAGCATGAATGCTTCCTTATCGGCTGGAGTTCGACCTCAGATCGCTGTCGCTGCGACAACGGATCCACCAATCGATGCGATGGCTTTGGTCAGCATCTCTTCTTCGATCTCGGCTGCGCCACCGCTGGTCCCCATGGCCCCGATCAGCTTCCCATCCATCCAGACCGGCAGTGAACCGATGGCAGGAAGCAACGGTGCCCCATAGCCCAACGACGAGATATTGCCCCACACCATGGGATGGTCGACATAACGCTGGCGCAGCGCCCTGCCCGACTGCCCGCCGGTTGCCACGCAAGCGAAAGCCTTTCCGCGCGCGACTTCCATGGTGATAAAGGGGGCACCATCCATCCGCGCGGCAGCAACAAGATGCCCGGCGCTGTCGACAATCACAAAGCTCAGCGCGGTGCCATGTTCTTCCGCGAGCCGCACTGCCGCATCAAGCGCCTGCCTGGCTTGCTTGTAGCTGATCAGGGCGAGGCTATTGGCGTTCGAACTTTCCGTAGACATTGGCATTTCCATTGTTTCGAGGTGACAAATTCTTCTCACTGCTTGATTGCAGCGCGGAAGGTTGAGGTTCGGCTCAGGAGGAAGACCAGAACGGCGGCCAGTAAGCCTGGCAGGGCGATAGCCGAATAGATGCTGGCCGTGGACCACTGGAATCCAAGCAGCAGCCCGACGCAAACCGGACCAAGCACCGCTCCCGTCTTCCCGAAACCCAGGGACCAGCCCACACCCGTGGCACGGACGCGTTCCGGATAGAGGCTTGCCGACAGCGCCAGCAAACAACCGCCCGCCGCGGAGGAAAAGAAACCCGCAAGGCTTGCCGCGACTGCAACCACGGCAAAACTGTGCGCGAAGGTGCCCAGTATCACCAGCGATGCGGCCGCGGCGATCAGCGCCAGCATCAGCGCCCGTTGCGGAGGAACGTATCTGAGCCCGGCGCCAATCAGGAATGTTCCGGCGACACCGCCCGCATTCAGCAATCCAAGCATCAACGCGGCCATGGGTATGGTCCAGCCGGCCCGTTGCAGCAATGACGGGGTCCAGACACCGACGACGACGAGCAACATCCAGATCATCCAGGACGCAAGCCACAACCACAGCGTGGCAACGCCGCGCCCTTCGCCGAACAGCGCCCCGATCGGCGAAACGCGCAATCGGGGGGCGCCATGGTCGCTTGAACCGCGTCGAATCTCCCGAGACTCCGGCAGCAGGAAAACCAGGGCCGGCACGAGCAAAAGCGGCGCCCCACCGCCGAGGAAAAAGATCGCCTGCCACCCAAACTGAGAAAGCGTGACGGAACTCGTAAACGACCCCATCATTCCGCCAATCGGGACAGCTGCCCATAGCATCGTGACCACGCGGGCGCGTAGCGCAGGTGGAGTGAATTCCGATGCCAGGCTGATAAAGAGCGGCGTCACCCCGCCAAGGCCGAGCCCGGCCAGGATGCGAATCGCCACCAGTTCATGGTACGAACCCGCAAGTGCGGTCCCCAGCGAGCTGAAGGCAATAATCAACGTCCCCGCAACCAGCAACCGCTTCCGGCCAAAGTGGTCTCCCAATGCGCTGAAAATCATGGCGCCGATCAGGAACCCGATCTGCGACGCGCTGAAGACCGGACCAAAATCCTTGATATCAATACCGATTGAAGCCGCAATCGCATCGGCGGCGGGCCCGATGGCCTGAGTGTCGAAACCATCCAGAAAGGCCACCAGCCCGCACAGAATGTAGACGTGCCATTGCAGGCGCTGCATGCCGTCCGGCTCAAAAGGCACGACATCGGCTTGCGCAGCCTCCATGTCTTGTCGAAGGGAGACCATGATCACAAGCCCTCAGGACGGAGAGAGCGCGAAATCTGCGCCTGCCGCTCCGCGCTGAATATGCGCTTGGGCAACATGGCTTGAATGACCTTAGGTGACTGGAAGCGATAGTTGCCCTCGGTCTGGTTTGCGTATTGAGTCACCCGGAAACTACCGTCGATACTGCAAAGCGCATAAACATCGTGCCTGGAAAGGCCGGTTGCCGCGCTGATCCACCCGATCGTCTGGCGCAGGGCTGCTGTCAGCGCTTCCTCAAGGGTGGCGCCTGATCCGAGCGCGATCCAATGCGTCGGCGTTTCAGCCACCGGCGCGCTCAGCGCCACTCGCTTGTGCAGCACATATTGAATCCGCAGGTCTTCCATCGCAGACTCAATGCCAGTCTGGTTGACGACACCGTCTCCCTGCGCTGCATTCGAGTCCCCGGTCCACATTTTTGCGCCGGGCACCTGCACCGACACAAACAGCGACGTGCCCTCGACCAGAGCCGGAAGCGAAATGCTGCCCCCATATGCCCCGAGCAACAACGCACTCGTCGGCTTGTCGCCCGCCGGCTGAGCCGCGATCGTGCCTTGAGTCGGCGCCAGCGGTATGCGTACGCCGGGAGAGAATTCAGCAAATCGCCGCTCAGCGTCGAAGCGGAAATAGTGCAAGTACCCCTCCTGGAAATCTCCGGGCAACGCGCCCATGCCCTTGACAGCCGAGTTCCAGCCCCAGTCGATCGGACGCAAACGGATCATCCTGCACTCCACCACATCCCCCGGCACGGCACCTTTGATACTCACTGGCCCGATCATCGATTGAGGGCCCTGGGGATACCGCTTGCGAATCGCGTTGCGCTCGGCCAGGGGCATGCCGAATTTGGCTTCGTTGCCCCAATGCGTCCACGTGTTTGGGTAATGAACCACGTCGCCCGATTCGATCTCCAGCACCGGCTGCGCCGCGGGATCCATCTCGCCAAAGCGCACCGTCTCCGGCGTCGAGGGCAGCGTGTGAACCTTGCCATGCCGGTTCGGGTCAAAAACGCGCGTCCCGTCACGCCCCCCTTCGCTGGCCGGAGCGGCACGAGCCGTCGCGCCCAGGATCATCGAGGCCCCACCGATACCAGCCAGCTTGAGCAAGCCACGCCGGCTGCAATCAGCTCTGCCATCACCTGCGAACCGGCGATGTTCATCGTGAGCCGAGCCAACGGCGTCATCGAAATCATTCGCCCGGCCGGTGATGCTCTTCCCTGCAGTCATTTGCCTACCCCCAGTTCTGGTTTCCCGAATCCTGCCGATGTCGGCGGTCGATGAATACATTAATCGCGGGAGCGCGCCAGCCATTAACCGGTGCGTCGCTTCGCTTTTCAGATCGTCTGAATTTGACGCCTGCCGGCTTCAGCGTCCTGCTGCATCAAGTTGACCGTTACTCGAACCCCGTCTATCCCAGGCGCTGGTTTTCCTGGGCCGAGCGTTCTGTACCGAGCACCACGGCAGCGATCCAGGCCCGCTCCGTGCCGTGGTTCAACCAACGGTGGCGTACCCCGTTCTGAATCACGGTATCTCCCGCGTGCAACACCGTCGCGACACCACTGTCGAGCTCGAGCGTGATTGCTCCACTGAGGACGACGATGAAATCGATCGACGTGGTCGCATGCATGCCTGGCACGTCCGGATCCATCAGTTCCAGCAGGCCTGGAACCTCCCGCTCCATCTCCTCCCTGGCTTTCCCGATGTCGGCCGGGGGCTCGGCAGCCAAGACTTCGCTCATCGGAGGCACGCTGAAGACCGAGAAGTGATATCCGCCTGGCGGGGGAGAGAACTTCGGCGCCTGGGCCAACTCCCCTGCGTTGGGGACTGCAGGTGGCGTTTCCGCCCCGCACAGGGGCACCGTAGTGACGCCGCCCGCAAGCGCCAGCAAGAGCTCGGGCACTTCCACGTCGGAGGCGATCACCGCCTTTCCGTTCAGCAAACCTGTCACCACGCGCCGAATCTTCTTCATCGATCCATCTCCCGGATGTGATGTTTCTGCAAGTGAATGAATTGCATAGCGGGTCTGTCCCCTGGGAAGGGACTCGTTCTTGGTCGGCACAGGGGCGCACCCGCCATCTCGCAATTCAGGCCATGAGAGGCCACGGCAGTCTAGGGCGCGCCTGGCCGCGTTTACCCCTTGTTCAGGAAATTTTCGGACTGGAGGGAAAACCTGCGGGCTATCCGGTCATGTCGATCGGCCGATGGCCGCTTAGGCTGGGACCCCATACGAGGTGTGCAGGAACAGCGAGGAGACAAGAGTGAATCCGCCTATCTCATTTCGATTTCAACCCTGAAGAACCGGACCCGAACATGAAGATCATTGCTTATGCGGAAGGCAGCGCCACCGCGCTTGGTGTCGTCACCAGCCCGACGCATTTCGTCGCCGTTGCCGATATCGCACCGGAACTGCCCGCAAGCCTTATCGCGATCCTGGAACTGGAGCACGGACTTGCGCGCCTGCGCGAGGCGGCGCAAGGCGCACAGGGAGATCGCGCGCTGGCGTCGGTCAGGCTCAAACCGTTCCTCGACCGCCCGAATGCCATGTGGGCGCTTGCCCTGAACTTCAAGAGCCATGTTGCGGAGACGGGTCTTCAGACCAACGCCGACTACCCTCATCTCTTCCTGCGGATGCCAGCGTCCTACGTCGGCTCGGGCGAAGCGCTCGTCGCCCCGCCCGAATCCATCGCGCGTGCGTTCGACTACGAGGGTGAGCTGGCCGTGATCATCGGCAAGCCCGGACGCTACATCCCCGTGCAACGCGCGATGGAGCACGTGGCGGGATACACCTGCCTCAACGAAGGCTCTGTCCGCGAGTATCAGGTGCACAACCGTCAGTTCGGCCTCGGCAAGAACTTCGGAGCATCGGGATCGTACGGGCCGTGGCTGATGACCAGCGACGAGTTCGGCGATCCGGCAAAACACACGGTGCTGACCCGGATCAATGGTGTCGTGCGCCAACGCGCGCCGCTCGACGACATGCTGATTGACGTCGCCAGGGTGATCAGCTACCTGAGCCAGGGCTACAACCTGCGGCCTGGCGACCTGATTGCGATGGGTACGCCCGGCGCACTCAAACCGCAGCCGGACGACGTCGAAGGCCGGGATATGTCCCGTCAATACGGCCTGTTCAAGGTGCCCGGCCTTGTACACATGCGGCCGGGCGACCAGGTCGAGGTGGAGATCGACGGACTGGGGATCCTGCGCAACCCGGTAGTTCGTGACGAGTCCTTTCACGGTGATACGCAGTAGCAGCGAGAAACAGGCACTAACGAGCGATACCCGGGTCCGCAAACGGCCACCTGATTCCCCACGATGCATGGAACCCGTTGCCCGAAGCGAACTCGGCGCTTCGGGGTCTGTGTGCGCTTCGCATTTATAACAAGAGAGAGAGAGGAGAAGATGTTGAAAGCAAGTCGTTGCATCAAGAGCCAGTTGACCATTGCATTGCTAGCCTGCCTGGGTGCCTCCGCCACAGCACATGCCAATGGCGGCGTCCGGCTCTACGGACTGATCGATAACTATGTCGGCAGCGTCAAGCCTAGCGGCGCGGCTGCAAGCACATGGCAGCTCGATAACGGCGGCGGGACCACCCCCTTCTGGGGCATGGGCGGAGAAGAGGATCTTGGCGGCGGCCTGAGCACCGTGTTTGCCATTGAGAGCTTCTTCCGCTCCGACACAGGCGAGGCCGGTCGAAACCCGACCGACTCCCTCTTTGCACGCAATGCCTATGTCGGCCTTTCTTCAAACAAGTTCGGTGAACTCAGGCTCGGCAGAAATTCCACGCCCATGCTCTATCTGACGGGGCAATTCAATCCCTTCGCCGGCTCAACGCGCTTCTCACCGCTCAATGTCCAGAACTGGATCCCCTCTTTCGGGCGGCTGATTCATGGAGATACCGGCTGGAGCAACTCGGCGCGCTACATCTCGCCAACCATGGCCGGCTTCAGCGTCCAGGTCATGTACGGGCTGGGCGAGGCGGCCAACAACAATGGCACCAACAATCTGGGCGGATTCATCCGATACCAGCGCGGCGCACTCGATGTGGCCGTTGGCGGCAATCACACCAAAGTGGGACCAGCCATCACGGCGCTCGAACCCAGCCAGAAACTACTGTTCGCCGGAGCTTCCTACGATTTCAAGGTGCTCAAGCTGTTCGGCACCTTCAACATGACCAAGAACGGCCGGTCCGAGCTGCGCACATATACCTATCAGGCCGGTATCTCGGCCCCGCTCGGACCCGGCCAGATCAACGCCAGCTACGTGTGGACGAAGAACGATCGCAGAACCCTGGATGACTTCAACCGAGCCACCGCGGGCATTGGCTATACCTACAACTTCTCCAAGCGCACCGACGTCTATGCCAACTATCTCTACGACAAACTGACTACCGCCGCCACCGGCAACACCTTTGGCGTCGGACTGCGCCACAAGTTCTGACCGCACGGCGGCGCAGCCTGCCGGCCGGGAAGCCTGCCGATCGTCGGCGCGGGCTTCCTGGCACCGGCGAGGTGCCCGCTGTTCTGAGATCAGCCCCCCAACCAACCTATAAGCGCGCGAACGCGCGGCGGGCACCGTCGAGAGGTTCCGAGCGCCGCCATTTTCAGGAGACCCCATGCCTATTCAGCGCTTTTCACACGTGGCCTATCGCTGTGCCGATGCCAGCAAGACGGTCGACTTCTATACGCAACTACTCGGCCTCGACTTCGCCTTCGCCGTTGCGGAAAACTACGTTCCGTCGACCGGCAGGTTCGACCCGCACATACATGTGTTCCTGCGCGTCAGCCCCGGATCCTATCTGGCCTTCTTCGAGCTGTCCGAGGCTGCGGAGATGGGGTTCGATCCGAATACTCCGGACTGGGTCCAGCACATTGCGTTGCAGGTACCCAGCGTCGAAGAAGTCAGCAGCTTCAAGGAAGCGCTGGAGAACGCAGGCATCGCCGTGATCGGGATTACCGATCACGGTATTTTCAAATCGATCTATTTCCGCGATCCGAGCGGACATCGCGTTGAAATCACCTGCGATTCACTGAGTGAGGAGATGTCCGAGCAACTACGCAGCAGATCGAAGGCGCTGCTTGATGAGTGGAGCCAGACACGCCGCGCGCCCGACATCGGCATCCATCGTTCGGGAGATCTCGCAGTTCCTGACGTGCCCAAGCCAAGCATTTAATCAAGGAAGCAGAGCATGAACGTCCTTTTTGAACACGTCGCGATCGATGTGCGACCTGGAGTCGTGATGGAAAGCCAGTCTGGCCTCCAGAACCTGCGGCCCAGAATCTACGGCGTACTGGGGCGCCCAGCCACCGGAAATCCCAAGACCGCGGCCCTGATCATGCACCCGACGTCCAACTACATGGGGCACTATTTCGTTGGGCCGCTGGCCGCGATGAATGTGCCATGCCTGGCACTCAACTCCCGCTACGCGGGCAACGATGCCCTGTTGCAGATGGAGCGCGTCATCCTTGACCTCGGTGCCGGTATTCGGTATTTGCGCGATCGGGGCTACCAGAAGGTTATCCTGATCGGCAGTTCCGGTGGCGGCGCTCTCGCAGCGTTCTATCAAGCGGAATCGGAAAACCTGACCGTGCATGAGTTCATCGAAGGTGGCCCGACCGGGGTCACCAGGAATGACCTGCCTCCGGCTGACGGCATTGTCCTTAGCGCCGCGCACCCGGGGCGCGCAGAAATTTTCGCCGAATGGGTCGACCCCGCGGTAACGAACGAGAACGACCTGTTTGCAACCAACCTGGAACTGGACATCTACGACGGTCCGATCCAGCCGCCCTTTACACCGCAGTTCATCGCCACGTTCCGCGCAGCACAGCTTGCGCGCCGCGCGCGGATCGAAAGCTGGGTAGAGGACGAGATCGCGGCACTCACGAGGCGACCGAACGGGCCGGCAGATCGCATCTTCGTCATTCACCGAACCCATTCCGATCCGCGCATGATCGACCTGGGCCTGGATAGCAACGATCGCAAATGGGGCAGCGTGTGGGGCGATCCACGCACCGTGAACTTTGCTGCCAACGCATTCGGCAGGGTGACGAGTCTGCGGGCGTTCATGTCACAGTTCTCATCGAAATCCCGTGCCCTGGGCCCGGCCAACCTCAAGCAGACCAGCGTGCCGGTGCTGCTGCTCGTGCACACCGCCGATGCCTCCACTTTCCCGAGCACGCGAGATGCATGGCAGGCTTCAGCCGAGGGACGTATCTCGACGGTGAACCTGGCGCGTGGCAACCATTATCTGGTCGGGCAGACTGAACTGGTCGAATACGGTGCAAATTCGATTGTCGACTGGATCGGCAGGAACGTTCACTGAGTCCCCGCCTGCGCGGGGAAGAGGTCGGCTCTGGGCTGTGCCCGAGCCGCCTCCCCTCTCAACGCGAGGCTTCGGCCAATGCGCTTTCGCCCAGCAGCATCTCACCAATGCCGCGCCCGCCGGGGATCATCGGCCAGACGTTCTCGCTGCCGTCGACGTGGATGTCGACGAAGACGGTGCGCGTCTTCTGCGCCAACGCCTCGCGCAGGGCCGGCTCCACCTCGGCCTCGGTCGTCACTGACAGGCCGACGTGGCCATAAGCCCGTGCCAGCGCCGGGAAGTCGGGCAGCGCTTCCATGTATGACTGCGAGTAGCGCCGCTCATATTCGACGTGCTGCAGCTGTCGCACCATGCCCAGGTAGCCATTGTTCAGCGAGACGATCTTGACCGGCAGATCGTACTGTTTGCACGTAGACAACTCCTGGATGCACATCTGGATCGAGCCGTCACCGGTGATGGTGATGACGTCGCGCTCAGGGAAAGCGTGCTTGACACCCATCGCATAGGGCAGGCCCACGCCCATCGTGCCCAGCCCGCCCGAATTGATCCAGCGGCGCGGCTGCGTGAAGCGGTAGTGCTGGGCGGCCCACATCTGATGCTGGCCGACGTCGGAGCAGATGATGGCGTCGGCGCCCGCCAGCCGGCTCAGGGTCTCGATCACGTACTGCGGCTTGATGCGCAGGCCGTCGCGCGCATAGGCCAGGCACTGGCGTGCCCGCCAGCCGTCGATGCGCTGCCACCAGTCGGCACGGTCGGCCAGCGGCGTTCGCGCTTCGCGCAGCATGGCGACCAGCTTGTCCAGCACCCGGCGCGCATCGCCGACGATCGGCACGGTCGGGCGCACGCGCTTGCCGATGCTCGCGGGGTCGATGTCGATATGAATGATCTGCCGCGGCGTCGCGCAGAAGTCGGCGACATCACCGATCACCCGGTCGTCGAAGCGCGCGCCGACGGCGAGCAGCACGTCGCATTCCTGCATGGCCCGGTTGGCCTCATAGGTGCCGTGCATGCCCGGCATGCCGAGGTAGCGCGGATCGGCGGCGGGGAAAGCGCCGAGTGCCATGAGCGTGGTGGTGACAGGTACATCGGCGAGCGCTGCCAGTTCCCGCAGCGCCGCGGTGGCGCCTGCCGTCACCGCCCCGCCGCCCACGTACAGGTAGGGCCGCCGTGCTTCGCGCAGCAACTGGGCAGCATGCCGGATCTGGCCATCATGGCCTTCCACCGCTGGCCGGTAGGAGCGGATTTCGACCTTGTCCGGGTAGTGGAATGGCGCGCTGGCGAGCGCGACGTCCTTCGGGATATCGACCAGCACCGGCCCCGGACGCCCCGTGCGGGCGAGATGGAAGGCCTTCTTCAAGGTGACTGCCAGGCTGCCGACATCGGCCACGAGGAAGTTGTGCTTGACGATGGGCCGGGTGATGCCGACCGCGTCACATTCCTGGAAGGCGTCTTCGCCGATCATTGACGTCGGCACGTTCCCCGACAGCACCACCAATGGGATCGAATCGAAATACGCGGTGGCGATGCCAGTGACCGCATTGGTCACGCCCGGGCCGGACGTCACCAGTGCCACGCCCACCTCACCGGTGGCGCGGGCATAGCCGTCGGCGGCGTGCACGGCTGCCTGCTCGTGGCGCACCAGCAGGTGCTGCAGTGCGGACTGGCCGGCGATGGCGTCGTAGATCGGCAGCACTGCCCCACCCGGATAGCCCCATACTGTGCGCACGCCCTCCGCGAGCAGCGCTTCGACGATCATCTCTGCGCCGCGCAGGACTCGCGGGGCGTTTGCATTGGGCGTGGCGGGGGTATTGCGGAACTCCGGGGTCGGCATGTTCATGAATTGACTCTCTTCTCGATACTGTCCGCCGATGGCGCAGACGTGAAGGAAGAATTCTAGGAACAGACCGGCCGCATGGGCTGCCGAACTTGGCCTCCGGCACTGGCGCCCGCAGTGGATCGTGCCGCAGCTGGTGTCGGCACTGCGCGAATCTTCCGCCGACAGGGCAAATGCAACAAACTACTTGTCGTCTACCGCGCCATGCCCGAACCGTCCAGGCCGCAACCGCCGTGCCCGGAGCATTCTAGTCAGCTGATTCCCTGAGCATGGCCGGCGCCTGCCATCTCAGTGAATCAGCGACCGACTGCGATTGGCTACCCGACCATCGCTTCCTCAATTCCCTCCGCGACTGCTTCTACCCTGTCAGCCAGCAATCCAAGGGAGGCCCGGCAGAGCCCTCGCAAGGCATCCAACGTAGCCGGCTGCAGGGCTACGCTCCCCTCTTCCTGTGCGTCGCATTCGCTGTGCGTAACCAACGTCAGTACACAGGCCGTGCCTCGCGCAACCGCATCGGCTTGATCCAACAGATTCAATAGCAAGAGTTGCCGAGGAACAGGTAGCGCGTCCTCACGCGCTGCACGGCGGGTTTCGGGGCTGAACCGCGAAAGGGAATCATCGAGTCGGGGTGGGGTGAAGGTGTCGGGTTCGATGTTGGACTGGTACATTGCTGACCTCTGTAACGTAGAAGTGGAGGCCCGCCGCTCATTCTCACTTGAGGTGGCGGGCCCGACGACGGGGGTGAGAAAACCGGACGTTACCCGGCCCAGCCGAAGCTGGCCCCGCCCGGCCCGCCGTAAAGTGAAGGCGCACACAAGCGCAACGGACTCGAAAATTGCCGCTTACGCGAGCGTCCGCTGTAACGTGAACCGGGTTCTCACACCCGACTCCTGTTGATCAGGAGTCCAGCCAGTCTAGAGAACCCTGCCGTTCACAATCAAGGAGCAGATTGTGAAGGATCGATACGCTAAGTCAAGCGTAACAGTTGACTCCACAGAGCGGTGAGCTCCACGCCTTGGCGAAGGCACGCATCACGGTTTACAGGCAATGCCTTGATGGCATTCAACAAGGTACTTCGGCGGATTTGTGGTGCTGGTGAGATGTTGTCTCAGTTTGAACCGCCTGGTTCCGCCCTCCTGGGCGGGTCACTTTTTGTCCGAGCGACAAAAAGTAACCAAAAAACGCGTCGCCTGTGCGGCTGGCAATAAATTCCGCGGCGTTGGTCATATGGGCGGCGGTGGTTGCCGTTTTGCGTGGTTGCCCGTTCGACCCAGCTACGCTCCCTGTCTGGTGCCTACGTCGACGGACTATTGGACGAACCCGACTTTAGGCTATTGGCAGCCTGCTAATCAGGTCATCGGTAGGACGCCTTCGGCTGCGCTGCGCGCACTCAGTATCGTAGATCGGGTGCTCTGGCACGGAGTGCGTCGCTGCGCTCGCACGGCGCTGTCGTGATGCTGGGCCCAAGGCGCAAATCAGGAGGTGGCCGTCCCTCTGCCACCGTCAGCGCATTTTGAGCCGGCGTAGCAGCCGTAGGCGTCCCCGCGATATGGTCGGCAGCAGGCGGCCTACGCCCTGCATGGGGATCGTTCAATAGTGGGTTAACGCAGACGCTGTCACTAACTCACATGGCGTTAGCAGGGTCGAACGGGCAACCACGCCCAAACGGAAAGCACCACCGCTCGAACTACCAACGCCGTGAAATTGGTTGCCAGCCGCATAGGCGACGCGTTTTTTGGTTACTTTTTGTCGCTCGGACAAAAAGTGACCCGCCCAGGAGGGCGGAACCAGGCGGTTCAAACTGAGACAACATCTCACCAGCCCCCCAAGCCCCTCCCCCCCTCAATCCGCCTGAATCTTCGCCGCCTTCACCACCCCACCCCACAACGCCAGCTCCCGCTGAATCCGATCCCCCAGCGCCTTCGGCGTGCTGATATTGACGTCATACCCCCCAGCCGTCATCCGTTGCCGGAAAGCAGCATCCTCCCCAACCGCCTTCTGCGCCTTGACCAGCTTGTCCACCACATCGGCCGGCAGCTTCTGCGGCCCCACCAGCGCATACCAGCCAGTCAGGTCATAGTCTTTCTGGCCAGACTCGATCATGGTCGGCACGTTCGGCAGCGCCGGGTTGCGCGCCTTCGACGTGACCGCCAGCGCGCGCACCTTGCCGCCATTGATATGCCCGATGGCCGTACCGGTAATGTCGAACATGAACGTCACCTTGCCGCTCATCACGTCAGCCATGGCCGGCGCATTGCCCTTGTACGGCACATGCAGCATCTTCACGCTGTTCATCTGCGCCAGCAGTTCCGCGGACAGATGGTTCGACGCCCCAATGCCGGCCGAGCCGAACGAGACCCCCTCAGGATGCTTGCGCGCGTAGTCGACCAGCTCGCCCACGTTCTTCGCCGGGAAGTCCTTGTTCACCAGCAGCACGTTGGTGTAATCGGTGATCAGGCCGATATAGGTAAAGTCCTTGACCGGATTGAAATTGACCGAGTGCTGGATCAGCGGCGTCATGGTCATGGTCGGGCTGGCGACGAAATACAGCGTGTAGCCGTCCGGCGCCGCCTTGGCGGTCATGTCCGCGGCAATCGCGCCGCTGGCGCCCGCGCGGTTGTCCACCACCACCGGCTGCTTGAGCACGCGCCCGAGCTGCTCGGCATAGATGCGCGCGGCGGTGTCGACCGGGCCGCCCGGCGCGTAGCCCACCAGCAGCTTGACCGGCCGCGACGGGTAGGCGTCGGCGGCCCATGCCGCGCCCTGCAGCAGCAGCGTGGCGGTCAGGGCTGCCAGTGTCGTCCATGTCTTCATTATTGTCTCCTCCAGGTATGGCTGATATTGCCCGGGGCCGGCGGGCCCGGCGGGCGCTTAATCGAGCATGGCGCGCAGCGGCTGCTTGAGCAGCTTGCCGCTCGCCGTGGTCGGAATCACGTCGACGGTGCGGACCTCGGCCGGGCGCTTGTACGGGGCCAGGCTCTCGCGCAGGTAGGTGTCCAGCGCCTTGCGGTCAAGCTCGGCGCCGTCCTGCATTTCAATGAAGGCCACCACTTCCTCGTTGCCGTCGCCGGTGGTGCGTCCGACCACGGCCGACTGGCGCACGCCGGGGAAGGCATTGATCACCGACTCGACCTCGATCGGGTAGACGTTGAAGCCGGAGCGGATGATCAGGTCCTTGGAGCGGCCGGAGATAAACAGCGCGCCGTCGGCATCCAGGTAGCCCAGGTCGCCGGTATTGAGCCAGCCGCCGGGCAGCAGCGCCTCGGCGGTCTGCTCGGGGTTGCGGTAGTAGCCCAGCATCACGCCCGGGCCGCGCACGCGGATCTGGCCGCGCTCGCCGGCGGGAAGCCGCTTGCCTTCGGCATCGGTGATCTCGATCTCAACGCCTTCGACGATATAGCCGGCCGAGCAGTCGGCGCGCGGGGCTTCCATGCGCGTGATGAAGAGCGAGCCGGCGTATTCGGTGATGCCGTAGCCATGGTGCAGCGCCTGGCCGAACAGGGTTTCGACCTCGCGCTTGAGCGTGGGGTCCAGCGGCGCGCCGCCGGTATAGAGGTAGCGCAGGCGCGGATAGGCGCCGGGCTTCGCGCCGACGGTGGGCGCCACCGCCATGATGCGCGTGAACATGGTCGGCACGCCCTGCAGGATGGTGACGCCGGGCGATGCCAGCGACTCGAACACTTCACTGGCGTCGAAGCGCGGGCGCAGGAACAGGCTGGCGCCGGCATACAGCGTGGCCATCAGCACCGTGGCAATGCCGAAGATATGCGACATCGGCAACGCGCCATAGGCCACGTCAGCCGGGCCCATGTCGCGCGAGGTGGCGGAGATGCGCGCAAACTGCGTCAGGCCCTGATGCGGCACCATCACGCCCTTGGGCGCGCCGGTGGTGCCTGAGGTATAGATCAGCGTGGCGACGCTGCGGGCCAGCCCGGCCGGCTCGCGCTGCGGCGGGGTGGCCGCACGCACCACCCGCATGCCGGCGTCGAACACCGGGCAGCCGGTGGCCTGTGCGCCCAGCCGCTCGCCGTGCGCCGCGGCCACGTCGGAGACATGGCCGGTGAACAGCACCAGCGCCGGCTGCGCATGATCGCGGATATTGTCGATCTCGCGCGCGGACAGGCGCGCATTGACCTGGATCGGCCATGCGTGCAGCAGGCTGCTGGCGAACAGCGTGACCACCATCTCGTTGCAGTTCTCGCCGACCACCATCACGCGGTCGCCCTCGCCCACGCCCTGCGCCGCCAGCCAGTCGCGGGCGGCCTCGATGCGCCGCCACAGCTCGCCGTAGCTGATGACGGCGCCGTTCTCGTGCAGGCACGGCGCGTCAGGCGTCTGCGCGGCCCAGTAGCGGGGGATGTCGTGGATATATTCGGGGCGGAAGGAAGACATGGTGCTGGTGGGTCTCTCGATGCAGGCTGACTTGGATATGCGGCGGAATGCACCCGGCCACATGAAACTGGCTGCATCAGTTTGCGGCAAGCCCCGTGCCGGAGCCATTTGGAATTCACTAAGGCCGTGTTCGTCAACGCCACTGGCCAGCCGCCGTTCGCCCCGCCACCACCCGGCGCAGGTGGTTCCGCCTCCGCGAAGGACGGCTTTATGATTGATGAAGCAAAGAATCGCGCCCGGCCCCTACAATCGGCCGGCACAGTGAGGGCCGCCGCTTTGACGCACTGCACAACCAGGCTGGGCAAGAAGCGCCGCGCGGCCCGCGTACCACAGGGGACATTCAGATGGATTTGCGTTTCACCGCCGAGGAACAGGCCTTCCGCGAGGAGGTCCGTGCATTCGCGCAGGCCAGCCTGCCGGAAGACATCCGCAACAAGGTTCTCAACCACCAGCGCGTGGAAAAGGACGACTACATCCGCTGGCACCGCATCCTGCAGGCCCGCGGCTGGGGTGCGCCGACCTGGCCCAGGCAATGGGGCGGCACCGGCTGGACCGCGCTGCAGCGCCTGATCTTCGAGATCGAGACCTTCCGCGCCGGCGCGCCGCGCCTGCTGCCGTTCGGCCTGACCATGATCGGTCCGGTGCTGATGAAGTACGCCAGCCCCGAGATGCAGCAGCGCTTCCTGCCGCGCATCCCCAATATCGACGACTTCTGGTGCCAGGGCTACTCCGAGCCGGGCTCGGGTTCCGACCTGGCCTCGCTGAAGACGCGCGCGGTGCGCAAGGGCGACAAATACATCGTCAACGGCCAGAAGACCTGGACCACCATGGCCCACTTCGCCGACTGGATCTTCTGCCTGGTGCGCACCGACCCCGAGGCCAAGGCCCAGGAAGGCATCTCGATGCTGCTGATCGACATGAAGTCGCCCGGCGTGACGGTGCGTCCGATCAAGACGCTCGACGGCGGCCACGACGTCAACGAGACCTGGTTCGAAGACGTGGAAGTGCCGGTCGGGAACCTGGTCGGCGAAGAGAACCGCGCCTGGACCTATGCCAAGTACCTGCTCGGCCATGAACGCACCGGCATTGCCGGCATCGGCCACTGCCACCGCGAGCTGCGCCTGCTCAAGCACTACGCCAGCCAGGCCACCGACGGCGCCGGCCGCCCGCTGATCGAAGACGTGCGCATGCGCGACAAGATCGCCCGCGTCGAGATGGACATCATGGCGCTGGAAATGCTGCTGCTGCGCGTCGCCACGCAGGCCGCCGGCACCCCCGGGCCCGAGGCCTCGATCGTCAAGATCCGCGGCTCCGAGGTGCAGCAGGACCTGGGCATGCTGATGATGGAAGTGGCCGGCCCCAACGCCTGGCCGTATTCGCCGGACTGGCTTGAACCGGGCGCGGCGCAGCCGGTGGCGGGCCCTGACTGGGCCGCCCCTGCCGCCTCCACCTACTACGACATGCGCAAGACCTCGATCTACGGCGGCGCGACCGAAGTGCAGAAGAACATCATCTCCAAGATGATCCTGGGTTTCTGAAGGGATAGCTGACATGGACTTCACCTACAGCGAAGAGCAACAGATGCTGGCGGACAGCCTGCGTCGCTTCATCGATACCGAATACACCTTCGAGGCCCGCCGCAAGAGCGCGCGCGCAGGCGAGAGCCTGGATCGCGGCGTGTGGAACAAGCTGGCTGAAATGGGCGTGCTGGGCCTGACCGTGCCGGCCGACTTCGGCGGCTTCGGCGAAGGCCCCGCCAGCCAGCTGGTGGTGCAGCGCGAACTGGGCCGCGGCCTGGTGCTGGAGCCGGTCACGCCCAGCGGCGTGATGGCCGCGGCCATCCTGGCCGCCCACGGCAGCGCCGCGCAGAAGCAAGAATGGCTGCCCGCGATCGCCTCGGGCGAGCGCATCGTGACGCTGGCCTACCTGGAGCCGACCACCCGCTACCGCCCGGAATCGGCGCGCGCCAGCGCCGAGCGCAGCGGCGACGGCTACGTGCTCAACGGCATCAAGAGCGTGGTCTGGCACGGCGCCGCCGCCGACGCCTACCTGCTGACCGCGCGCGTGGCCGGCAGCAATGAGATTGCGTTGTTCCTGGTGCCGCGCGACAGCAAGGGCCTGGGCGTCACCGCCTACCCGACCATCGACGGCCTGCGCGCCGCCGACCTGTCGCTGCAGAACGTCACCGTGCCGGCCAGCGCGCTGGTGGGCCAGCCCGCCGACGGCCTGGCCGCGCTGGGCGTGGGCCTTGAGCACGGCGTTGCCGCGCTGTGCGCCGAGGGCGCCGGCGCCATGGAAAAGCTGATCGAGATCACCGCCGAGTACCTGGGCACGCGCCAGCAGTTCGGCAAGCCGCTGGCCAGCTTCCAGGCACTGCAGCACCGCATGGCCGACATGCTGGTGCAGAAGGAGCTGGCACTGTCGATGGCCTACGTCGCAGTCCAGGCACTGGACGAGGCCGATCCCGCCGCGCGCCGCCGCATGCTGTCCGCGGCCAAGGTGACGCTGGCCCGCGCCGGGCGCTTCGTCGGCCAGCAGGCCGTGCAGCTGCATGGCGGCATGGGCATGACCGATGAGCTGTCCGTGGGCGACTACTTCAAGCGCCTGACCATGCTGGACCAGTTGCTGGGCGACAGCGACTACCACCTGCAGCGCTTCGGCGAAGTGATGGAAGCCTGACCCTGGCTGCGGCCGCTGGCCGCACGCTGGCGCGAGGCCGGGCACTTGCCCGGCCCCGCGCCGTTTAAGTCCCCTACCCCCGCCTCCCCCCTTCCCGTACCGCCCCGGTACGCTCCCGCACTCCTCGCGGGATGCTGGCACGCCACCCGGATTGTCCCCGCCCCCTCCGCCACGCCGGACGCTAGGGAAATCCACTAGTCCGTTCCAACGATTCCCCGCCGCCGCGCCATCACTACGCTGTCACCACAGGCACAGGCACAGCCGGCGCCGGCAATTCCTCTTTACAAGGAGCGAGACTTCAATGAAATCCAGCACAAGACAACTGATACGCGGTGGCCTGCTGCTCACCAGCATGGCCCTGGCGGCGGCATCGTGGGCGAAGGCCACCCCGGAGGAACTCAAGCAACTGGATGGCCCCCTCACGCCGATGGGCGCCGAGCGTGCCGCCAGCAAGGACGGCGAGGTCCCGGCATGGTCCGGCAAGTGGCTGGGCACGCCGGCGCATGTCAAATACCAGCGCGGCGAACGCTACCCGGACCCGTATGCCGATGAGAAGCCGCTGTTCGTCATCACCGCGCAGAACATGGCGCAGTATGCCGAGCGGCTCAGCGACGGGCAGAAGGCGCTGTTCAAGAAGTATCCCGATACCTTCAAGATGCCGGTGTACCCAAGCCATCGCGATTTCCGCTACGAGGACGCGGTCTACAAGGACATCCGCACCTACGCCACCACCGTCAGCATGACGAGTGATGCCAACGGCCTGAAGGAAGCGGGTCCGCAGGTTCCCTACCCGATTCCGAAAACCGCGATGGAGCTGTTGTGGAACCAGCGTTTCTCGTCGGCCATCGGCACCGAGAAGGCTCAGTTCGACCAGGCCGTGGTGTATCCGAACGGCTCGATCGCGTGGGGGCGCGTCTCGTACAGCATCCTGTCGCCGCGCAACAATGGCAAGTTTGACCCGCGCAGCGCCCTCAACGAGCGCTCCTTCTTCCGCACCTCCACGGATCTGCCGTTGCGCGACCGCGGCCAGGTGATCGTGGGCTATGCGGTCTGGGACCAGGAGGGTTCTGACTCCAACCGCACGTGGATCTACAACCCGGGCACGCGGCGGGTGCGCCAGGCGCCGGAATTCGGCTTTGACCAGCCCCAGGGCCCCGGCGGCTTCCGCACCGTGGACGACGACCGGCTCTTCAACGGCTCGGGCGAGCGCTACAACTGGAAGATCGTCGGCAAGAAGGAGATCTTCGTCCCGTACCACAACTACAAGCTGCTGAGCACTTCCGTCAAGTACAAGGAACTGCTCACGAATGGCCATGCCAATCCGGACGTGATGCGCTATGAACCGCATCGGGTGTGGGTACTGGAAGCAACGCTCAAGTCCGGCTTCCGGCACCAGTATGCGAAGCGCGTGCTGTATCTCGACGAAGACAGCTGGCTGGCCCTGGCGGCCGACAACTACGATGGCCGCGGCCAGTTGTGGCGCACCAATCTCCAGGCCTCGGTATACGCCTATGATGCGCGCCGCTACTATCCGACCACGGTGTTCTACCATGACCTGATTTCGGGTGCCTACATGGCCGACCGCCTGACCAACGAAGGCCCGATGGCAACGCTGAACAACAGCCCGGAATTCAACGAGGTGTTCTTCTCACCGGACGCCGCGCGCGGGTCGGGTACCTGATCCCATCGTGATACCCGGCCGGGCGCAGCCTTTGGCGCCCGGCCGGGCTCCCCCTCCCCGCCCTGAACTGCCCCCCAGAAGTTGGAGACAACTTTTGGGGGTTTTTACATGGAAAAACCCGGCCCCCGGGCTGCGCCGGTTGCTTCTACCTCGAAAAGGAAACCCTGTATCCCGGCGAACGCGAGCGCCGGATGCAGGACGATGTCGTGGTCGCGTAGGTCCGGAACGCCATCGAATAAAAATGGGGCATCCGCCGCGGCTCGCGGCGGATGCCCCATTGGCCAGGAGATCAGAAGTTCAGCGGCCGCTGCGCTGCATCCAGCCCACCGTCGATGAACACCACATTGCCGTGCATGTAGGCCGCCTGCGGCCCGCACAGGAAGGCGATCAGCGCGGCCACTTCCTCAGGCTGCGCGCGCCTCCCCAACGGCGGCAGGAAATCGCGGATGGCATCGCCATAGCGCGGATCCTTCAGCCCGGCCTGCAGCAGCGGCGTTTCCACCGCGCCCGGCGCGACCACGTTGAGGCGCACGCCGGCCTGGCCCCACGCGGCGGCGCGTTGCCGCGCGGCCGCCGCCACCGCATGCTTGGAACTGGCATAGGCAATATAGCCAGCCTGGTCCCGGGTGCCTTCCGCCGCCGCGGCGGCTGCCACTATCGCGCGCACGCCGGGCTCGTCGCCGGCAAGGTAGGCATCACGCAGCGGGCTGCCCTCCCAGGACTGGAGCGTGGCCGAACTGGACGACACCACCACGGCGCACGGATCCGAGCCCTGGCGCAGCGCCTCGAACAGGCCATCCAGCAGCGCCACCACGCCGAAGTGGTTGACCGATGCCACCAGCGTGGCGGGTTCGACATGCGGGCCCAGGCCGGCGCAGCAGACCAGCTGGTCGATGCGGCCGCCCGACCGCGACAGTACGGCGTCGATCGCGGCAGCGCGGCCCTGCTGGCTGGACAGGTCGGCAACGATGTCGGCATCGCGCAGGTCGATGCCGATGACCCGGCAGCCGTCGGCGAGCATGCGCTGGCGCACGGCCGCACCCATGCCGGACGCGGCTCCGGTAATGACGACGGTTTTCATGGTGCGAGGTTCCGTGGAGGTTGCCATCAGGCCTCGAACACATGCCGCAGCGCCGGCGGCTCGATATTGCCCGGGTTCAGCTCGAAGATGCGCCGTGCCACGCTGGACGGCCGCACCTGCTCCACGTCGGTGTAGAACTGCTGGTACCAGTCACGCATCTGGTAGATGGGCCCGTCGCCTTCGCACAGTAGCGGGTTGTCGATGCGGATCTTGCTGTCCCAGATCGCCACGTCCTCGTAGAAGGCCTGTTTGGCCTGCTCCACATAGGCTTGCGCCATGGCACGGTTCTGCTCCTCGGACAGCCCCGGGATCTTCTTCACCAGCACGCCGTAGCGCAGCGCGAAGCTGTTGAGGTCGATCGGCACATGGCAGTTGAGCAGGATCGAGTGGATCTGCTGGTCGCCCATCTGTCCGATCATCTCGGTGATGTGGTACGCGGGCCCGAAGTACGTGGACAGCGCCGTCAGCTGTGCATCGCCCGAGAGCCGGGCACTGCGCCCGATCATCAGCTGCGTGGCCTTGTGGTCTTCGAACAGGTTGGCAAAGTAGTCCACCGGCGCGCCATGGACCGTGCCGAAATGCGCCATGTCGGAGATGTTGTCGACCAGCTCGCGGCAGTTGGTCTGGATCACCATCTCGTCGATGGCCCAGTCCGACCACTCCGGCGAGAAGCAGGCCTCGATGCGCGGAATCGCCACCTCGGGGGGTGCCGGGCGGCCTTCGGGATCGTGCCAGATGAAGAGCAAGCGGTTCTGCTCGCAGGTCTCCCAGGCGCCGACACGGGCCTTGGGCGGCACCCGCTTGCAGTAGGGAATGGACTTGCAGCCACCGTCGCCGCCCCACTGCCAGCCGTGGAACGGGCAGACCAGGTTGTCGCCCTGCACGGTGCCGGTGCTCAGGTCTGCGCCCATGTGCGGACAGTAGCCGTCAATCACGCGAATCGCGCCGGTCGAGTCGGCAAACGCGGCCAGGCGCCGGCCGAAGATATTCAGCGTGTGCGGCACGCCGTCGCGGTAGCCATCGGCAGGGCCGAGGCAATGCCAGCCGCGCGCGTAGCGGGCCTCGAGCGGGCGTGATTCGATCTTGTAGCCGGCCTTGTAGCCAGTCTGGTTGCCGTCAGCGGTCATGGCGTCTGTCTCCTTGAATTCCCGTGGGACCTTCAAGATAAGAGCGTCTGGCCGGCGGCTCATCGTCTCATCGGACTACTGCAGCGCGGCGGCAATCCTGGTCAGCGCCGGATCATTGCCCGGGCCATGCACGCAACTGACGCCCGCCGGATCGTAGATCCGGGCCACGCAGCCATTGCAGCTGTCACAGGCCGAATGCGCCACCGCGCCGCTGCGCCAGTTGGCGACCAGCGCGGGATCATGGATCAGCGCGCGCGCCAGCGCGACACAGTCGAAGCCCTCTTCCATCAGCTGCGCGACATTGCCGATCGACTTGACGCCGCCGATATAGGCCAGCGGCATGCGCACCGCCCGCCGCACCACGCGCGACGCCTCCAGGAAGTACAGCTCGCGAAAGGCCAGCGCGCGCGGCGTGCGCTTTTCCAGCATGGTGATGCCGAAGCGCGCCACCGCGGTCGGCGCGGCGGCCTTCATCTGCGCCGTGGGCATGGGGCTGCCGAACAGCGCCCACGGGCTCTCGACGTTGCGCCCGCCGCTGAGGGTCAGCAGGTCGGCGCCTTCCGCCTCCAGCAGACGCGCGCTCACGGCGGAATCCGCGGGCTCGTTGCCGCCCGGCACGCCGTCGCTGACGCTCAGCTTGCAGCAGACCGCCAGCTCGGCGCCGACCGCGTCCTTCACCTGGCGCAGTACCGCGGCCGGAAAGCGGGTGCGGTTCTCCACGCTGCCGCCGAACGCATCGCGCCGCCGGTTGCTCAGCGGCGACAGGAACTGGTTGAGCAGGTAGCCGTGGCCCATGTGGATTTCCACCGCGTCGAAGCCGGCTTCGCGCGCCAGCCGCGCCGCCGCGGCAAACTGGCCGGCAACGCGCGCCATGTCCGCCTCGCGCATGGCACGCTGGAAATACACGCCGTGCAGCATGCCAAAGGCATTGAGTCCGGATGAAGCGCTGCCTGGCGCACGGCTGCCGCCGTGGCGCATGGTGGTGAACGAGCCCGCATGGGTGATCTGCAGGCAGGCCGCCGCGCCTTCGCGATGCACGGCATCGGTCAGCACGCGCAGGTGCGCAACCTGCTCCGGGCGCATGCTGAGCTGGTGCGAAAAAGTCAGGCCGTCGTCGGCCACCGCCGCATACGCGACCGTGGTCATGCCCACGCCGCCCGCGGCAAGCTCGCGGTGGTGCCTGACCAGCGCCTCGGTCGGCAGGCCCTGCGGCGTCATGCCCTCGTTGGCGCCGGCCTTGATAATGCGATTGCGCAGCGTGAGCGGGCCGATGCGGACCGGCGTGAATGCCGCCGCCGCGTAAGCCTGGTGATCGTGCATGCTGTCTCTCCGGGCCATCGGCCTTACACCGCGTCGGATTTCAGGGCGTGCGCCGGCGGCACCGTCTCGCCGCGCGCGGCGCCACCGGCACCACCGGCGGCCACGCGCGCACGCTCCTCTTCCTCCACGCCCAGCCACGCAGCCAGCGCCGGCAGCAGCGACACCGCGCCGAACAGGTTCACCAGGAACATGAAGGCCAGCAGGATCCCCATGTCGGCCTGGAACTTGAGCGCGGCAAAGGCCCAGGTGCCCACCCCGATGCACATCGTCAGCGCCGTGAACAGCGCCGCCGAACCGCGCTGGCGCATGGCCTCGGCAAAGGCCTGCGGCAGGGCCTGCCCTTCCTCGCGGATCTGGTGCTGGATGCGCTCATACAGGTAGATGCCGTAGTCCACGCCGACGCCCACGCCCAGCGTGATGACCGGCAGCGTCGACACCTTCAGCCCGATGCCAAGCCGCGCCATCAACGCATTGCACAGCACCGACACCAGCGTCAGCGGCACGATGATGCACAGCACCGCGCGCCACGAGCGGAACGTCAGCAGGCACAGCAGCGTGATCGCACCGAAGATCGACAGCAGCATGGTCACTTCGGCTTCCTCCACGGCCTCATTGGTGGCCGCCATCACGCCGATATTGCCCCCGCCCAGGCGGAACGCCACGTTGGGGGTCTTGTCGGCGGCGGTGAAGCGGCGGATCTCGCGGATGATGTGGGCGATGGTGGCGCCCTCATGGTTGGCGGTGTAGATCAGCACCTGGATGGCCTGGCAGTTCGAGGTATTCATGCCGTTGTCCGGGTCAAAGGCCTTGGCGCCCTGGCTCAGGCCCTCGCTGCTGCGCGGCAGCGCCTCCCAGCGCGGGTTGCCCTCGTTGTAGGCGCCGATCACCACCTTGGCCAGCGACGACACGCTCACCACCGACTGCACGCCGGACACGCCGCGCATATGCATCTCGAAGCGTTCCACCGCACTCATCACCGGGTAGTGCAGGCAGCCGTCGTCGAAGCCGGTGGGCTCCACCACCACGGTCAGCGCATCCGAGCCGATGTTGTACTGGCTCACGATGCTGGCGCTGTCGCGGTTGTAGCGCGAATCCGCGCGCAGTTCCGGAGCGCCGCTGCCGACATCGCCAATCTTGAGGCCGCGCGAATCGATGGCACCGGCCGCAAGCAACGCCAGCGCGGCAACGAACACGCCCAGCGCCGGGCCCGGGCGCGCCAGCGCGCCGAACTTCTGCCACAGCCCGCCGGTTCCGTGCGCGCGCCGGGCCTGCGCCGATGCCAGCGCCGACGGCTCCAGCCGCGTGTACGACAGCAGGATCGGCAGGAACACCTTGTTGGTCACGATCATCAGCAGCACGCCCAGGCAGGCGGTGATGCCAAGCTCGCGCACGATGTCGATCTCGATGCGCATGATGACCATGAACCCGAGCGCGTTGGTCAGCAGCGCGACCGTGCCGGGGATGAACAGCTTGCGGAAGGCCGCGCTGGCGCTGTCGAGCGCACCATGTCCCTGCACCACCTCTTGCTTCCAGGCATTGGTCATCTGCACCGCGTGCGAGACCCCGATCGAAAAGATCAGGAACGGCACCAGGATCGACATCGGATCGATGCCGTAGCCCAGCAGCGGCAGCAAGCCCAGCAGCCAGGCCACGGGCAGCAGCGCCACCACCAGCGACAACAGCGTGATGCGCAGCGAGCGCGTGTACAGCCACAGCAGCAGCGCGGTCACGGCGAAGGCCAGCGCGAAGAAGCCCATCACGCCGGCGATGCCCTCTTCCACATCGCCCACCAGCTTGGCAAAGCCGACGATATTGACCTCGACGTCGGTGCCGCTGAATTCCCCGCGGATCTTCTCCAGCTGGCGTGCGACCGAGCCGTAGTCGATGGTCTTGCCGGTGGCCGGATCGGTCTCGCGCAATTCCGCGCGGATCAGCGCGGACTTCAGGTCGTTGCTGACCAGGCGGCCGATCTGGCCAGAGCGCGCCACGTTGCGGCGCACCTTGTCGAGCTCGGCCGGCGCGCCGGAGAAGCGTCCCGGCACCACCACGTCGCCGCGGAAGCCCGCCTCCGTCACCTCGGTGTAGCGCACATTGGGCGTGAACAGCGAGAACACGCGCGAACGGTCCACGCCGGGGATGAAGAACACGTCATCGGTGGCGCGGCGCAGCTTGTCCATGAAGGCCGCGTTGTAGATGTCGCCGTCGCCCTTCCAGCGCAGGCTCAGCAGCACCGTGTTGGCACCGGAGAAGGTGCTCGCGTACTTGGTGAACACCTGCATGTACGGGTGCTGCAGCGGGATCATCTTGTTGAAGCCGGGATCGAGCCGCAGCCGCGTGGCCGAGACGCCCAGCGCCACGGTCACGGCCAGGCACAGCACCAGCAGCAGGCGGCGCCGCTGCATCAGCAGGCTGGCGCAGGCATCGACAAAGCGGCCCAGGCGGCCGGAAGAATGGGGGCGGTTCATGATCGTTCTCGCATTCGGTAAGCCAGGGTCAGGCAGGGTCAGCGGGGATTGGCGGCGAGCGTGACGCCGGCAAGGCCGCCATTGCCGCCCAGCGCCAGCGTGTCCTTGCCGGCAGGGACCAGCGCGGCCAGGGTCTGCGGGCTGCCGGCGGGCAAGGCGGTGAAGTGGCGCCCGCCATCGGCGGAGATCACCAGCGTGCCGCCCTGCCCGGCCAGCACGATGCGGCCATCGGGCAGTTCGACGCCGCCGAAGAGCGAGGTCTTGAGGCCAGTGTCCGCGGCCTGCCAGGTGGCGCCGAAGTCATCGCTGCGCAAGGCGTTGCCGCGCATGCCGAAGGCCAGCCAGGCGCCGTCGCGCAGCGGCTGCACGCCGTACAGCGAACCCTCGTAGGGGGACTTCACCACCTCCCAGCGGCTGCCGCCGTCGGGCGAGCGCAGCACCAGGCCGGCTTCGCCGACCAGCATCAGGCGTCCCTGCCCGTCGCCGGCAATGCCGTTGAGGTGGCGGTCCTGCATGGCCTTGTCGGCGGCCGGCTCCCAGTGCCTGCCCTGGTCGCGCGAGACCAGGAAGCGGCCAAAGCTGCCGACCGCGAACCACGGGCCGCCCGCCTGGGCCCAGGCACCCAGCAGCGGATCGGACGAGCTCGCCTCGAACGCCACCTGCTGCCAGTGGGCACCGCCGTCTTCGGTGCGCAGGATCCAGCCGCTGTGCCCGACCGCCATGCCGTGGCGGCTGTCGGCAAAGGCCACCTGGGTCAGCGCGGCGCCTTGCGGTTGATCCACGGCGGCCGTGCGCCAGTTGCGGCCCTGGTCATCGCTGAACAGGATCTGGCCACGCTCGCCCACTGCCACCAGGCGCTCGCCGGCGCGCGCGATGCCGTTGACCTGCAGGCCGTCCGGGCGCAGCGTCGTGGCCGCGAACGGCGGCAGCGGGCGCGGCGCGAAGGCCCATACCGCGGTGGCCAGCACGGCCAGCGACATGGCGACGCCGATCAGTCGTTTCATGATGTCTCCTCCGGTTGGAGTGATGGCAGGCGGCCTCGTTGCGGGCCGTCCCTGCAGGGGCTGCTTGTGATTACAGAACGTCGAACAGCGCGGCGGCGCCCATGCCGCCGCCGATGCACATGGTCACCACCGCCTGCTGCACGCCGCGGCGCCGGCCTTCAATCAATGCATGCGCGGTCATGCGCGCACCCGACATGCCGAACGGATGGCCGATCGAGATCGCGCCGCCGTTGACGTTCAGGCGCGCATCCGGGATGCCCAGCTTCTGCTGGCAGTACAGCACCTGGCAGGCGAAGGCCTCGTTCAGCTCCCACAGGCCCACGTCGGCCGCCGTCATGCCATGGCGCGCGAGCAGCCTGGGCACGGCGAACACCGGGCCGATCCCCATCTCGTCCGGCGCGCAGCCCGCCACCGCCATGCCGCGGTAGCGGCCCAGCGGGCGCAGGCCGCGCCGGCGGGCCTCGTCGGCGCTCATCAGCAGCACCGCGGCGGCGCCGTCCGACAACTGCGAGGCATTGCCGGCAGTGATGTGCTCGCCGGCGGCCACCGCCTGGCCGCCGCTCCAGACCGGCTTCAGCGCCTCCAGGCTGCTGGCCGTGATATCGGGCCGGTTGCACTCGTCGTGCGCAAGCCGAACGGTCTCGTGGCCGGTCAGCGTGCCGGCCTTGTCGAACAGCGCGCGGCGCGTTTCCAGCGGCACGATCTCGTCATCGAAGGCCCCGCGCCGCTGCGCCTCGGCGGTGCGCTGCTGGCTGCGCCAGGCGTAGGCGTCCTGCTCGGCGCGGCTGATGCCGTAGCGGCGCGCCACCACCTCGGCGGTCTCGATCATTGCCATATAGGCTGCCGGCTGCCGCGCCAGCACCGCTTCGGACTGGGCGCGGTAGCTGTTCTTGTGCTTGGTCTGCGTCAGCGAGATGGATTCCGCGCCGCCGGCGACGATGATGTCGGCCTCGCCGCACTGGATCGCACGGGCGCCCGCCGCGATTGTCATCAGGCCCGAGCCGCACATGCGGTCCATGGTCATGCCGGGCACGCTGTCCGGCAGGCCGGCCGCCACCGCGCACAGGCGGCCCAGGTTGTAGCCCTGGGTGCCCTGCTGCGCGGCCGCGCCGATCAGCACATCTTCCACCTCGGACGGATCCACGCCGGCGCGCTCCACCACCGCGCGCACCACGTGGCCGCCCAGCACCGGGGCCTCGGTGTCGTTGAAGGCACCGCGGAAGGCCTTGCCGATCGGTGTGCGCGCGACGGCGACAATGACTGCTTCTTTCATGCTGGATTCCTGTTCAGAAGTAATAGCGGCTGATGGTCTCGGCCACGCAGGCCGGCTTGTCTCCGCCTTCGATTTCCACGGTCATGCGCACCACCGACTGCACGCCGCCCTGCAAGGTCTCGGCCCGCACCAGTTCCCCCACCCCGCGCACGCGCGCGCCCACGCGCACCGGCGCCGGGAAGCGCACCTTGTCGCAGCCGTAGTTGACGCCCCACTTCATGCCTTCGACCGTGACCAGCTCCGGCAGGAACTGGTTGACCAGCGCCAGCGTCAGGTAGCCGTGCGCGATGCAGGCGCCGTATGGGCCCTGCGCGGCGCGCTGCGGGTCCACGTGCAGCCACTGGTGGTCGCCGGTGGCATTGGCGAACTGGTTGACCTGTTCCTGGGTGATCTGGGTCCAGGCGCTCTCGCCGAGGCGCTGGCCGACGGCGGCGTGGATGTCTTCGGCAGAACGGAAGATTCTTGGCATGTCTGGTTCCTGCGTTGTTCCCGGTCCCAACTGTTTCCCTTCAAGCCCGCTGGCTGCTCACCGGCAGCACCTCGCCCGTCATGTACGAGGCATAGTCGCTGGCCAGGAACACCATCACATTGGCCACCTCCCACACCTCGGCCGCGCGCCCGAACGCTTCGCGCTCGCTGAGCTGGCGCAGCAGGTCGGCCGGCGCCGACTTCTTCAGGAAGTCGTGCAGCGCGATGCTTGGCGCCACCGCATTGATGCGCACGCCAAATTCGGCGGCCTCCATCGCGCTGCAGCGCGTCAGCGCCATCACCCCGGCCTTGGCCGCGGCGTAATGCGACTGTTCCTTCTGCGCACGCCAGCCCAGCACCGAGGCATTGTTGACGATGGCGCCGCGCCGGCGCGCCTGCATGTGCGGCAACATCGCGCGCGTCATGCGGAAGGTGCCGGTGAGGGAAATATCGATCACGCGCGACCACTCGGCATCGTCCATATCAACTAGGCGGCGCGAGCCGCCCAGGCCGGCGTTGTTGATCAGCACGTCGGTGCCGCCCAAGGCTTCTTCGGCGGCGGCCACAAGTGCGCGCACCTGCGCTTCATCCGACACATCGCAAAGCTGGCCATGGATCGCCTGCAGGCCGGTTTCCGCGCGCAGGCGCTCGACCGCGTCTGCCAGCCGCTTCTCATGGACGTCGGAGATCATCAGCGCGCGGCAGCCCTCCTCGGCGCAGCGGCGCGCGGCGGCAAAACCGATGCCGGCGCCCGCCGCGGCGGTGATGAGCACACTCTTGCCGGCGAGCAACTGATGGCCAGGCACATAGGCCGGGGCGCTGGGGATTTCGGTGTTCAGGGTCATGACTGTCCTCGTGCTTCGCGCGGCATGCCGAGGCCGCGTTCGGCGATGATGTTGAGCTGGATTTCGTTGGTGCCGGCGTAGATGGTGTCGGCGCGCGAGAACAGCGCCATCTGCTGCAGCCGCGTGCGGCGCGTGTCGCCGGCGTCCAGCACATTGGCCAGCGGGCCCAGCACGTCCAGCGCCAGCTGGCCCAGGTCGCGGTGCCAGTTGGACCAGTAGTACTTGTAGATCAGCGCCTCGCGCTGCAGCGCGGTGCCGCCGTCCTGGCCCGCCTGCGCCGCGCCCGCAAGCATGCGCAGCGCATTGGCCCGCATCACGCGCAGGCCGGCCCAGGCGCGCGCGATGCGCTGGCGCACCAGCGCGTCGCGGCTGCTGCCGTTGTCGCGCGCGGCCTGCGCCACCCACTCCAGTTCATGCGTGAACTGCATCTGCTGGCCCAGCGTGGAGATGCCGCGCTCGAAGCCCAGCAGCGCCATGGCGATGCGCCAGCCATCGCCGGGCGCGCCCAGCACATCGGCGGCGGCGGCACGCGCGCCGTCGAAGAACACCTCGTTGAATTCGGCGCCGCCGCCCATCTGGCGGATCGGCCGGATCTCGATGCCGGGCTGGTCCAGCGGCAGCATCAGGAAAACCAGGCCCTTGCTGCCGCGCGAGCCGGGCTCGCAGCGCGCCAGCACGAAGATCCAGTCCGAATCGTGCGCGAGCGAGGTCCACACCTTCTGGCCGCTCACCAGCCAGTCGCCGGTGGCCGCATCGCGCTCCGCCCGCGTGCGTACATTGGCCAGGTCCGAGCCCGCGCCAGGCTCCGAATACCCCTGGCACCAGAACGTGGTGCCGTTCAGGATGCCGGGCAGCAGGCGCGCCTTCTGGTCGTCGGTGCCGAAGGCGACCAGGGTCGGGCCGATCAGCCCCTCGCCGATATGGCCCATGCGGCCCGGTCCCCCTGCCCGCGCGTATTCCTCATGGAAGATCACCTGCTGCATGACCGGCAGCTCGCGCCCGCCATGCGCGCGCGGCCAGCCCAGGCCGGTCCAGCCGCCTTCGGCCAGCCGGCGCTCCCACGCCTTGCGCAGTTCGGGATAGGCCTCTTCGTCGCCGGGGCCGCCGCGGTGCTTCAGGCAGGCGAACTCGCCGGCCAGGTTGGCGGCCATCCATTGCGCGACTTCGGCGCGGAATGCCGCCTCTTGATTCGCTATCATGCTGTCCTCCAGGCGTGCGGGCCATTTGCTGCGAGATACGCCAGCGCCGCGCCGGCACCGCCCAGCCAGTGGCTGGCGGCCTGCGCGCGCTTGAAATAGAGCTGGGGGTCGTATTCCCAGGTGAAGCCGACACCGCCATGCAACTGGATGGCCTCCTGCGCGCAGAAGCGCAGGGCATCGTCGGCGGCCACGGACGCGGCGGCGATGTCGAGGCGGATGCCGGTGCCATCGGCCACCTCGCCCGTTTCCCACGCCTGCGCCGCGCCATACACCGCCGAGCGCGCCGCCTCGACCAGCACCATCATCTGCGCGCAGCGGTGCTTGACCGCCTGGAACGAGGCGATGGCGCGCCCGAACTGGATCCGTTCCGATGCATAGGCCACGGTCAGGTCCAGGCATTGCTGGGCCGCGCCAAGCTGCTCCGCCGCCAGCATCAGCTTGCCGTGCCACCAGGCCTGGGCCAGGCCGAAGGCCGCCGCGTCCGCGCGCGCCAGGCAGGCGCTGGCGGGCACGGGCAGCCCGTCCAGCCGCAGCGCGGCCTGCGGCCGCGTGCGGTCCAGCGTATCGAGCGGCGCCAGCATGCATCGCGCATCCTGTGCCAGTGCTGCCGGTTCCAGCAGGAACAGCGCAGGCACGCCGTCTCCGAGACGGGCCGGCACCAGCAGCCAGTCGGCGCCGGCGGCATCGGCCACCTGGGCGGCGCTGCCACGCAGCACGAAGCCATCCGCGCTTGCCTGCGCGCCAATGGCGACGCCGTCGTACTGCCAGCCGCCATCGTCCGGCAGCACCGCGGCGGCACGCAGCTCGCCACAGGCCAGCCGCTCCAGCCACTGCGCGCTGCCACGCGGACCCAGGCTGGCCTGCAGCCAGGGCGCGGCCACGCACACGGCGGACCAGAACGGCACGCAGGCCAGGCGCTGGCCCAGTTGTTCCTGCAGCAGCACCAGCCCGGGCGCACCCAGGCCGGCGCCGCCCACGGCTTCGGGCAGCGCGATGCCGCACCAGCCGAGTTCGCCCGCGACCGCGTGCCACAGGGCCTCGTCGTGCGCCGGGCCTGCCTCGGTCACGCGCCGCACCGCCGCCGAATCGCTGTACGCGGCGAGGTAGTCGCGCGCGCTGTCGCGGACCATCTGCTGTTCGACGCTAAGGGAGAAGTCCATGGCCGTCGCGCTCAGCTGCCGTAGACCGGGTGGGGCGGCTGCGCCTGCGCCAGCAGTTCCGCCACGGCTGCGCCCAGTTCGGCCGGCTGCCAGCGCGATCCCTTGTCGGTCCTGGGTCCGGTGCGCCAGCCGTCGGCCACCGAGACCATGCCGCCGGCCGCCTCGAACATGCGCCCGTTGACCTGCGCGGACGCGGCGCTGCCCAGCCACACCACCAGCGGCGCGACATTGGCGGGGTCGTAGTAGTCGAAGCCGTCTTCCGGCGCCTGCATCATTTCGGCAAACACCTCCTCGGTCATGCCGGTGCGCGCCGCCGGTGCCAGCGCATTGGCGGTGATGCCATAGCGGCCAAGCTCGGCGGCCTGCACCAGCGTGAGCGCGGCAATGCCGGCCTTGGCGGCGGCGTAGTTGGACTGCCCGACCGAACCCTGCAGGCCCGCGCCGGAGCTGGTGTTGATAATGCGCGCGTCGACGGCGCGGCCGGCCTTGGCGGCATCGCGCCAGCGTTTGGCGAGCAGGTTGGCCAGGCAGAAGTGGCCGCGCAGGTGCACGCGCATGACGTCGTCCCAGTCGGCCTCGGTCAGGCTGACGAACATGCGGTCGCGGCAGATGCCGGCGTTGTTGACCAGCACATGGACCTCGCCGAAGGCCTCGACCGCGGCATCGACGATGCGCTTCGCGGTGGCCAGCTGGGTGATGTCGTCAGCGCTGGCCAGTGCGCTGCCGCCGGCCGCGCGGATCTCCGTGCAGACGGCCTCGGCCGCCTCGCGCCGGATGTCGTTGACGACCACATTGGCGCCCTCGGCGGCGAAGGCCAGCGCATAGGCACGGCCCAGCCCGCCGCCGGCGCCGGTGATGATGACGGTGCGTGCGTCACAGATTCCCATGGCGGTCTCCTTACAAGCGTTCGATGATGGTGACGTTGGCCAGGCCACCGCCTTCGCACATGGTCTGCAGGCCGTAGCGGCCGCCGGTGCGTTCCAGCTCATGCAGCAGCGTGGTCATCAGGCGCGCCCCGGTGGCGCCCAGCGGGTGGCCCAGTGCGATGGCGCCGCCATTGGGGTTGGTGCGCTCGGCCGCGTAGCCGGTCTCGGCCAGCCATGCCATCGCCACCGAGGCGAACGCTTCATTGATCTCGACCACGTCGATATCGGCCAAGCGCAGGCCGCAGCGCTCCAGTGCGCGTTTGGTCGCCGGGATCGGTGCGGTCAGCATCCACAGCGGGTCGTCGCCCAGCACGCTCATATGCGCGATGCGCGCACGCGGCTTGAGCTGGTAGCGCTTGAGCGCGTCTTCCGAGACGATCAGCAGCGCGGCGGCGGCATCCGCGGTCTGGCTGGACACGGCCGCGGTCAGCGAACTGCCGGGCATCAGCGGTTCCAGCGCAGCCATCTTCGCCAGCGTGGTATCGGGGCGCGGGGTCTCGTCATGCTTCACGCCCTCGCACGGCACGATCTCGCGCGCAAAGCGGCCGCCTTCGATGGCCGCGGCGGCGCGCTGGTGGCTTGCCAGCGCGTAGGCTTCCATGGCCTCGCGCGACAGCTTCCAGTGATCGGCAATGCGCTGCGCGGCATGGAACTGCGACACCGGCACATCGCCAAAGCGCACCTGCCAGCCCTTGCTGCCCGAGAACGGGTCGGCAAAGCCCAGTGCCTGCCCGGCCAGCATGGCCGACGAGATCGGGATCTGGGTCATGGTCTGCACGCCGCCGGCGATCACCACGTCCTGCGTGCCGCTCATCACTGCCTGCGCGGCAAAGTGCACCGCCTGCTGCGACGAGCCGCACTGGCGGTCCACGGTCACGCCCGGCACCGTCAGCGGCAGGCCGGCCGCCAGCCACGCGCTGCGGGCGATATTGCCGGCCAGCGGGCCGATGGTGTCGACGCAGCCGAACACCACGTCGTCATAGTCCTCGGCGGGAATGCCGTTGCGGCGCACCAGCTCGGCCAGCACGAAGCCGCCGAGGTCGGCGCCGTGCATGTGCGACAGTCCGCCCTTGCGGCGCCCGGTGGGCGTGCGCAGGGCATCAACGATATAGGCGTCTTTCATGGTCTTGGTTCTCTTTGGATTCAGGCGAAGGTGGCGCCGGCGCCGATCTCATGCGCGCCGTCAAGGATGTGCGCGCCCATGCGCGCCTTGTGGAAGGCACGGTCGCCCCAGCTTCCCGCCAGGGCCCAGGCCCGCTTGGTGAAGATCTGCAGGTCCAGCTCCCAGGTGTAGCCCATTGCGCCATGCACCTGGATCGCCTGGCGCGCCGCGCTCCACGCGCAGCGCGCGGCGGCCACGCGGGCGTGCGAGACATGCAGGCCCGCATCGGGCAGGCCGTGCGCCAGCGCGGCGGCGGCGCGCAGCAGCACCGGCCGGGCGAACTCGAGCTGGATCGCCACGTCGGCCAGCAGGTGCTTGACCGCCTGGTAGGCGCCGATGGCCTTGCCGAACTGCTTGCGCTGCGCGCTGTAATCGATCGCCAGGTCCAGCATGCGCTGGGTCAGGCCCAGCTGCTGCGCGGCCACGCCAAGCGCGCCGCGGTTCAGCGCGCTGTTCCACAGGCCGCTGCCGGACGGGATCAGTTCGGACTCCGCGGCCGGCGTCCACGCCAGCTCAAACAAGCGGCGCGAAGGATCGAGCCCGGTGCGCGCCGTCAGCACGGCCTGGTCGGGCCGCAGCAGGTGCACGGCGCCTTCGTGCGCACACAGGATGGCGTCGGCGACATGGGCGTCGGCGACCAGCCGCTCTTGCGGATGCGCCACCGCCACGCGGGCATCGCCGGCGGCGATGCGCTCCAGCAGCGTGGCGCAGCGTTCGTGCGCCGAGGCGTTCGGCGCCGCCGCGAGCGCATCGCGCAGCAGCCCGGCCGCGACCAGCGCGGTGTCCAGCAAAGGCTCGGGCAGCGCAAAGTAGCCGCAGGCCTGCGCCAGCGGCGCCCATTCGACCTCGCCCAGCCCCAGTCCGCCCTGCTCCTGCGGCACCATCACCGCGGTCAGGCCCTGGTTGGCAAGCTGGCGCCACAGCGCGTCGGAGCGGCCGGACTCGGTGGCCCACAGCTCGCGCGTCAGTTCGGGCGTCATCTCGGTCATCAGGAAGCGCCGGATCGCCTCGGCAAACTGCTCCTGCTCTTCGGTCAATGCGAAATCCATGGTGTTTTCCCCGGGTGCCGTCATGCGCGCGGCATGCCGAGCAGGCGCTCGGCGACGATATTGCGCTGGATCTCGTTGGTGCCGGCATAGATCGGCCCGGCCTGCGAGAACAGGAAGCCGTCCAGCCAGTGGCCGAGCGAACCCGGCGGCTGGCCGTCGGGCGCGACCTCTGCCGACTGCCCCAGGATGGCCAGCGCGGTATCGTGCATATGGATGTCCAGCTCGGACCAGAACACCTTGTTCGTGCTCGACTCCGCGCCGATATGGCCGCCGCGCACCAGGCGGCTCGCGGTGGCGTAGGTGGACAGCGTGTAGGCCTCGGCGTCCATCCAGGCGCGCAGCACCGCCTCGCGCAGCGACGGGTCGCGGTCCGCCGCCTCGCGGTTGGCCTGGTACAGCCTGACCAGCGCGCGCGCGGTTTCCTGGAAGCGCGCCGGCGAGCGCAGCATCAGGCCGCGTTCGAAGCCGGCGGTGGCCATGGCCACCTGCCAGCCGGCGCCTTCTGCGGCCAGGCGGTTTTCCACCGGCACGCGCACTTCGTCGAAGAAGATCTCGGCAAAGCCGGTCTGGCCGTTGAGCTGGCGGATCGGGCGCACGGTGATGCCGGGCGTGTCCAGCGGCATCAGGATGAAGGTCAGGCCATGGTGTCGGGTCGAGGCCGGGTCAGTGCGGAACAGGCCGAACAGCCAGTCCGCCCACACCGCCCGCGTCGACCAGATCTTCTGGCCGTTGATCACATAGTCATCGCCCTGCCGGATCGCGCTGCAGCGGATCGCGGCCATGTCCGAGCCTGCGTTCGGCTCGGACCAGCCCTGCGCCCAGACATGCTCGCCCGAGGCCATGCGCGGCAGGAAGCGCGCCTTCTGCGCCTCGGTGCCGAATTCCATCAGCGTGGGCCCGAGCAGGAAGATGCCGTTCTGGTTGACGCGCATCGGCGCGCCGGCACGCCAGTACTCTTCCTCGAAGATCAGCCACTCGATCAGGTCGCAGCCGCGCCCGCCCAGCTCGGCCGGCCACGTGACCATGCTCCAGTGGCCCTGGTTGAGCGTGGCCTCCCACGCGCGGTGCTGGGCGAAGCCCGCTTCGGTATCGAAGCTCGCCAGCGGCGTGCGCGGCACGTGCGCGGCCATCCAGTCGCGCACCTCGGCGCGGAAGGCACGCTGGGCGTCGGTGTATTCAAGCTGCATCGCGCTCTCCCTGCGCAAAGCGGGCTTCGCGGCCTTCGACAAAGGCGGCGCGCGCCTCGCCGGAATCGGCGCTCATGTAGGCCTGCAGCGTGAAGCCCTGTTCCCAGCGGTATTTGTCCTCCAGGTTGCCGTCTTCCACGCCGTTGAGCGCTTCCTTGGCCAGCTGCAGCATGGCCGGGCTCTTGGCGGCGATCTGGCGGGCCAGCGTCATGGCGGCCTCGCGCAACTCTGCGCGCGGCACCACGCGCTCGACCGCGCCCAGCCGGTACGCCTCGGCGGCATCGATCATCTCGCCGGTGAAGTACATCGCCCTGACCTTCTGCACGCCGAACATGCGCTGCAGGTGGGCGCCGCCGCCCATGGCGCCGCGGTCGATCTCCGGCACGCCAAAGCGCGCACAATCTGCGGCCACGATGATGTCGGCCGCGCCGCAGATGCCGATGCCGCCGCCCAGCACGAAGCCGTGCACGGCCACGATGACCGGCTTGGGATTGCGGTGCACGGCGCGGAAGGTGGCGTAGTTGCCGGCGTTGACATCGACGATGCGCTGCGGGTGCGCGGCCAGCTCCTTGATGTCGACGCCGGCGCAGAAGCCGCGGCCTTCGCCGCGCAGCACGATCACGCGCACGGCGGAATCGGTGCCCAGCTGGTCGATCGCGGCGGCCAGCGCATGCCAGCCGGCGCAGTCGAGCGCATTGACTGGCGCATGGTCGATCACCAGTTCGGCGATGCCGTCGGCAGTGTCGATGCGGAACGGCCCGGTCTTTTTGTTCGTTTGCATGGTTTCCTCTGTCTGTGGGTCAGGCCGCTGCAGCCAGTCCGGCGCCAGCCAGCGCCGCAAGGCGCGCCTGTGCCTGCGCGGCCATGCCGGCCACGATCTGCTCGCAGGATTCGATGGCCCGGATCGCCGCTGCCGCCTGGCCGCTGGGCAGCACGCCTTCATCGGGGCATCCCTCCACCATCGCGCGCTGGATCAGCACCGGCGCGTTGGCGGCCATCAGGGTCTGGGCGGCGCTGTAGTCCTGCTCGCGCATCGCGCGCCAGGCGGTGGCCAGCATCTGCGCGCTGCGCATGCCGGTACGTGCCTGCCATTTGCGCGCGGCCGCCAGCGCCAGCCAGGTGCGCCGCAGCGGACCGGCCTTCTCCAGCGCCAGCAGCAGGTCGTTGTCGATCATTCGCTGCGGCAGGCCGTCGATGGCCAGCGATACGCGGATGCTGGCCGGGTCGCGCACCTTGACGTAGCGCTCAAGCGTTGGCGCCGGCACCGGCGATTCGGCCGACATCAGGAAGCGCGTGCCCATGGCCACGCCGGCCGCGCCGTAGGCCAGCGCCGCGGCCAGTCCGCGGCCGTCGAAGAAGCCGCCGGCGGCCACCACCGGCACGCTCACGCTGTCCAGCACCTGCGGCAGCAGCAGCGTGGTCGGTGTGCCGCCGGTATGGCCGCCGCCCTCGCCGCCCTGCACGGTGACCACGTCCGCGCCCAGTTCCACGGCCTTGGCCGCATGCTTGGCCGCGCCCACGGTCGGCATGCAGACCACGCCAGCCGCCTTGAGCTTGCCGATCATCTTCGCGTCCGGGCCGCGCCCGTAGCTGACCGCGCGCAGCCGGTGGCGGATCGCCATCTCGATCACTTCTTCCGCGTTGGGCTGGAACATGTGGAAGTTGATGCCGAAGGGCCGGTCGCTGAGCGCCTTCACGCGCAGGATCTCGCGCTCGACCTCGCCGGGCGCAATGGTGGCGCCGGCCAGGAAGCCGAAGGCCCCGGCATTGCCGCTGGCCGCGACCAGCTTCGCATCCGCCACCCAGCCCATCGCCGTCTGCACGATGGGGTAGCGGCAGCCCAGCAGGTCGCACAGCACGGTGTGCAGGCTCGCGGTGCTCATGCCTTGTCCTCGCCGGTGCGTTGCGAAGCGGCCATGGCGCGCGCGTCATAGCCGCCGAGCTTGTCGCCGCTGACCAGTTCGTTGTGCGCATGGGCGAAGTGGTGCCAGGCAAAGACGGCATCCATCGCGGTGCGCTTGCCCTGCAGGTCTTCCACATGGTTGACCGCCTGCTTGGTCAGCGTCAGGCCCAGCCGCGGCATCTGCGCGACCTTGGCGGCCATGCCGTAGGCGGTGTCTTCCAGCGCGTCGCGCGGCACCACGCGGTTGACCATGCCCATGCGCTCGGCGCGTTCGGCACCCATGCGCTCGCCCAGGAACAGGAACTCCTTGGCGATGCGCGGATGGAGCTCGTAGGGATGGGCGAAGTACTCGACGCCGGGAATGCCCATGCGCACCACCGGATCAGCAAAGAAGGCATCGTCCGACGCCACGATCAGGTCGCAAACCCACGCCAGCATCAGCCCGCCGGCGATGCAGGCGCCATGCACCATGGCGATGGTCGGCTTGGGCAGCTCGCGCCAGCGCCGGCACATGCCCAGGTAGACCTCCTGCTCGCGGGCATAGAGGAACTCGCCGCCCGGCTTGTTGACATGGTCATACCAGAGCGAGGCGCGCTCGAAAGTTTCATTGATGTCGCGCCCGGGCGTGCCGATGTCGTGCCCGGCCGAAAAATGCTTGCCGGCGCCGCGCAGCACGATCACCTTGACCGCGTCGTCCGCGGCGGCGCGCCGGTAGGCCTCGTCCAGCGCGTAGGTCATCTTTGAGTTCTGCGCGTTGTGAAACTGCGGCCGGTTCATGGTCACGGTGGCAATGCCGTCCGCGACCTGGTAGAGCACCTCGGCATTGGGGCCAAGGCTGATGGCTTCGGTAGCTGGCGTTGTCATGTCGGCCTCACACGCGTCCGGAAGGATTGCCGCGCACGATGGCCGCGCGCAGGTTGTGCGGATCAAGCTGGGTGATCAGCCGCAGCTCTTCCGGTGTCGGCGGCGCCGTCTCCGGCAGGGCCTCGCCGGGCGTGTTCGCCAGCGCAAAGCCGGTGGCCGCCTGTACCTGGTCGAAGCTCGCCCCCGGGTGCAGCGAGCGCACGCGGATGGCATGGTCAGCCCCCCTGAAATCCATCACGCACAGGTCGGTGACAATCACGCGCAGGTCAACGAAGCTGCGCATGCCCTCCAGCCGGCGGGCCGGGTTGTAGCCGGCGCTGCAGACCATGTCGACTTCACCGGCGACGAACGCGCGCGTGCTGTGCGCCGGCACGAAGAAGGAGTTGGCGTGGTGGATGCTGTTGCCGGGAAAGCCGCGCGCGCCCAGCAGCTGGGTCTTGGGCTGCGCATGGGTGCCGCCCAGGCAGGAGATATTGGCCTGGCCGAAGCGGTCGATCTGCGTCGGCATCACCAGCGCGTGGCGGCGCCCGCCCCACAGGCAGTCGAACACGCGCGAGTAGCCCATCCAGCCGCTGACGCGCACCTTGTAGCCGGGCTCGCGCGGGCCCAGCGGCACCGGCGTTTCCACCAGGTAGGCCTCGCCGTCGGTCAGCAGCAGGCCCGGGTTGTGCGCAAGCCGCGCCAGGCCGGCGGCGATGCGCGGGCCGGTGCCGATGCCGGTGGCCAGCACCTCGCCGTCGTCGCGCCATGCGCGGGCGGCGGCGGCAATCATCAGCTCGGCGCGGGTGAATTCATAAGTGGCGCTCACGGTCGCTCCTTGGGTTGGCGGGTTCAAAGTACCGGCAGCGGCAGGTCGTGCACATGGCCGAGGCCGCCGATGCGCTCCAGGTAGGCCGCTTCGCTCGCGCCCACCACCTCGTCGCGCCAGGTGCGGAAGCCGTCCTCGGCCTCGGCGCTGGCGCAGTACGCCTTCAGCGCAGGCAGGTCCCAGCCGTAGGCCGGCGCACAGGAAGTGGGATGGGCGCCGCCGGGTGCGTGCACCACGCCGCTTACCAGCGAGCGCTCGAAGGCGTTGTTGCGCGCGCGCGCCAGGTCTTCATCCTCGAGGCGCGGGTGCAGTGTTTCGCAGCTCACATAGCAGCGGTGCGCGGCGCGTGCGAACCATTCATCGAAGAACGGATCGGGGCCGTCGATGCGGGTGTTGCCGAGCACATCGCTGTCGTTCACGTGCAGCAGCGCGGCATCGAGCTCGATCGCCGGCATCGCCACCAGCACTTCGCCGTCGGCATAGGGCGAACGCACCGTCTTCAGCTGGGGGTTCATGTCCAGCACGTCGGTGCCCAGCGCGGCGCGCGTCGGCAGGAACGGCAGGCGCGCGGCCGCGGCGCGCAGGCCCAGCTGCAGCATGCCTTCGTCCAGCTCCGTCACTTCCAGCACGCCGCGCTCGCGCGCCTGGCGGAAGTAGGGCTCGAGCGGAATCACGTCGAGCGAGACGAAGCCGAACACCAGCCGGCGCACCTTGCCGGCCGCGCACAGCATGCCCACCTCGGGGCCGCCGTAGGCGACCACGGTCAGGTCCTTCAGCGGCGAGCGCAGGATCTCGCGCACCAGCGCCATCGGCTTGCGGCGCGGGCCCCAGCCGCCGATGCCGATGGTCATGCCATCGGCGAGCTGGCCGACCACGTCGGCCGCGCTCATGGTCTTGTCGATTGTCTTGGTCATGGTGTGTTTAGCGGTATCCGATGCTGAAGTCGTGTCCCCACAGGCTGACGCGCGTGGCCTCGTAGGCGGCGTGGTGGCTCCAGTCCACCTCCAGGCCGCCGTGGCCGAACTCGAGGTCAAAGCCGCCGGGGGTCTTCATGTAGAAGGAAGTCATGCGGTCATTGCAGTGCTGGCCCAGCGTGGCCGAGAGCTTCACGCCGTGCTGCTGCACGCGGTCCAGCGCGCGGCCCACCTCGGCCATGTCCGGAACCTCGGCCATCACGTGGATGCAGCCCGCTTCCGACGGCATCTCGAAGATCGCCAGGCTGTGGTGGCGGGCGTTGCCGCAATGCAGGAAGTGGATGCGCTTTTCCGGTTCGGCCGGGTCATTGGTAAAGCGCACGCGGAAGATGTCGGACAAACCGAAACCCATCACCTCGCACAGGAAGGCATAGGTCTCGTCGAAGGCCGGCGCGGGCAGCACCGCATGGCCCGCCCCCATCGGGTCCGTGATGAAGCGCGGCACGCCCACCGGCGAGATAAAGCGCAGGAAGTCCGAGCGCATGCCCCAGGAGATCTCATGGCGGTTGCCCGACGGATCGGCAAACCAGGCCATGGCCTGCACGCGGCGCTGTGCCAGTTCCGCGGCGCTGGCGTGCACGACCTCAACGTTCGCCTGGCGCAGCGTGTCGAGCGCGTGGCGGTAGGCCGGTTCGTCGGCCAGCTCCCAGCCCGATGCCAGGTAGCGGTCGCGCGCGCCCGGCACCACCAGGTAGCGGTAGTCGCGCTCATCCATCTTCACGTACAGCGCACCGCCGGGGGCGCCGGAACAGGTCATGCCCAGCACCTGTTCGGCATAGTGCCGCCATTGCCCCAGGTCGGTGGACTCGACCACGATGTAGCCAAGCGCACGGATATCCAACATGCCGGTCTCCTCAGGTTCGTTGCCACTGCTGGCTGATGGGACCATTCTTCCGTGCGCTGCAGCCCGGCACATCGTCCAGTGGGACTAGCCGGTCCGGCGCTGGCGTCAGCCCGCTGCCGGGCGCACGAGGTACTGGCTGGTGGGGATCACGTCGATCTTGTCGAAGTCGATGAAGCGCTGGCAGCTTTCCATCATGGCCTGCAGGTTGCGCTGGAACTTGTCTTCGTCGCCGGCCGCGTCGAAGAACGCCTGCGGGTCGGTCATCGCCGCATCGGGGAAGCCCTCTTCGACAATGGCGTCGTAGTGCGGCGCGGCGTAGGTGAGCGGCCGCACCACCACGTTCTGCACGTAGAGGAAGTTGTCCTGGGTCTCGACCGCCACCGGCGTGTGGTGGTTGTGCCAGAGGTCCAGCCAGGCCTGCGGCGTAAGCCGGGGCGGCCGGGTAAGGAAGGCAAGCTGCGCGAAGCCGGGCGTGCGTTCGCCCGGCGCGGCCGGGAAACGTGTATTGCGGATGGGCTGGGACTCCGTCACAAGGTAGCCGGCCATGCGGCCCACGGCGGTCGCGATCGCCTGGTCGAACGGCTGCCGCAGGCGGTCGATGGCGCTGTCCATCCAGACCGAGACCAGCCCTTCCATCTGCGGGCGGGTATTCGCCTGGCGCAGGCCCGCGGCCGGCAACACCGCGTCATCGGCCACGTTCACCTGCAGTCCGCGCGCGCCCAGCGCCAATAGCTTGTCCGCAAGCGTCGTGCGCAGCCGGCGCGCGAACTCCCCCGGCTCGGTCTGAGAATCGCGCCAGACGATATAGATGACTTTTTCCATGCTCCACGCTCCCTGGTACAGGTGCCGGCCGGGGCCGGACAGGTTGATGCGTGCGCGGAACAGGACCAAGCGCGGACAGCACGCGTCGCTGCGTCCGTCTGAGGTGCCATCCGTGTGCCGCGCCCGCTTGTCGGATGCATGCTAGGGGCGCGGATGGCGGGACTCATCCTCCATTCGGACTAGGAGGACCGGTCATCGGGCCACAAGGGAGTCACGCGTGCCCTGGAACACGCGTGCGTGGATCAGGCCCTGGCGCTCAGCCGAGCGTCACCACACTGCTCAGCAGCATGCGCACCAGCGTGGCCTGCCGCGTGACCCCGGTCTTGGAGAAGATCGCGCGCAAGTGGGCGCGCGCCGTGTTCTTGCTGGTGCCCAGCGCCTCGGCGGCTTCGTCGAGCGTCATGCCGTCGGCAAGCACCAGCGCCAGCGCGGTTTCGGCGGGCGTGAGGTCGAACAGCTTGCGCACCACCTCGTGCGAGGCGCGCGACTTGCGCTCCGGATCGCGGATAAAGACCGCGCAGGCCGGGCGATGTCGGTGGTCTTCGGACCATTCGCTGAGCGGAATGGTGCGGATCAGCACGCCCAGCTTGCTGCGCCCCGAGGGGCGGGTGATCGACATGGCTTCGGCCAGCGCCGGCGCGCTGCCGTGGTGCCCCATCTGGGCGCGGCGCAGCAGGTACTGGAACTTGCGGCTTTCCTGTGCGTAGGCGATCTCGAAGTTGCCCCCATTGAGGCGGATGCCGTCGTTCTCCGCCAGGATCTCGTCGGCTTCCGCATTCTTCTTCAGGATTGCGCCGGCTGCGTCGAGGATGACCATGCCCACCAGCATGCGGTCGATCGCGCCCGCATAGAGGCTGCGTTCCGATTCGACCACATCCAGCCTGGAATGCAGCCGGACCGCGCGCCTCAGGTGCGGCAGGATGGTGGCGCACGCCGCCTTGTCCACCTCGGAGAAGTCCTGCGCGTCGTGCTGGCGGCAGACGCGCAGCCGGCACTCGACCCCGTCTTCGGTGCGGATATCGGCGCCCAGCAGGTAGCGCACGCCAAGCGGCTGCAGGAACTGACGGTAGATCTCGCTGCGGCACCAGTTGCCGGCGCCCATCGCTTCGTCGACCGTCACGGCCCGGTCGGTGGGCAGGTTGATAAAGGGATCGATGGCGTAGTAGTAGGTGTTGTACGACGCCTCGGCCTCCAGCGAAGTGCCGTGCTGCGACGCGTGCACCGCGATGCCACTGCGGTCGCTCGCGGGCGAGCGCAGGATGAAGCTCACATAGCTGGCACCAAGTTGCTTGCGCAGCATTTCCAGCGCGCGGCCCCAGGGCACGGGTTCCATCGGCCCTTCGTAGACCGCCGCCAGCAGCGCGCTGAATTGCGGCAGGCTCAGTCCGGACTGCGCAAACCAGGGCGACGCCACCCCTTGCGCCTCAACGGTCGCCATCAACATTGTCTGTCTCCTGTTTCCACACCCCATGCGGGGACTGGCCGGTGCTCTGCGGCACCTGGGCAGCGCAGATTATAGGGAGGCTGCCTGCCGATGTCCGGCGCGCGGCGCCCTTGTTCGCCCTGGTTTGCGCCATCTAAGTGTTTTCCCTGACCTGCAATCGGACGATGCCGGTCCCGCCTGCCGCCGATCAAATGGCCGCACACCACAGTGCAACCGAAGGAGAACGACTCAGATGGATTTCACCGACAAGACCGTGCTGGTCACCGGCGGCGGCGCCGGCATCGGGCTCGCCACCGCGCAAGCCTTCCTGGAACAGGGTGCGCGCGTGGCGCTGATCGAGATCGACGCACAGCGCGCCGAGCAGGCCCGGGCGCTGCTGGGCAAGACCGGCGCGGAAGTGCTGGTAGTACAGGGCGATGCCACCGATGCCGGCACCGTGCGCGAACTGGCTGCGCAGGTCGAACAGCGTTTCGGGGTGCTGGACGTGCTGGTCAACAACGTCGGCGATTTCCTGCGCATCGCCAAGCCGTTCGAGCACTATGCCGACGACGAGATCGCCAGCCTCTACGCCGCCAACCTCGGCCACGTCTTCACCGTCACGCGCGCCATGCTGCCGCTGCTGCGGCGCAGTGCCGCCGGCAGCATCGTCACGGTGTCGTCGATCGAGGCCTTCCGCGGCATTCCGTACTGCAGCGTCTACGGCGCCTTCAAGGCCGCCATCACCGGCTTCACGCAGAGCCTGGCGCTGGAGCTGGCGCCGGCGGGCATCCGCGTCAACCTGATCGCCCCCGAGACCACCGAAACGCCGCAGGTTCCGGTGTCGCAGATGGTCGCTGCGGAACACCAGCACCATATCCCGCGCTGGATTCCGCTGGGCCGCTTCGGCACGCCGCGCGACATTGCCGACGGCATCCTGTTCCTGGCCAGCGCGCGCGCGGCCTGGATCACCGGCACGGCGCTACATGTCAATGGCGGCGCGCTGGCCGCGGCCGGCTGGTATCGCGACCCCAAGGGCGCGTGGACCAACATGCCGGTCATCGGCGGCAACGGCATGAACCTCTGATGGCCGCGCACCGCGGCCACACCACCCCACCAAGGAGACAAGCATGAAGATACTGATCGTCGGCGGCACTGGCATGATCGGCGGCCACGCGGCCCTGCACCTGCGCAGCTGCGGGCACGAGGTCACCATCGCGGGGCGCAACCGCCCCGCGCCCGGCACGGCGCTGGGCGGGCTGGACTTCCTGCGCTGCGACTACATCGCCAACGACGTGCCGGCCGCGCAGCTCGGCACCTTCGACGCGCTGGTCTTCGCCGCCGGCAACGATGTGCGCCACGTGCCGCCCGGCGGCGACGAAGCCGCGCACTGGGAGCGCGCCAACATCGAGGGCGTGCCGCGTTTCCTGCGCGCGGCGCGCGCTGCCGGGATCCGGGTCGCCGTCTACGTCGGCAGCTTCTACCCGCAGGCGCAGCCGCAGCTGGCCGAGGACAACGCCTATATCCGCTCGCGCAAGCTGGCCGACGAAGGCGTGCGCGCGCTGGCCACCGATGCCTTCCGCGTGAGCAGCGTGAACGCGCCGTTCGTCGTGGGCACGGTGCCGGGCCTGATGGTCCCGATGTTCAAGGCCTATACCGACTACGCCCGCGGCAACTTTGCGCCGATGCCGGATTTCGCGCCGCCCGGCGGCGTCAACTTCATCTCGGCCACTTCGCTCTCGGAAGCGATCGAAGGCGCCCTGCTGCGCGGTGAAAACGGCAAGGCTTACCTGGTAGGTGACGAGAACCTGTCGTTCCAGGACTATTTCGGTGCCTTCTTCCGCGACGCTGGCCGCCCGGTGCCGCCTGTCATCGACCAGGAGCATCCGTTGCTGCCGGACTCGGCCATCTGCTTCGGCCGGGGCAACACGCTCTACTACGAGCCGGATGCGGCCGAGACCGCCCTGCTCGGCTATCGCCGCCGCGACATCCTGCGCACGGTCGGCGAGATCGTGACGCAGTACAGCTAGCCTGGCGGGGGGGGGGGGGGGGGGGGGGGGGGGGGGGGGGGGGGGGGGGGGGCCTGCTTGCGCGGGCCCCCGCAGCGGGCCTTACAGCCCCGAGATCAACTGCGCGTTATCGATGCGCAATTCCGCGCCATTGATAAAGCGCGACGCGTCCGAAGCCAGGAACAGGACCAGGTTGGCCACATCCTCCGGCTGGCACATGCGTGCCATCGGGTCCGTACCGATACCAAGCGTGGCCGGATCCAGGTCCGGCACCAGCGCCTGCGTCATCGGCGTCCAGACGCCATCGGGATGGATCGAGTTGCAACGGATCCGGTAGCCATTCTGCTTGCAGTGCACGGCCACGCTGCGCGTCAGCGCGGTAACGGCGCCCTTGGCGCCGCTGTACGCGCACATCATCGGCAGCCCGCCCAGCGCCGCCACCGACGACATCACCACGATGGAGCCCCCGGCGGGGTTGCCCTTCATCGCCTGCACACCGAACCTGCAGCCCAGGAAATAGCCGTCGGCATTGACCCGCATGACCTGCCGCCAGCTGTCGAGCGAGGTTTCCTCGATCGACCCGAGCGGACAGATGGCCGCGTTGTTGACCAGCACGTCGAGCCGGCCGAAGCGGTCCTGCGTGGCGGCCATGGCCTTGCGCCAGTCCTCCTCGCTGGCAATGTCGTGGCGCACGAACATGGCCGCATCCCCGATCTCGCGGGCCAGTGCCTGCCCGCCCTCCTGGTTGACATCGCTGATGACCACGCGCGCGCCTTCGGCCGCCAGCAGCAGCGCATCGGCGCGCCCTACCCCGCTGGCCGCGCCGGTGACCAGCGCAACCTTGTCCCTGACTTGATTCATTGCTTATCTCCTTGGGTTGCCGGCTTCAGCCGGCTTCGGGAATCCTGCCGGCCAGCACGGCCTGCAGCGCGGCTTCGCCATACACCGCAGCCACGGTTTCATCGAGGATGGGATTGCCGCGCAGTTCGCTGCCGCCGTCCACGGCGATGCTCTGTCCGGTCACCCAGCCCGATTCCGGTCCTGCCAGGTAGCGCACCGCGCTGGCAATGTCGTCCGGTTCGCCGGCGCGGCCCAGCGGCATCTGCGCGACGAACTTGTCGAGGATGGCCGGGTTGTCGAACATCGGCCCGGTCGCGCCGGAGCGGGTGAGTCCCGGCCGCACCGCATTGACGCGGATGCCGCATCCCGCCAGCTCCTCGGCCGCGGCGCGCACGAACGCTTCCAGCCCCGCCTTGGCGGCGCAGTACGCCGACAGCCAGCGGCAGGTCATGCGCGCCGCGTTCGACGAGATGCAGACGATGGCGCCGCCATGCGGTGCCATCAGCGGCGACGCGTGGCGCACCGCCAGGAATGCGCTGGCGATGTTCAGCTCCAGCTCCGCCATCAGCGAGGCCGCGTCATGCATCAGCAGCGGACGGAAACCGCCCCCGCCAACGGTCGCGACCACGATATCGAGGCGCTGCTGCAGCTCCCAGGCCTGCTGCAGCGCGGCCTGGACGTCATCCTCGCGGCAAGCGTCGCCGACGCTGATTGCCACGGTGGCGCGGGCCACCTGCGCGCACAGGCTGCGCCGTGCCGCTTCCAGCGCTTCGCGCCGCCGCCCCATGAGGACCACCGTCGCGCCGTCGCGCAGCAGCGCCAGCGCGCTGGCCGCACCGATGCCGCCGGCGCCGCCGGTGACGAGGGCGGTCTTGCCTTCCAGTACACGGGTCGTCGTCATCATGCCCCCCGCAGCGGCAGGTCCTGCGTCCAGTCCACCACCAGCTCGCGCGCGGCAATGCGCCACTGGCCGCCGCGCCGCACGAAGCGGTCCTGGTAGCGGATGCCCCAGTCCAGCTTGCGCGGCACGCCGTCCTGTTCGTACAGGTGGTTGGCCACGCAATAGGTTTCGCCGGTCGCGGTATCGCCATCGACGTCGACCAGTTGCTGGTGCACGTGATGCTGCGTGGCGCTGTACTGGCCGAGCGATGCCATGCCGTCAGCAATCGCCTGCGCTCCCTCCATGCGGAAGCCCGGCCCGCTCAGCCATGCATCCGCCGTGAACAGCGCCGCCAGTTTCGGGAAATCGCGCCGGTCCACCGCCTGCGCATAGCGGCAGGTCAGGGCATGGATGGCTTCCTTGCACTCCAGTTCAGACATGGCCAGTCTCACTCCTTGTTGTGACCGCCAGCGCCGCGATATGCAGCGCGGACAGTCGTTGGGATGGGGACTATCGTCGGCCTTGCCGCGCCGGGGGCCATCGTCCGCGTGGAGTATCCGGACCGGATACCGCTTAGTCCGAACGAAGGATGTAGCGACGCCGCGCCCGCCCCAAGCTTCAATGACATCAATGACACAGGAGACACACATGAAGCAGGCGGAACAGGCCATCGTCGCCGTCGTCACGGGCGGCTCGCGCGGTGCCGGCAAGGGCATCGCGCTGGCGCTCGGTGCGGCGGGCGCTACGGTGTACGTGACCGGACGCACCGAGCAGGAAGGCAGCGCGCCGCTGCCCGGCACCATCCACGCCACGGCGCGCGAGATCGATGCGCTGGGCGGGCGCGGCATCGCGGTCGCTTGCGATCATCGCGACGATGCGCAAGTGGCGCGTCTGTTCGCGCGGGTGCGAGAGGAATCTGGTCGGATCGACATCCTGGTCAACAATGCGACCTTCCTGCACGACGAGCTCATCATGCCGGGGCCGTTCTGGCAGAAGCCGCTGGAGATGGCCGGGATTCTCGACGTGGGCCTGCGCTCAGGCTACGTCGCCAGCTGGCATGCCGCGCCCGTCATGGCAGCGCAGGGCCGCGGGCTGATCGTGTTCACCTCGTCATTTGGCGCCAACTGCTATATGCACGGTCCGGCCTATGGGGCGCAGAAGGCGGGCATCGACAAGTTCGCGCATGACATGGCGGTCGACCTGCGGCCCTACGGCGTCGCGGCGGTGTCGCTGTGGATGGGGCCACTGCGCACGGCGCGCACGCTGCGGGTATGGGAGAAGCATCCGGACAAGTACGCGGGCTTCGCGCCGGTGGCGGAGACGCCGGAGTTCACCGGGCGGATTATCGATGCGCTGTATCGCGACCCCGCGCTGATGGATAAATCCGGTCGCGTGCTGATCGGCGCCGAGGCGGCGCTGGCCTATGGCATCGTCGATGCCGAGGGGGTGCAGCCGCCGTCGTACCGGCAGGCACTGGGCGGGCCTCCGCCGGTGCATCCGGCGATTGTGGAATAGGGTTGGACTAGCCATCACCCTTCGCATACGCTCCCCTCTCCCGCAAGCGGGAGAGGGGAGCAAAACAAGCGCGGCCTTCTACCCTCCCTGTGACAACAACCCCGTCGTAAACACCGTCGACCGGATCATCCACGCCCCATCAACCCGCACATACTCATCCGCATAGCGCCCGGTCAGGAACGTACGCGAGCCACTGGCATCATCCAGCGCCAGGTAGGCCAGATCCCAGCTACCCTGCGCCGTGCTGTCATTCAGCACACGGATATCCGCCTGCCCCGCAAAATGCATCTCCCGCAGCGTTGGCCGGCACGCCAGCTCCGCAAAGCACTGCACCAGCGCCTCGCGCCCGGCAAAGCTGCCGATCCGGTCATAGTGGATATGCGCGTTGTCCGGCACGAAGCAGGCGCGCATCGCGTCAGGGTCCTTGTCATCGCAAGCGCGCAGGTAGCGCAGCTTGAGCGCGCGGATCGCCTCCGCGGCTTCCAGCCGCGCGACACGGTCGGCAATGGCGGCAATGTCGGTCATGATCGGTTCCTTGTTCATCAGGCTTCGCGCAACTGGTACTTCAACACCTTGCCTGCCGCGCTGACCGGCAGCGACGTCACGAACAGCACCTCGCGCGGCACCTTGTAGTTGGCCATGTGCCGGCGCGCCCAGGCGATCAGGGTTTCGGCGTCCACGCGCGCGCCGTGGCGCAGCACCACGTAGGCACGCCCCACTTCACCGAGCCGCTCGTGCGGCATGCCCACCACCGCCACCTGGGCCACGGCCGGATGCGCCACCAGCAGCTTTTCCACCTCCGCCGGATAGCAGTTGAAGCCGCCCACGATAAACATGTCCTTGATGCGGTCGGTGATGCGCAGGTAGCCGCGCGCATCGAGCGTGCCGACATCGCCGGTATGCAGCCAGCCATCGCTGTCGATGGCCTCGGCGGTGGCGTCGGGCAGGCCGAAATAGCCCTGCATCACGTTGTAGCCGCGCACCAGCACTTCGCCCGGCTGGCCGGTGGCGGCCGGCTGCCCCTGCGCATCGATGCAGCGGATCTCGATGCCCGGCATGGCGCGGCCGGATGTGCCTGCGACGGTTTCGGCGTCGTCGCCGGCGCGGGTCAGCGTGGCGAAGCCGCACGATTCCGTCAGCCCATAGCCGGTGATGATGGTGTCGAAGCCGAGTTCGTCGCGCATGCGCTGGATCAGCGCGGGTGCGATCGCCGAGGCGCCGGTCACCGCCACGCGCAGCGTGGACAGGTCGAACTCGCGCAGGCGCGGTGCGTTGAGCAGCGTCTGGTAGAGCGTCGGCGGCCCGGGCAGCACCGTGATGCGCTCGTTCTCCACGCGCGTCATCACCGCTTCGGCGTCGAACACCAGGTGCGGCAGCACCGTGGCGCCGCGCGACAGCGCGGCAAGCCAGCCGGCCTTGTAGCCGAAGGTATGGAAGAACGGATTGACGATCAGGTAGCGGTCGCCCGCCCGCACGCCGGTGATGGCTGCCCAGCCGTCGATCGCGCGCAGGTTCTGTGCGTGGGCGGTCATCACCCCCTTGGGACGCCCGGTGGTGCCCGAGGTGAACATGATGTCCATCAGCGTGTCGCCGCGCACGCCGGCCTCGCGACTGGCGAACGCCGCCATGTCCGCCTGTGGCGCCAGCGCGAGGAAGGCTTCCCAGGCCAGCTCGTCGGGGCCGGGCGTCCGGCCCTGCCCGGGGCGCAGGATCACCAGCCGCTCCAGCGTGGCGGGGCGGTGTGGCGCCAGCATCTGCGGATAGCTTTCGCCGAGGAAAGCGTCGACGCAGAACAGCAGGCGCGCGCCGCTGTCGGCCAGCACGGCACCGGCCTCGGCCCCCTTCATGCGCGTGTTGAGCGGCACCAGCGCCGCGCCTATGCTGTGCGTGGCCAGCGCCGCGATGATCCATTCGGAGAAGTTCGGCGCCCAGACGGCAACCCGGTCGCCGGGCTGCACGCCCAGCGCCATCAGCGCCCGGGCCGCCTGTATCCGGCTGGCGTCGAGCGCGGCGTAGGTGAGGCGCAGCCCGTCTTCCTGGATGGCGATGCGCTCGCCGTGGCGCCTGGCCGCGCGCCGCACCAGCTCGGGAATGGTCGCGGCAGTGTCGTCGTTGGCGGCGGCGAGGTCGAGGTCGAGGCCGGCCGGTGCCGCAATGGCGTCGATGATGTCAGATGGGGTCATGTCAATCCGGGAACTTCAGGTGGATTTCGGCGCTGGACGGGCGGGCCTGGCAAGCCAGGGTCCAGCCCGCCTCCAGGTCGGCGCGGTCGAGCACATGGTTCTCGCCGAGCGTCACGTCGCCCTGCGTCACCTGGCACATGCAGGCGCCGCACAGCCCCGCGCGGCAGGAATTGGGCGCGGCCACGCCGGCGCGCTGCAGGGCATCGAGCACGGTTTCGTCCGGCGCCACGCCGACGTGGTGGGTCTCGCCGTCGAGCTGCACGGTCAGCGCGGCACCGCGCATCGCGGGCGATGCCGGGGCGGTGTCCCCCGCGCTGGCGGTCCCGCTTGCCGGTGCCTTGGCCGCCGGCACATCGGGCAAGGACACGAAGCGCTCGACATGCAGTTGCCCACGCGGCACTCCCAGTGCCTGCAGCGCGGCCTGGGCGCCGTCCATGAACGGGCCGGGCCCGCACACAAAGCATTGCGCCATGCTCCACGGCCGCACCAGTTCCTCGATCTGGCGCTGCGTGGGCGGCCCCTGCACACTGTCCAACCAGTGGATCACGCGCAGCCGGCCGGGGTGGCTTCGTGCCAGTTCCGCAAGCGTCTCGCGGAAGATGATGGAGCGCTCGTCGCGGTTGGCATAGACCAGCGTGACCGCGCCGCGCCCGTGGCGCAGCGCCGCCTTGGCGATCGACAGCACCGGGGTGATGCCGCTGCCGCCGGCCAGCAGCAGGAAATCGCCATGCAGCGCGGGCGGGGTGAACACCCCGGCGGGCGGCATCACCTCGACCGTATCGCCCGCGCCCAGATGGTCGCAGATCCAGTTGGACACGCGCCCGCTCTGCACGCGCTTGATCGTCACGCGCAGCGCGTTGTCCACCTCAGGCGTGCTCGACAGCGAATAGCAGCGCTGCAGCGGCACGCCGTCGACGGGCACGCGCAGGGTCAGGAACTGCCCGGGACGGTAGGCAAACGCATCGCGCAGGCCGTCCGGCAGCGCGAATACCAGCGAATGCGCCTGGTCCGTTTCCGTGACGACTTCGGCGATCTGCAGCCGGTGGAATTGCACTGGCGCCATGATGTCCTTCTTCTGCTTGGGGCGGGGTCAGGCCACGCCCATGATGGTCTGCGCGTTGTCGATGCGCAGTTCCGCACCGTTGACAAAGCGCGATTCGTCGGAGGCCAGGAACAGCACCAGGTTGGCCACGTCGCGCGGATGGCACATGCGCTGCATCGGCTCGGCGCCGCCCACCTCCTCCGGCAGGGCCGTGGCGCCGCCCGGCAGGAAGGCCGCGGTCATCGGCGTAAGGATGCCGTCCGGGTGGATCGAGTTGCAGCGGATCCGGTAGCCGCTCTGCTTGCAGTGCCCCGCCACCGCGCGCGTGAGCGCGGCCACCGCGCCCTTGCTGGCGCTGTAGGCGCAGAACGCGCCCATGCCGCCCAGCGCCGCCACCGACGACATGTTGACGATGCTGCCGCCGCCCGCCTTCATCGCGGCCACGCCGTACTTGCAGCCGAGGAAGTAGCCGTCGGCGTTGATGCGCATCACGCGCTGCCATTGCTCCAGCGTGGCGTCCTCGACCGAACCCAGCAACAGGATGGCGGCATTGTTGACCAGCACGCTGGGCGCGCCGAACTGCTTTTCGGTGCGCGCCATCACCTGCTGCCAGCCGGCTTCGCTGGCGATGTCATGCGGCACGAACAGCGCGGTTTCACCGATCTCGCGCGCCAGGGCATGGCCCGCTTCCTCGTTGAGGTCGGTCAGCACCACGCGCGCGCCCTCGCGCGCCAGCAGCAGCGCGTCTTCCTTGCCGACGCCGCTGGCGGCCCCGGTGACGATGGCGATCTTTCCTTCAGTACGTTGGCTCATGGGTGGTCTCCTCGTTGGTGTGTGCCTGCCGGTCGCCGGCAGGCTGTCGTGTCAGGTGCCGGCCCGCGTTGCGCCCCGACCAGATGCAGTCGGCAAGCGACAGGCCGCTTACGTAATGGTTGGATGCGATGCCAACGGCAGTGCGGCCCACGGCGTAGAGCCCTTGAATGGGCGCCCCGCCAGCGGCGGCCAGTACACGGCCGCTGGACTCTTCCACCGACAATCCGCCCAGCGTGATGGCAGGGCACGGAAAGACGCGGCTGTTGGCCGAGATGTCGATGGCAAGCCACGGCCCGGTTTCGAGCGACGCGCACATCGGCGCCGACTTGCCGGCCGGATCGGGGATCTCGCCGCGGGCCGCGGCGCTATAGGCATCGACGGTCGCCCGCAGCGCCGCGCCGGGCATGCCCAGCTTGCCGGCAAGCGCTTCGAGGGTGGCGGCGCGCCGCGCTCCGGCCAGCATCAGCAGCGCCGCGGGCAAGGCCTGGAAGGCCCACAGCCGGCCGCCCAGGCATTCACGCAGCGCCGCGCGCGCCAGTTCGCGGTTCAGGATGAGCCAGGCCCGCCCGCCGTGCCGTTCGCAGATGGCGTGGCCAAGGGTGGCGCCGTAGGTTTCCTCGTTGCCGATGCGCGCACCCTGCGCATCGACCACGCAGCCGCGCGCCCAGTCGAACGGCGGATTGATGAAGCGCCATGCCGAGACCCGCTCCAGGTGCCGCGTGGCCGCGCCCGCCGACTCGCCGAGGCGGATGCCGCTGCCGTCGCAGCCGGTCGCGCCAAGGCGCCAGTTCTGCAGGTACTTGCCGGCGTGGCGCGCCACCATGGCGCGGTTGAAGATAAAGCCGCCGGTGGCCAGCACCACCGCGCCGGTGCGCACCGCGACCGGGCGTGCATGGCGCAGTTCCAGTTGCAGCACGCGCTCGCGCAGCAGGTCGGCCAGCGCAGGCGCTGCGTTGTGCAGGCGCTCGGCCAGGCGCGCCAGGCGGGCGTGGCGTTTCTGGTGGCGGCCCGGCGGCAGTTGCCACAGCTCGATGCCGACGACCGCGCCGTCCTGGTCGAGAATCAGCCGCCGCGCCGCGGTCTGGCGCATCACAGTCACCTCCGGCCGGGCCTGCACGGCGGCGCGCAGCACGCCGTACAGCGTGCGGCCGGACATGCCGGGGCCTTTCACGCGGTGACCACGCGGCGCGGGCGCGGCGTGCTGCGCGTAGGCGGCGACCGCTTCGTTGCCGGAGTAGTAGAGGTAGTAGGGTTGCGCCGGATAAGAGGTCTTGCGCGGCGGCACGGTGGCGGCAAAGCGCACGCCCAGGCCTTCGAGCCAGCCGATCATCTCGCGGCTGCGCTGGCAGAACGCCTGCAGCGTGGCATCGCTGACGACCGCGCCGGTCTCCTGGCGCAGGTAGGCCGCCATCGCCTGCGGTGTATCGGCATAGCCCGCGGCGGACTGGTACGGCGTGCCGCCGCCGGCGTAGACCACCCCGCCGCTCCTGGCGCTGGCGCCCCCGCCTTCAAAGCGTTCCGCAACGATCACGCGCGCGCCGCCATGCGCGGCTTCCAGCGCGGCGCAGGCCCCGGCGGCGCCGAAGCCCACCACCACGGCATCGCACGCGGCCTGCCACGGGTGGGCGTCCGGATCGTCGAGGCGCAGCGGCGCGTGGACCGGCGTGGCGGAATCGGTCGGAGGGTACATGCTGGCTTGCGCTCCCGGCTCAGGCCGAACACAGTGCGCCAAGCGGCGCGGACGTGGTGTAGGCACCATCGACATAGACCAGCGGCGACACCTCGCCAGCCAGCTTTACCTCGCGCAGGCGTCCGATGAAGACCGCGTGCGTGCCGTAGTCGAAGCGGCCATCCTGCTGGCACACCAGGTTCGCCTGGGCATCGCGCAGGCACGGCACGCCGAGCAGGTCGTCCTCCCACTCGCCACTGGTGAAGCGCTCTTCCCCCTTGAGGCGTCCGCTGCAATCCACCGCAATATCGCGGTGGTCGGCTGCCAGCAGGTTGATGCAGAAGTCCGCGCCGGCATCCAGCGGCGGGTAGATCGAAGAATTGCGGTTGATGCAGATCAGCAGCGAAGGCGGGTCCGCGGACAGCGAATCGACCGCGGTCACGGACATCGAATAGCGGCGCTCGCCATGGCGGCAGCTGATCACCGCCACCGAGCGCGCCATGCGGCGCATCGCCATCAACATGTCGTCGCGCAGCGCGGTGCTGGGTTCGGCGCGTTTGTCTTGACTGGCGCTCATAAGGCCTCCTGTACGGTTTGAGCATGGGGCGCGGCGGCAGGCTGGCGCGCGTTCTGCGAGAGCACGTCGGCAGCGATAAAGCCGAAGGTCATGGCCGGGCCCAGGGTGGAGCCCGCGCCGGGATAGCTGGTGCCCATCATCGAGGCACTGGTATTGCCGATGGCGAACAGTCCGGCGATGGCGGAGCCGTCGTCGCGCAGCACGCGCGCGCCGGCGTCCGTCACCAGGCCGCCCTTGGTGCCGATATCGCCGGCATCGATGCGCACGGCGTAGAACGGCGCCTTGCCGATCGGCGCCAGGCACGGGTTGGGCCGCACTGCCGGGTCGCTGTAGTAGGTATCGAACAGGTTGTCGCCCTTGCCGAACTCCTCGTCCACGCCGGTGGCCGCAAAGTGGTTCATGCGCGCCACGCTGTCGGCCAGGCCGCCGGCATCGACACCGATCCGCTGCGCCAGCTGCGCCAGCGAGTCGGCGCGCACCAGGATGCCGGCGAGGCTTGCCGGAATGCTGCGGTCCGGCATGACCGAGCCGGGCAGGATCGGCCCGCACGGATATTTGTGGCGGAAGGTGGCGTCGAACACCATCCATGCCGGCACGCTGCTGCCGGTCTTCTCGTGGTCGCGGTACATGGCGGGAACGAACTCGGAATACGGCGCGGCCTCGTTGACGAAGCGCCGGCCCTGCCCGTTCACCACCAGGCAGCCGGGCATGGCGCGCTCGATAAAGAGCGCGCGCTGCTTTTCCTCGCCCTGCACATGCACGGTGGGTGCGCCCCAGACGTGGGACATCAGCGCGACGCCGGCACCGGCGGCCTGGGCGGCGCGGATGCCGTCGCCGGTGTTGTTGGGCGGGGTCGCGCTCCAGGCGGCCTGGGTCGGTTGCGGCAGGTACTGTTCGCGCATGGCCTGGTTGCGCTCGAAGCCGCCGGCGGCCAGGATCACGCCGCGCAGCGCGCGGATCTCCACCACGCGCCCGTCCTGCACCGCGCGCACGCCGCGGACGGTGCCGTCTTCTACGATCAGGTCCTGCAGCGCGGTGTCGAGCCACAGCGGAATCGCGCGGTCCATCATGGCCCGCCGCAGGCCGCCGACCAGGCTGTTGCCGAGCGTGAGCCGGCGGTCGCGCCGGGTCTTGCGGCGCCAGCCCAGGTCCAGCCAGTAGCGGGCAAACTGGCGCACCGCCAGGCCCAGCCAGCCGGGCGTGCGGCACAGCAGCGCATGCGCCTCGGCCGAGGTCACGGCCACGCGCCCGCCCACCAGCGTGCCCGGCGACGGCGGCCGCAGCCGCGCGAATTCCTCGCCCAGCTGCGCGCCGTCGAACGGCATCGGGTCGAGCGCGCGGTAGCCCGGCATCGCGCCCGGAACCTTCTGGAAGTAGTCCGCGTAGCGCGGCAGCGTGTAGTAGCGCACGCCGGCCTGCTGCTCCAGGTACTGGAGCATGCGGGGCGCCTGCTCAAGATAGGCGCGCACGCGCTGCGGATCGCCGTGCTCGCCGGCGCACGCCAGGATGTATTCCAGCGCCGTGGCGTAGTCGTCGCGCCCGCCCGCCGGCGCGATATGGTGGTTGAGCGGAATCCAGATGCCGCCGCCGGACACCGCCGAGGTGCCGCCGTACTGGCTGCTCTTTTCCAGCACCACCACCGACAGTCCGCGGTCCGCGGCGCGGCAGGCGGCCAGCATGCCGCCGGCGCCCGAGCCGACCACCACCACGTCGAACTCGCTGGGCTGCATGCGCGCTCTGCTCTGGCTCATATTGGGTCTCCGTGCCGGCGCGCGGCTCAGATGAAGAAGTCAGTGTTGGCGCGGCCCATCATCACGCCGCCCAGGTTCTGGCCGAAGCGGTCCAGGTTGTTGGCGTAGTGGGCGCGGGCCGCATGCAGGTCGAGGAAGCGGCGCACCATCGGGTTGCTGCGGTAGATGCCGTTGCCGCCGGCATAGCGCAGCAGGCCGTTGGCCAGCTGCGCGCAGCGCTCGGCCACTTGCGCGGACTGGTAGCGGAAATGCAGGCGGCGCGGGGTCTGCACCTGGCCGCCTTCACGCGCAACGGCCAGCAGCTCGTCGAAATTGCGCTCAAGGATGGTCCGCATCTCGTCGATGGCGACCTGCGCGTTGGCGCAAGCCATCTGCGCGCCGCCGTCTTCCGCGGTCTTGCCGCCACCGTTGCTGCTGACGCGGCCGTCGGCATAGGCGACAAAGTCATCGAGCGAGCCTTCCAGCGCGCCGATGCAGGCGGTGCACACCGCGCGCACGAAGATCTGCGCGAACGGCAGCCGGTACAGCGGAACGTCATTGACGGCCAGACCCGGGCTGGTGCCCATGGCGCCATCGACGGCGCGGTGGGTGCGGTACTCGGGCACGAACACGTCGTCGACCACGATGTCGTGGCTGCCGGTCGCGCGCAGGCCCAGCACATCCCAGTTGCGCACGATCTTGTAGTCGGAACGCGGCAGCAGGAAGGTGCGGTAGTCATAGGCGCCGCCTGGCTCTGCCGGCGGCACCAGCCCGCCCAGGAAGATCCAGTCACACAGTTCGCTGCCGCTGGAGAACTTCCAGTGGCCGGAGAAGCGATAGCCGCCTTCGACCGGCGTGACCTTGCCCACCGGCATATAGGTCGAGGCGATCAGCGTGGCAGGGTTGCTGCCCCACACTTCCTGCTGCGCGCGCTCGTCGAACAGCGCCAGCTGCCAGTTGTGCACGCCGACCACGCCATAGACCCAGGCGGTGGACATGCAGCCCTTGGCCAGCGCCATCTGGATGCGGAAGAAGGTCTGCGGATCGAGTTCGTAGCCGCCGTGGCGGCGGGGCTGCAGCACCTTGAAGAAGCCCGCGGCCTGCATGTCGGCGATGGTCTCGGCGGGAATGCGCGCTTCGGCCTCGGCCTGCGCGGCGCGCTCGGCCAGCACCGGAATCATCTGCTCGGCACGCGCGATCAGCCGTGCCGCCAGTTCCTTGGAATTGTTGTCGTGATGCACCGCGGTCTCCTTGTTGCTTGGTCTTGTAGCTGGCCTTGATGTTTGCACCGGTGGGGCCGGGTGCCATCGTCTATTGGGACTAGCTATGTCGCGATTTGGTGAGTGGGACTTCGTGGATGTGCTGGCCCTCTCCCCCTGCCCCTCTCCCGCAAGCGGGAGAGGGGAGCAAACCCGCAGGCTTGCATAGCGCCGATCAAGCCAGCGCGCGCAGCTTCCGTCCCTGCTTGCGGAAGTGCGGGATCACGTGCTCGCCGATATTGCGGATGGTTTCCAGCTGCGCCCACTGCGGCACCGTGCCCATCTGGCAGATGAACAGGATCTCGTCGGCGCCGGAATCGATCAGGCGCTGCACGTAGCCGATGCAGTCCTCCACCGTGCCGTAGGCATGGTTCGGGTTGAGCATCATCATCGCCGGGTCGCTGAAATCCACCGAAACCTTCTCGGAAGCGAAGTTCGTGTTGATGACGGCCTTGCCCTGCGCGTCCGTGGCGGTGACATGCTCGTCGTCCCACTTCGAAGGATCGGGCCGCTCGCCGCCCGCATACCAGTACGACAGCGACTCCATGAAGTAGCGCTGGCCCTTGATGCCGATCTTGCGCGCGGCCACGCCGTCGTCCAGCACGATGGTCGGGCACAGCGCGGCCAGGTGCTGGTGCGGGCGGAAGCCCACCTGGTCCTCAGGCTTGCGGGTCTCCCACGCAGCGCGGTAGATCTCGTTCTTCTTGGCGACATCCTCGGGGCCGCCGAAGCCGAGCACCAGCGCGCCCATGCCGCGCGCGCCGGCGCGCTGCAGCGTGTCGGCATTGGTGCAGGCCAGGTACATCAGCGGGTGCGGGTCCTGGCGCGGCTTGGGGTGGATCGGGCGGCGCGGGATCTTGATGAACTCGCCGTCATGCTCGATCTCGTCCTGCGTCATGATCTTCGGGATCAGGTACATCGACTCGTCGATCATCGGGTGCAGGCTGTTCAGGTCGTAGCCGAAGGTGCCGGCCTCCTGCTGGGTGCCGCCCTTGCCCACGCCGAAGTGCACGCGGCCGCCGGACAGGATGTCCAGCGTGGCGATGCGCTCGGCCACCTTGACCGGATGGTTCATCGCCGGCGGCAGGCACACCACGCCGTGGCCGATGCCGATGCGCTGCGTGCGCCCGGCGACGAAGGCCAGGAAGGTTTCCGGCGCGCTCATGTGCGCATAGTTGGTCAGTGCGGTGTGTTCGACCGCCCAGACCACGTCAAAGCCCATGTCCTCGGCCAGCACCACCTGTTCCATGATTTCATCGAACACCTTGTGGTCGCCGGCACGCGAGGCATCGACGGTCTGGGCTTCATAGATCAGTGAAAAACGCATTGCAGTCCCCTTGTCTGGCATTGATGGTTCAGGACCGCCGCCGGGGCGCCGCCCGTTGCCGCGCCACCGGCCCGAAACGGCCTGTGTGATCGCAGTGTGGTCGGCGCAAGGCGTTGCAACATCGTCTGATTGGATTATGAACAGGACATGGAGCATCCCTATCATTGGCCACGGGCATCACGCCCGCTTTCACCAGGAGGATCAGGACATCATGCAAGCCAGGCTGCTGCTTTACCCCGTCGCGGACATCGACACCGCGCTGCCGTTCTTCACGGAAGGACTCGGACTACCGGTGAAGTTTCGCGACGGAAACCGCTATTGCGCGCTCGACGCGGGCGCGCTGACGCTGGCGCTGGTGGCCGGCGAGGAACGCCTGGTGGACCAGCCCGCGCTGGCCTTCAAGGTGGATGAGGCTGACGATATCGCCGCGGCGATGGCGCGGCTGGTGGGTGCCGGCGCCAGCGTAACGCTGCCCGCGGCGCAGGGGCCGCATGAGACGCGCGCAGTGCTGGAAACGCCGGAAGGCTTTGCGCTGGTGCTCAGCGCAAAGCCCTGACGTGCGTTACGTGGCTTAGCCGAGAGAAATCACGCTGCTCAGCAGCATGCGCACCAGCGTGGCCTGCCGGGTCACGCCGGTCTTGGAGAAAATCGCGCGCAGGTGCGCGCGCGCCGTGTTCTTGCTGATGCCGAGCTCGTCCGCGGCCTCATCGAGCGTGAGCCCGTTGGCCAGCTGCAGCGCCAGCTGCGTCTCCGCCGGGGTGAAGTCGAACAGCTGGCGCACCACCTCGTGCGAGGCCTGCGAGCGCCGCTCGGGGTCGCGGATGAACACCACGCAGGCGGGGCGCTTGCGGTTGTCCTCGGACCACTCGCTGAGCGGGATGGTGCGGATCAGCACGCCCAGCCTGGCGCTGCCGGACGGGCGCGTGATCGACATCGCTTCCATCAGCGCCGGCGTGGTGCCGAGGTGGCCCATCATGGCCTGGCGCAGCAGGCGCTGGAACTTGCGGTTCTCCTGGCCGTATTCCACGTCCAGGCTGCCTTTGGCGACACGGATGCCATCCTTGGCGCCCAGGATTTCATCGGCGGCCGCATTGGTCTTGATGATGGTGCCGGACTCGTCCAGGATCACCATCCCGACCAGCATGCGGTCGATGGCGCTGGCATAGACGGTGCGCTCGGATTCAACCACGTCGATGCGCGAGTGCAGGTCCACCGCGCGCTTCAGGTGCGGCAGCAGCGCGGTGCACAGCGCCTTGTCCGCGGCGGAGAAGTCGCGGCCGTCATGCTCGCGGCACACGCGGAAGCGGCATTCGACGCCGTCATCGGTACGCAGGTCCGCGCCAAGGATGTAGCGGATGCCGATGTCCTTGAGGAACTGCTGGTAGAGCTCGCTCTGGCACCAGGCGCCGGGTCCGAGATGCTCATCGATGGTCACCACCCGGTCCGACGGCAGGCCGATGAACGGGTCGAGCGCGTAGTAGTAGTTGTTGTAGGAGGTCTCGCCCGGCAGGGTCGAGCCATGCTCGGACGCATTGATCATCAGCCCGGGCCGGTCCGTGGCCGGCGAGCGCAGGATCAGGGTGCAATAGTTGGCGTTGAGCTGGCGGCGGATCTGTTCCAGTGCCTTGCCCCAGGGCACCTGCTCCATCGGGCCCTGGTAGATATTGCCCAGCAATGTGCTGAACTCCGACAGCGACACCGTCGCCTGCGCGAACAGGTGTGCGGCCGCCTGGTTCTGGCTAACCTCCATCAGCATTTTCCTCTGTCTCCATTGTGGCGTGCGCAGCGCTTCGGGCGTGCCGGGTCGGCGCTGGCCTGCTACGGGCTCTGTGGCCCTTTTTTATGCCCTGATTATAGGGACGGCAAAGGGGTCGCGGCTTGCCCCCCGCCTTCATGGTTTGCCCTAGGCAAGACCGGCTGCACACGCTGGCCGGACTAGTCCTGCGGGACAGGCCAATCCTCACGCGCCGGCGGGCCGAACACATACTCCAAACAGACTAAGGACAGACCCATCCCGGCCTGTCGAGGGCAAACCCCTAGACACCATGTGACGCCGCCCTCCTACCCAAACAGACGATGCCGTGCCGCCGCGCTGCCGCTACAAGTCAGCCATGCGCGGCGATCCCCGCCGCCTTCTTTTCACGGAGAAACATGACCATGGCGGCAAACCCGCGGCAGCAAGCCGCAGTGATCACCGGAGCGGCCAGCGGCATCGGCCGCGCGCTCGCGCAGGCGCTGGCAGCGCAAGGCTACGCGCTGGCGCTGGCCGATATCGACGCCGGCGCGCTTGAAGCGGTGCGCGAGGCGCTTGCCGGCCAGGGGGCAAACGTCATCGCCATCCCCACCGACGTCTGCGACGCGCGGCAGATCGAGCACCTGTGCGAGGAAAGCTTCGTGCGCCTGGGCCGTGTCGACCTGCTGGTCAACAACGCCGGCGTGCTCGTCACCGGCCGCTGCTGGGAGCTGCCGCCGGAAGTGTTCGACCACGTGATGCGCGTCAACCTGTGGAGCGTGCTGCACGCGCTGCGCTGCTTCGTGCCGCGCATGGCGGCGCAAGGCGCCGGCCATATCGTCAACGTGGCCTCGATGGCCGGCCTCGCCGTGGGGCCCTGGCTGGCCCCCTACACGCTGTCCAAGCAGGCGGTGGTGGCGCTCAGCGAAGGGCTCGCGCTGGAGCTGCAGGCCGCGGGCCTGCCGCTGGGCGTGTCCGTGGTCTGCCCCGGGCCGGTGGCCACCGGCATCGCTGCGGGCCTGGACGGCGGCGGCGCGCAAGAGGTGGACCACATGAACGGCGCGCTGCGCAGCGGCATTGCCGCCGGCATGACGCCGGACGCGGTCGCGCGCTACATCCTGGACGGGGTCTCGGCCGGCCAGTTCTGGATCCTGCCGCACGAGCAGGCCGTGCATGCGGCGCTGGCGCGCGCGCAAGGCATTGCCGCCGGCACCACGCCGGCATTCGCGCTCTGACACTGATTTCCCCACCGCAATCCAGGAGACCCCATGCCGCTCGATCCCCAGGCCCGCGCCGTGCTTGAAGCCATGGCCGCCATGCCCAGCCCCGACTTCTCCACCCTGCGCGCGGCCGACTACCGTGCCGCGCTGGCTGCCATGCCCGCGTTCGCGCCCGGCGACACCGTCGCCGCGCAGCAAGATCTCACCATCGATGGCGCCGCAGGCCAGCTGAAGGCCCGCCTGTACCGGCCCGACGACAGCACCGCACTGCCGCTCGTGGTCTATTTCCATGGCGGCGGCTTTGTCCTCTGCGGCCTCGATTCGCACGACAACATCTGCCGCGGCCTGGCGCGTCGCAGCGGCGCGCTGGTGCTGTCGGTCGACTACCGGCTCGCGCCGGAGGCACGCTTCCCGGCCGCGGCCGACGACGCCGTCGCGGCCGTGCGCTGGGCCGCCGCGCATGCGGCGCAACTGGGCGCCGACCCGGCCCGCCTTGCCGTGGCCGGCGACAGCGCCGGCGGCAACCTTGCCGCCGTTGCCTGCCAGCAGTTGCGCGGCAGCGGCATCGCGCTGCGGCACCAGTTGCTGCTCTACCCCTACCTGGACTGCAGCGACGCCGCGGCCGCCAGCGCCAGCTACCGCGAATGCGCGCAGGGCTACTTCCTCAGTGCCGCGGAACTGGACTGGTATCGCGCCCAGTACCTGGCCAACCCGGCGGACGCCACCGATGTGCGCGCCAGCCCGCTGCACCAGCGCGAGCTGCACGGCCTGCCGCCAGCCACCATCATCACCGCGGAATACGACCCGCTGCGCGACCAGGGCGAGGCCTATGGCGAGGCCCTGCAGCGCGCGGGCGGCAACGCCACCGTGCGCCGCTGGCCCGGCCAGTTCCACGGCTTTATCAGCATGCAGGGGATGATCGATGCCGCCAGCGATGCGCTGGATGCGGCCGCGGCATCGCTGCGGCAGGCCTTCGGCAGCACCAGCCGGCAGGAGGCAGCATGAGCCCCGCCACCACACTGCCGCCGATGGCCGACGTGCTGGCGGCGCTGGCCGCGGGCCAGCGTGTGCTGGTGATCGAGGACGAGACCGACGAGGCCACCGGCTGCGTCCTGGTTGCCGCCGAGCGCGCCAGCGAGGCCGACGTCAACTTCATGGCCGCCGAGGCGCGCGGCCTGGTCTGCATGGCGATCACCGAGGCGCGCCGCGCGCGGCTGCAGCTGCCGCCGATGGCCGCGAACCACCGCCAGCGCGAGCGCTACACGGTGTCGATCGAAGCGGCCAGCGGCGTCAGCACCGGCATCTCCGCCGCCGACCGCGCGCTCACGCTGCGCGTGGCGGCGGCAGCGCGCGCGCAGCCGCATGACCTGGTCCAGCCCGGCCACATCTTCCCGGTGGTGGCCCAGCCCGACGGCGTGCTGCGCCGCGCGGGCTTTGCCGAGGCCTGCTCCGACCTGCCGGCGCTGGCCGGGCGCGTCGCCGCCGGCGCCTATGCGATGCTGCTCGATGACGACGGCGACCTGCTGCGCGGCCCCGCGCTACTGGCCTTCGCGCGGCACCACGGCTTGCCGGCGGTTTCGATCAGCGGGCTGATCCACCACCGGCTGCTGACCGAAAGCGCGCTGCGCCGCACGCATTCGACGGAACTGGCCACGCCCTTCGGATGCTTCACCGTGCACGCCTACCACGACGCGCCGGTGGATGCGCTTCATCTTGCGCTGGTGCTGGGCCAGCCCGATCCTGGGCAGCCGGTGCTGACGCGCGTTCAGACTGTGGAAATGCAGCGCGACGTACTGGGCTTCGGCACGCCGGCCCTGCCCGCCTGGAACCTGGAGCGCTCGCTCGCCCGCATCGGCGCCGAAGGTTGCGGGGTGCTGGTGCTGCTGGATGAACGAGAATCGCCGCAGCAGCGGCTGGAGCGGCTGGCGGCGCCGGCCGCCGCCACGCCGGCGCTGGCCTTCGCGCAACGCGCGCTGGGGGTCGGGGCGCAGATCCTGCGCGATGTGGGAGCGCACAAGCTGCGCCTGCTCAGCCATCCGGTGCCGTATCGCGCCGTCACTGGCTTCGACCTGGAGGTCACCGAGTTCGTGCCGCCGTGCTGACTCGTCAGGAACGGGGACCGAAGCAATCGGCAAAGCTGCGCGTGAAGCGCTCCACGTCGGCGTCTGGCAGGTGGTTGATGCCGCCTGCCAGGCGCCGGCCGCCGCCGGTCTCGAAGCCGCGGCAGAAATCGGCCGCACCGGTGGCGCTGTGGGCGGGCACCCGCACGCTGACGGCAAAGCCGCCGCCGGACTTCGGCGAGAGCAGGCCGATGGCGTCGCCGGGCCGCCCGCGCACCAGCTCATTGGCCAGCACGCCGATCGCGCGCCGCGCCCACGGCGCGTCAGGCAGCACCAGCAGCGCGGCGCCGGGCACTTCGTGCGCTGGCGCCAGGCAGCGCGCGCGGGTCATGTCGTCCGCATAGCCGTCGCACAGCACCGCATAGGCGCCGCATTGCGCGGCGAAGGCCAGCGGGTCGGCAAACGGCAGCATGTGCCGCGCCAGCTCGGCGGGATCGAAATGCAGGTCCGCCACGCACTCGCCGTAGGCGTTGTAGTTCAGGCACGTGCCCAGCTGTTCCAGCACCGCGGTTTCGCACTCGCCCAGCCCCGCCTGCGCCGCCAGCGCGCGCGCCACGCTGCCCAGGTTGTCGCCGAACGCGGCGGTGATCGCCCAGCGCCGGTGGCAGCCGTCCAGGTGGCGGTCGACCAGGAGGCTGGTGCAGACCTCCGGCCCCTCGTCGATATGCGCGCGCAGGCCGGCATGCCCGGGCAGTTCGCCGGCATGGTGGTGGTCGAAGTAGTCCACCCGCGCACCGGCGCCGAGCAGCCGCATCAGGCCATCGCGGTTCTGCTCTAGCGAGATGTCCAGCGCGGTCACGGTGTCGCCGGGCCCGGCGTCGATGCGCTCGAGCAGCCGGATATCGCGCTTGACGCCGGTGACCAGCGTGGCGTCGCCGGCATGCGCCAGGCGCAGCTGCTGCAGGGCGCACAGGCCGTCGGCATCGCCGTTGAAGGCAAAGTAGCGTGTCATGGCAGGTGTGGTCAGGACTCAGGGCATGAAATCGCCGCCGTTGGCGTCGAGCGAAGCGCCGGTGATGGCCCTGGCGTAGTCTGACACGAGAAACAGCGCCGCGCGCGCGCAGTCGTCGTCGGTCGGCATGCGGCCCAGCGCAATCTGCGCGGTCACCGGAGCGACCACGGTGTCCTCGCTCACGCCCTGCTCGGCCGCGGCGTGGCGCACATAGCCCTGCACCGGCTCGCCCCACATCCAGCCCATGAAGATGCTGTTGGCGCGGATGCCATGCGGGCCCAGTTCGCGCGCCAGGTACTTGACCGCCACCGCCAGCGCGCCCTTGGACGCCGCGTAGCCGGATTCGCCGGGCATCGGCTTGCGCGTGGCCTGGGTGTTGATCATGACGATGGCGCCGCCGCCCTGCGGCTTCATCAGCGCCGCCACTTCCTGCGTCAGCGTCATGGTGCCGAACACGTTGGTGTCGAACACCTGGCGCCAGACGTCCAGGTCGGCCGCTTCCACCGGCTCGGGGAAGTTGCCGTGCTGGAAGGCGCTGTTGACCAGCGCGTCGATGCGCCCGAAGCGGCGCATGGTCTCGCCGGCAAGGTGCCGGGACTGGGCCCGGTCGGTGATATCGGTCACCACCTTGAGCACTTCGCAGTCGGCGCCCAGTGCATCGATGCGGGCCTGGGCGTCGTCCAGCTTCGCCGCGGTGCGCGCGGCGATGGCAACGGCACGCGCGCCTTCGCGCGCCGCCTCCACGGCCAGCTTGACGCCCAGCCCGGGACCGATTCCCGACACGATGACGACCTTGTCTTTCAACAGCATGGTGTTGTCTCCTGTGATGCGCAGTGCGCTGTCTTAGTTTTGCTTAAGGATGTGCCGCGCGCGGTAGCCGGCGAAATCGCGTTCCAGTTGTTCCTGGCTCAGTCCGAACTGCTCCAGCGTATAGGCGTGGGCCGCGCGCTGGTTGCGCGGGTTGCCCTCCATCCATGCCCACATGCCGGCGCGCGCGGACTCGGTCAGCGGCATGCCGGCAAAGCGGTAGACCGCCTGCGCCACGCCGAAGGGATCGCGCACGGTATCCTCGAAACGCACGTCGAGGAAGCGATCGGCAGGCAGACCGTCGCGCACCGTCATGGCATGGGCGGTGGCGCGCTGCATCTGCCCGCTCCACTGCCGCCCCACCGTGGCGGCATCGGGCGCGTCGGCGTACAGCTTCCACAGCGTATGCGCCATGCTGGCCATCGACGGAATGGTCTGGGCCGGGTCGCGATGGGTCAGCACGACCTGCGCGCCGGGGAAGACCCGGAACAGGATTTCCAGCGTATGCAGGTGCTGCGGCGTCTTCAGCACCCACCGCTGCGCCGGCGCCTCGCCGCGCTGCCGCTTCTGCCACTGCAGGAACTGCAGCATGGTCTTCAGGCAGGCATAGACCTGGGTGTGGTCCTGCCGCGCCAGCCAGTCGGTATAGGACGGCACGTTGGCGTAGGAATCCATCGCGCACAGGAAGGAATGCTCCATCAGCATGAATTCCTCGTCGGCCGCCATGGCGTCGAGCGGATGGATGGCGAGGATGTCCGGGATAAAGCGGATCATCTGCGCCACTTCCTCGCGCGCCAGCCCGATGCGCCGGCCGGCGTCGCGCACGTGCTCGCCGGGCAGCGGCGCCGGGTAGCGCGTTTCCCACCACGCCGCCGAGTGGAAGCGCGCGTCCGTGGCCAGCATGCGCTGCAGCAGCGTGGTGCCGGTGCGCGGCAGGCCGACGATCACCAGCGGATCGTCGACGCGCTCTTCCAGGATTTCGGGATGGCGCCGGCAGTAGTCCTGGATCACCAGCCGGTTCACCAGTTGCGCCTGCAGCTTGCCTTGCAGCATCTGCGCGCCCTGCGGCGACAGCCCGGCTTCGCGTGCAAGCGAGTCAAACAGCACCTCCAGCGCCTCGCGGTAGTCGCCCGGGCCAAAGTCAGTCAGCCCGCCGGCCTGTGCGCTGGCCTGAGCCAGCAGTCGCTCCACGTCAAGCACTGCGGTGTCGTCGGATGCGATGGTGTTCATGCGTTCTCCCTGCATTCATTCCTGAGCGATTCAAGCTTGACCACGCGCGTGCGCGGATGCACCGGCTGCGCCGCCCCCACCCAGCGCCAGCACATGGTGCCGTTGCGGTGGCCGGCGGTTTCCAGCCAGTTGGGCAGGCCCGGATCGCGCGCGCTGAGGACGACGGTGACGCCGCCGTTGGCATCCAGCCGGGCACTGTGCTTGTTCAGGCAGATGTCGTGGTAGCGGTAGTCGAGCGACTCCATCCAGTAGTTGTTGATCTGGAAATTCCAGAAATCGCAGACCGGCACCCGGTCCACCTCGACCACCAGCGCTTCGTCGTCCGCCAGCGCCCAGCAGGAGTGGTAGTAGAAGATGTTGGGATCGCCGCCTGCCGCCTGGCATACGGCCTGGTCGGCGGGCGGCAGCGCATTGACATGGCCGCCATAGCCCTGGGCCCAGTCGGCGAAGATGCGCGCGGTGCCCTCGACAAAGCCCGCGGCGCGCAGCAGGCCGCCGTGCAGGCGTTCGGCATCTAGCACGGGCGGCTTGCCGCTGCCATTGAGGCGCTCGATGTGCAGTTCGGCCGGGGTCTCGGCCTTGCGCTCGAGAAAGGTCTGCCGCACCACCAGCGCATTGGTGCCCGGCTCCATGCGCACCCAGTTGCCTTCATGCTGGCGCGCGCTGAGGATGATTTCGAAACTGCCATCCGCCGCCACTGCCAGCTTGTTGCAGTCGATAAAGCCGGTCTGGACCATGCGCCCGTCGGTTTCGTAGCCGCCCTTCTGCGTGCCGAAACTCAGGTAGGCCACGGTGCCGCGCCGGCCGCGGATGCGGTACTCGGCACTGCCGTCCAGGCGTGCGTAGCGATAGAGATTGTCCGGATTGTCCGCGCCGATCTTGGCGGTTTCGTGCGACGGCGAGAAGAAGCCGGGAAACGCCGGATCGGCGAATTCCACATGCATCTCCAGCGCAATGCGCAGCAGGCGGCTCAGGTAGCGGAAGCCCTCGGCGCGCGTGAGCGCATCCGACGGGGCCTCCGGGCGCAGGATCTGCTGCCCGCTGCGCTTGAGCACCTCGCAAAACTCGGCCCAGGTCTGGCCGCTCAGCATTTGTTCTTCGGCGGAGTTCGCCATCTGCCTGCTCCCGTGGTTCGTCGGCGAAGCAACGATACCGAGCGCGGGGCCGCCCCAGCCTCGTCCGGGTGGACTAGGAAATGCGCGCCGCGTCCCGCGATTTCTTAGTCCGCCCGGACGAAGTGGCGAAGGGCCCCGGCTCGCTACCTTGTGGCCATGCCGGACCGCCGCGACATCCCTGCACGGCGCCGGCAAATCAAGAGGAGATCCCGATGTTGACCCACCTGGAGCAACTGGAGGCGGAGAGCATCCACATCATGCGGGAGGTGGTGGCGGAATGCGAAAACCCCGTCATGCTCTATTCCATCGGCAAGGACAGCGCCGTGATGCTGCACCTTGCCATGAAGGCCTTCTATCCCGCGCGGCCGCCGTTCCCGCTGCTGCATGTCGATACCACATGGAAGTTCGGCGAGATGATCACGTTCCGCGACCAGACCGCCGCGCGGCTTGGCCTGGACCTGCGCGTGCATGTGAATCCCGAGGGGCTGGCACGCAACATCAGCCCGCACGAGCACGGCTCCGCCGTCCATACCGACGTGTGGAAGACCCAGGGCCTGAAGCAGGCGCTGGACCACTACGGCTTTGACGCCGCCTTCGGCGGCGCGCGCCGCGACGAGGAGAAGTCGCGCGCCAAGGAGCGCGTGTTCTCGGTACGCACCGCCCAGCACCGCTGGGACCCGAAGATGCAGCGCCCCGAGCTCTGGCGCCAGTACAACACCCGCAAGCGCAAGGGCGAAAGCCTGCGCGTGTTCCCGCTGTCCAACTGGACCGAGCTGGACATCTGGCAATACATCTACCTGAACGACATCCCCATCGTGCCGCTCTACTACGCCAAGGAGCGGCCGGTGGTGGAGCGCGACGGCACGCTGATCATGGTCGACGACGAGCGCCTGCCGCTGCGCCCCGGAGAAACGCCGCAGCTGCGCAAGGTGCGCTTCCGCACGCTGGGCTGCTACCCGCTCACCGGCGCGATCGAGAGCGAGGCCGACACCCTCGGCGGCATCATCCAGGAAATGCTGCTGGCGACCACCTCGGAGCGCCAGGGACGGCTGATCGACAGCGACTCGGCCGGATCGATGGAAAAGAAGAAGCAGGAGGGATACTTCTGATGGAAACCCTGATCGACACCGCGCCCGCGCCTGCGCAGGACGCCGCGCAAGCCACCGCCACCTCGGGCGAGATCGCCCGCTACCTGCACGCCCAGCAAAACAAGAGCCTGCTGCGCTTCATCACCTGCGGCAGCGTCGACGATGGCAAGAGCACGCTGATCGGCCGGCTGCTGTATGAATCCAAGATGCTGTTCGAAGACCAGCTCGCCCAGCTGGAAGCCGACTCGAAGAAGATGGGCACGCAGGGCGAGGACCTCGACTTCGCGCTGCTGGTGGACGGCCTGGCCGCGGAGCGCGAACAAGGCATCACCATCGACGTGGCCTACCGCTTCTTCGCCACCGACAAGCGCAAGTTCATCGTCGCCGATACGCCGGGGCACGAACAGTACACGCGCAACATGGTCACCGGGGCCTCCACCGCCGACCTGGCCATCCTGCTGGTGGATGCGCGCCGCGGCGTGCAGACCCAGACGCGCCGCCACAGCTACCTGGTGGCGACGCTTGGCATCCGCCGCGTGGTGCTGGCGGTCAACAAGCTGGACATGGTCGACTACTCGCGCGAGGTCCATACGCGCATCGAGAACGAGTACCGGGAGTTCGCCCGGCAGATCGGCCTGACCGATATCACCTGCATTCCGATGTCGGCCCTGCGCGGCGACAACATCACCGAGCCCAGTGCGAACACCCCGTGGTACCACGGCCCGACGCTGATGGCCCACCTGGAGAACGTGCCGATCGACAACGCGCCCGTGCAAGGCGAACCGTTCCGGCTGCCGGTGCAGTGGGTCAACCGGCCCAACCTGGACTTCCGCGGCTTTGCCGGCACCGTCAGCGCCGGCGAGATCCGCCGTGGCGACCGCGTGCGCGCGCTGCCCTCGGGCCGCGAGAGCCGCGTGGCCGGCATCGTCGGCGCCGCCGGCGCGTGCGAGCACGCCATGCGCGGCCAGGCGGTGACGCTGACGCTGGAGAACGAGATCGACATCAGCCGCGGCGACGTGCTGGCCTGCCCGGAAGACCCGCCGGCAGTGGCCGACCAGTTCGAGGCCACGCTGGTGTGGATGAACGAGGACGCCATGCTGCCCGGGCGCCCCTACCTGCTCAAGCTCGGCACGCGCACCGTGGGCGTGACCGTGGCGCAGCCCAAGTACAAGGTCAATGTCAACACGCTCGAACACCTGGCCGCGCGCACGCTGGAGCTGAACGAGATCGGCGTGTGCAACCTGCACCTGGACCAGCCGGTGGCCTTCGATCCCTACGCGCGCAACCGCGAGCTGGGCGGCTTTATCATCATCGACCGTCTCAGCAACAACACGGTCGGCGCCGGCATGCTGCACTTTGCGCTGCGCCGGGCGCAGAACGTGCACTGGCAGGCCATCGACGTGGACCGCCGCGCCCATGCCGCGCTCAAGCACCAGTCGCCGCGCATCGTCTGGTTCACCGGGCTCTCCGGCGCGGGCAAGTCCACCATCGCCAACCTGGTGGAAAAGCGCCTGCACACGCTGGGCCACCACACCTACCTGCTCGACGGCGACAACGTGCGCCACGGCCTGAACAAGGACCTGGGCTTCGCCGAGGCCGACCGCGTCGAGAACATCCGGCGCGTGGCGGAAGTGGCAAGGCTGATGCTCGATGCGGGCCTGATCGTGCTGGTGTCCTTTATCTCGCCGTTCCGCTCGGAACGCGACATGGCCCGCGCGCTGGCCGGCGACGGCGATTTCGTCGAAGTCTTCATCGACACGCCGCTGGCGGTGGCCGAGCAACGCGACCCCAAGGGCCTGTACCGCAAGGCGCGGCGCGGCGAGCTGAAGAACTTCACCGGCATCGATTCGCCGTACCAGCCGCCCGAGCGGCCCGAGATCCGCATCGACACCACCGCCGACAGCGCGGAGCAGGCGGCGGAGCGGATCGTGGCGTGGCTGCGGGAGAAGCCCTAGGCCGAACGGACGATGAGGCGACGGACGGGGTCGGTACGATGGGACAGGGATTCCTGCCCTGGACTACCGCCACGTCTGGCGCCAGTCATGGCCTTTGCATGACCGATTGGGCGCTCCCTCGCCCGCTTGCGGGAGAGGGTTGGGGTGAGGGCGGGAATGTCCACGAAGTTCCGGCTGCTGGTATGCCGCCGCCGGCCCTCACCCCTGCCCCTCTCCCGCACGCGGGAGAGGGGAGCAAACCGTCGCACCGCCATCATGCTGCCAGCCTCCCTGCCCGCCGCCGAGCTGAGCGCCCTGCTCGCCCAGCTCTACCAGGGCCCGACCGAAGCCGTGCCCTGGGCAAGTTTCCTGGAAAGCGTGCGCCAGCGCCTGGGCGCCGCCTTCGTCACGCTGGTGCTGCGCCACCCGGCCACCGACCGGCCGGGGCTGATCGTCAATGCCTCCGACTACGGCCCGCACCTGCCGGGCGAGCCCTCGTACAGCGAGCAGTACTACGCGCTGTGCCCCTTCCTGGACCTGCACCCGGACCGGCTCTTCAGCGCCGACGAACTGTTCGGCGAAGCCGGCTGGCTGGCACACCCGTTCTACGCGCAATACCTTCAACCGCTGGGCCTGCGCTATATCCTGGCGGCCAACCTGGTCACGCCCGACGGCGTGGAATGCGCGCTGTTCATCAGCCGCGTCCACGCGGGACAGGACTTCGGCGAGGCCGACAAGGCACTGCTGCACGGCCTGCTGCCGCACCTGAAGCGCGCAGTGGACCTGCATGCCGCGCTCGATGTGCTTGCATCCGAACGGTCCCTGTACGCGGATGCGGTCGACCGGCTGCAGGTCGGCACGGTGATCCTGGACGAGCACGGCAGGACCATCCGGACCAACGACGTCGCCGGCCGCCTGCTGCAGGCGCGCGACGGCCTCTACCTGTCGGAGGGCGCGCTGCACGCGCACTGCCCGGTGGAGAACCGCAGGTTCCGCAAGATCCTGGAGGACGCGGCCCAGGCCCACGCGCTGGCCGCACCGCGCAGCGAAGTCACCACGCTGAGCCGGCCCGCCGCGCCCACGCCCCTGAGCGTGCTGGTGCGGCCGATCCCGCTCAGCTATCGCAGCGAAGACAAGTCGCGCCGACCCGCGGTGGCGGTGTTCATCCGCGACCCGGCGGGATCGCCGCGCAACACCCACGCCAACCTGCGCAAGCTGTTCCACCTGACCCCGACCGAGATCGAACTGGCTTTGCTGATGGTCGACGGGCTGACGCTGGACGAAGCCGCGATGCGGCTCGGCGTCAAAAAGAATACGGCACGGGCGCACCTGCGGGGCATCTTTGCCAAGACCGGGGCGACGCGGCAGGCGGTGCTGGTGAAGATGTTGCTGTCCAGTGTGGTGGGGATGGGGTGAGGGCTTCGTACTCCAAGCGGACGATGCCGGAGTAGCGCCGGACTGCTTTAATCCTCGCAAACCACCGGAGACGAGTCGATGACCGACGATGCCGTGCAGCTTGCCAATCTCCTCTACATCTATGCCGAGCGCATGGACGCCGGTGATCTGCCGGGGGTCGCCGCACTGTTCGAACATGCGGAGATCGAAACCGGAGATGCAGTGCTGCGAGGTTCCGAGGCCATGCTCAAGCTCTGGCAAGCCTATGTGAAATTGCATGCGGATGGAACGCCCAGAACCCGGCATGTCATCAGCAATCCGATCATTGAGATTGCTCCGGACAAGCTGACGGCAACCGTCAGATCGTACTATACGGTTCTCCAGGCATCCGAGCGTATCCCACTACAGGTGATCGCAGCCGGTCGCTATCATGACGCCTTCGAAAAGGTCGAGGGACGCTGGCGCTTCAGCCGCCGGAATTATTCGATGCTCGATCTGAAGGGCAACCTGACCGATCATCTGCTCTTCCCGTCTGCCTGAGGGATGGCACGGCGGCACTCCTGGCAGGTCGAAATGCTAGGCAAGCAAGCGCAAGGCATCAGCGAGCGAAAGCACCGTTGTGCGCGAATCGAATGCCGTTGAAAAGAGATGGTCGTGCACGACCTGATCCGGGTCGTAGCAGCAATCCTTGACCGTGAATAAGCGGAAGTCCGCATCGCTCGCATAGGCGACCGACGACAGCACCACACCGGTCGACGCAATGCCCACCATGAGCAGGGTATCGATACCCTGCGCGGAAAGCCGTACCTGCAGGTCGGTACCAAAGAACACGCTGGCGCGATGCGCGATGATCAGCGGCTCAGTGGCCTGCTGGCCGAGTTCCGGCGAGATCTGGTCGTCGACGAAAAGACCAAGCTGCTTGATTCCCTGCCCGTTCCGGTTCAACGGACTGACTTCCGGATAGCCTGGAGCAAAGTGGATCTTGGCGAAATAAACGCTGACGCCCCTGGTCCGCGCGGCGTCACACAGCTTGCGCGTGTTGGAGAGCAGAGTGGGCGCGACCGAGGGAAATAGCGCCAGGATGTCGGTCTGGTAGTGCATGACCACCAGCGCGGTTTGCGCGGGAACAATTGCCGGAATCTCAACGGGTGGCGACATAAGGCTACACGATAAGAAATGATGGTCGACTCTACCACGACCAATCGGTTGGCCGTTCTGGGTCGCCTACGGAAGTTGGCCGTGGGATCGTCAGCGAACGACCTGCACCCGGCTTCGAGGGTTCAACTGCGTCCACAGCCCGTTCAACATTGACTATGTTCGTCTCGCTGGCGGGCCTAACCTCGGCCCTGTACCGGAGGATCAGTCTCTATGGCCGAAGCCGGCAGGCTTTGGGCCACGGGGGGTAATGCCAGGGTCAGGAACTCGATCACCGGATCGGCCGGGCTGCAGGTCAAGTGGTGACCCAAGGGCGGCCGCGATTGGGATACGCACGGTCAGCATAGTCCCCTCCCCTGTGGATCGCACGCTGAGCGTCCCGCCTAGACGCCGGGTACGCGCGCGCATGCTGCGCATGCCGGTGCCCGGATGCCGTTCGATGGCGGCGGGTTCGAAGCCCATTCCGTTGTCGCTGACAACCAGCTCCAGTCCCCGGGCATCATTGCGCAGGACGACGTCCGCGCGACTCGCCTTGCTGTGCTTCAGTACATTGGTCAGCGCCTCTTGCAAGGTCCTCATGACATCAAGAATTTGCGAAGTCGGCAGATAGCATTGATCGAGGCCAGTGAGCTGCCACCGGCACTCGATGTCGTGGCTCTCGAACAGCCGCGTAAGACGGTGCCGCAGCGGCACGATCTGACCCGCCAGCGCGTGCTCGCCAAACTGCTGGCTGGAGGTGGCATCGATGATGATGCGCAGGTCGTCGCGCAGCTCCTTGAGGATCGACAGGACCTGGCCTGGCGGGATGTCGTGAGGGATGCGCTCCAGTGTCGCAATTCCGCTGACGAGCGTGCCGCCGAGCCCGTCGTGCAGGTCGTGTGCGAGATTGAGCCGTTCACTGAGCCGCGCATTGGCGACTTCGAACTCGCGCTGGCGATCCAGGTTGGCTGCGAGCTCCGCCTTGGCCGCGTCGATCTTGCAGTGCAGTTCGTCATTGAATCGTTCAATGCGGCGCAGGTTGGCGACGAAGCGCCAGGCCAGCACCAGCGCCATGGCGATCATCTGGAACTGCGAAGTGAGGGCTGCGTAGTAGAGGTTGTCCTTGAGGATGCCAAGAAAGCTCAGCAGGTCGTGTACCGCGGCGACAAGGAAAATTGCAATGCAAAACGAGAGGATGCGATGATCGGTGCGACCACTGCGCCAGGCAAAGCAGAGAAATACAAGGCACGTCGCGAAGAAATTGCACGCCAGTCCCACCGTCAGCGTGTTGCGCACGTCGGTCAGGTAACCGTGCGGCGCCCCGAGCATGACGGCCGCGCCCAACACTACCAGCGTCCAGAGCACCGCTTCGATGCGCGGCAGGCGCCGTTCGCAGAAGCGCACCATGGACATCGTGAAGGCAGCACTGTAGATGAGCAGCGCGATGATATTTGCGCGCCCCCAGGCATCGGTACTGGCAAACGGCCAGGTGCTCGTCGCCACCTGATTCAGCGCCACCCACCACCAGGCCAGCGACATCAGGCTGAACCATCCGTAGGTCACTTCTTGCCGGCGCATCACCCAGAGCGAAAAGAAGAAGCAACCTAGCGCGACGGTGACTGCAAGGCTGACCAACTGCAGGTCATGACGCAGCCGGTAGGCCTGTTCGTAAGCGGCCCGCAGGCGGTCCGGGTCGGCGACCGATACGGGTCCAAGGCCGGGTTGGTATGCCGACAGCCCCGAGACGCGAATCAGCAGCGTGTTGGTGCCCTCCCGCAACAGCGGCGGAGATATCAACTGATAACGGGGAGTATTCCAGGCTCGCGTGAGCGGTTCGACGAGGCTCGCGTCACGCATCAGCAAGCTGCCGTTGAGATAAACCGCCCCCGCCATATTCAGGTAAGCGAGCATCAGCGCCGTGGGTTGGCTTGCATCTGTGCATTGCCAGCTCAGCCGGTACCAGACCACGCCGTCGAACTCGGGCCAGCGCGAGGACCAGTCGTCCGGCAGCTTCACTGGGACCCAGCCCGCCGCCGGCGGGCTATCACCCTGCCAGGTCGATCGGGCAGCCTCTATGCGGGTGAAGGCCGTGGCGCCCGGCCCTTCCTGCGCGTTTGCAGCGCCGGCGAGGAGCGTGGCGCCCAAGATCAGCGCAACAAGCCATGCGCACGCGCTTCGAAAACGGCCTGCGTGCGGGAGTGGACGGCCAACTTCTTGTATATGTTCCTGATGTGGCATTCGACCGTCAGTCTGGACAAGGACAGCAAATCCGCGATCTCCCGATTGGTCAGGCCCTTGCCGACCAGCGAGAGGATTTCGATTTCCCGTGCGCTCAGCGGCGACGCGCCGACCAATCGGCGCGCATGAATTTGCGCCCCGCCGGACAATGGTGCCGTCGTGGCGACCAGATCGAGGATATGCCTGGCAACGAAAGGATCGATCGGCGCTCCGCCGCGCAGCGCACTGCGGATCGACAAGGAAATCTCGAGGTCGTCGCGCTCCTTGAGCAGGTAACCGGTGGCACCCGCCTGCAGCGCGCTCACGATGACGCGCTCCGTGTTCCAGGTCGAGATTACCAGAATTGGCAAGGCGGGATCGCGCTCGTGCAACGCGCGAATGAGGTCGATGCCATTGCCGTCGGGCAGCCCGACGTCAACCAGCACCATCGCAAACGGCTGGGCGGTTAGCAGCGCATTGGCGTCGGCGAGGCTGCCGGCAAACCACAAGGCCTCATCGGCATAGCCGAGCGTGGCCAGGATCGTGCGTAGCCTGGTCTGCATCAGTGGCTCGTCCTCGACGACCAGCAAGGGCGCGGGCAACACCGATTCGCCGGTGTCAGTCAATGGTTGGCTCATGGGGTACGGTGCGGTCACGGCCAGAGTTTAGCTGTACCACCGGAATTGGCCGATCTCCGGATCACGCCAGGCTGACAGAAATCGGCCGTGAGGGGCATCCCCGGAACCAGGTAATCCGGGCGAATCTCGCCGGCGGGTAGCCGAGCTTACCAAATTGCTACCTTAAACCCGCTCAGTCCAGCTTTGCAGCAAAGTCAAGCAGTTGCTGTGCCGTCACCGTGGCCCCGCCACATACCACCACGGCAATGCTGGAGGCCGCCTGCAGCACCGGGGTGTCGCAATCCAATGCCGCCAAGGCTGCGCCGCATGCCGGCTCAACCAGGACGCGGTGTTCGTCAAGAAACCTTATCGCTGCCTCCACCGCCTGTTTGTCTGACACAACGACGCTGTGGATCTCGTGACGCTGCGCCCATCGGAGCGCGCCATCACACGGCCGCCTGGCGCCAAGCGACGTCGCCACGCTGGTGATCTGTGAGAGTTCCACCGGCCTGCCTTCGGCAACCGAGCGGGCGTAGCAGTCCGCACCGTCGGTTTCTACCGCGATCACAGGCACGTCGGACGTGTTCGGTCTGGTTTCGGCGGGGATGGGTTGCGCGTTTGTCCCCGCAAGCCTGTCAACCGTCTGTCCGCCGACCGTGCGGCTGGTGCCACTGCCTGAGGTCGCTGACCGCTTCGACGTGGAATTCGCGTTCGACGAGGAGGTAGCGACGCCAGCGGTCAGGCAATTCGTGCAGGCGCTGCAGCACGTGATCGATGATCGGGCAAGCCAATAGCCGTTGGTTTCGTGACGGCCCGTGCCGGTCGGTCACATGACGCATTGCGCGGTTCCGGTGTCGGACAGCAAGCGGCACGTCAAAACATGCACTGCAGGGGCGGCGTCTCACATGGAATACCGTCGCCGTCCCCATCCATCTTTTTGGAAATGGAAGGATGCCACAACAGCGTCGTTGTCGGTCAGGCGCTCTGCCACTACTCTGCCAGCCTTGCTGCGACCTCGCCTACCATGTCGTGCAACTCTGAACCCAGCTTTTGGCGCAACGCACGGTGGGCTGGCTGCCACAGCGCCAGGGCCTGCTGCAACTTGAAGGCGCCAGCCTCTGTCAACCACACCGCGCGGCGGCGGCGATCCGCTTCGGACGTGACGACTTCCACCAGCCCCGTGCTGACAAGCTGATCCACATTCCTCGACATTGTCGATTGATTCAGTCCGGCTCGTTGCGCCAATGAGGCAAGGGTGTCGTCCGTTGCTGACGCGATCAGGCACATCAATCCAAATTGGGTACTGGACAGGCCAGATGAAGCCAACGCCTCATCCAGCTCCGCTGTAATTCTGCGCGCCAACAGGCGCGACCACCAGCCGAGATCGACATCGAGAACCGCAGCGGCGTCTGCGCGCAGGGTCCTGGCTCCTTGCCTTCGCTTTTGCATGCCGATACTATATGCAGATGCATTGTTTGTATCTGCATATATTACCAACAACGAGGAGATCTGACGAGATGGAATATCGATACGGCCTTGCCTCACCCGCCGACGTCGCAAACATGAACGGCAGGGCAATTCTTCAAGCCATTGTGGACGGACACCTGCCGCAGCCGCCCATCTCACAGGCCCTCGACTTCTGGTTAGTTGAGGTCGGCGACGGATTCGCCGCGTTCGAAGGCGAGCCGTCGTCCAGACTGCTCAATCCAATGGGTTCGGTGCACGGCGGATGGCCCCTGACGCTCATCGACAGCGCAGCCGGCTGTGCAGCCAACTCCCTTCTTCCCGCCGGCACTGGTTACACCACTATCGAAACAAAGGGCAATTTCTCCCGGCCGATCAAGCCCGATACAGGCCGGGTCCGTGTCGAAGGCCGCGTTGTCAGCCACGGCCGTCAGATCATTACCGCGGAAGCTCGCGTGCTTGCGAAGGACGGGCGCGTTCTGGCCCATGGCACGTCTACGCTACTCGTGCTATCGCCTGCGCGGGAACAATAGGCAAACCAAGCGAATGTCTGGGGAAGCCGGCTTGAGTCGGGCTGGCGACCACAGACATTCGGCTGGACTGCGGTGTTGGTGAGGCGCTTTCCATTCGGAATCTGACAAGCTAATGTTGAACTAGCTGCGCGCAGATGACGGAGGCGGATATGGGCATGGTCTCAATAGAACCCGGCAGCTATCACGTTGCACCGCCACAAAACCCCGGCGAAGTCATCGATCTGATCCGGACGCACGCGATCCAGGTGGTTGACCTCAGGTTCACCGACTTGCCCGGCGTGTGGCAGCACTTCTCGATCACGCTGCCGGAAGTCAACGACGACCTGTTCTCGGCCGGCATCGGTTTCGACGGGTCTTCCATTCGCGGGTTCCAGGAAATCCACGAGTCCGACATGCTGGTCAGGCCTGACCCGGCCACGGCATTCATCGATCCGTTTTGCGCAGCACCAACGCTGGCGCTGATCTGCGATGTGCTGGACCCTGTCCTGCACCAGCCGTATTCGCGCGATCCGCGCCACATCGCACGCAGGGCAGAGCTCTACCTCCGGCAAACCGGTCTTGCCACGGTTTGCTACCTTGGTCCCGAACTTGAATTCTTTATTTTCGACTCCATCCGCTTCGGGCAGGACCAGCACTCTGGCTACTACCATGTCGAATCCGCCGAAGGCGAATGGACCTCGGGGCGTGACGAAGGCGCCTATGGTGGCGGCAATCTCGGCTACAAGCAGCGCTACAAGGGAGGATATTTTCCCGTGCCGCCAAGCGATACGCTGCAGGACATCCGCTCCGAAATCGTGCTCGCGCTGATGCAGGCCGGCATCCAGGTCGAGGTGCATCACCATGAGGTCGCCACGGCGGGCCAGAACGAAATCGACATGCGCTTTGCGCCACTGATGCGAATGGCAGACAACGTGATGATGTACAAGTACATCTGCAAGAACGTTGCGCGCCGCCACGGCAAGGTCGCCACCTTCATGCCCAAGCCGCTGTTTGCCGACAACGCGAGCGGCATGCATTGCCACCAGAGCCTCTGGCGCGACGCCGAGAACCTCTTTTATGACAAGAACGGTTGGGCGCAGACGTCCCAGATGTGCCGTTGGTATATAGGCGGCTTGCTCAGCCACGCCCCCGCGCTGATGGCTTTTTGCGCACCGAGCACGAACTCCTACAAGCGGCTGGTGCCCGGATACGAGGCGCCTGTCAATCTGGCCATGTCGCAGCGCAACCGGTCCGCCGCGGCCCGGATTCCCATGGTTTCGGATTCCCCAAGTGCCAGGCGCGTTGAATTTCGCTGTCCTGACCCGTCCGCCAATGCCTATCTAGCCTTCTCGGCAATGCTGCTCGCCGGCCTGGACGGCATTGAAAACCAGACGGATCCCGGCGACCCGCTCGACAAGAACATCTATGATCTGCCACCGGAGGAAGCGGCCAGCATCCGGCAGGTACCAGGTTCGCTCGAAGAGTCGCTTTGCGCGCTGGAAGCCGACTCAGCGTTCCTGCGAAAAGGTGATGTTTTCACTGAAGACCTGATCAGCACCTGGATCGACTACAAGCGCACGCGCGAGATCGATACCTTGAAGGTGCGGCCGCACCCATGGGAATTCCAGCTCTACTTCGACATTTGATCACCGTAGGTGGCGCCGGGACGACGAACGCTGGCGGCCCAGCCGGTGATGGAAGACTGTGCATCCCGCCGGCCGATCGTTAGTCCACGAGGAATCGTTCGCATAGCAGGGCCCAATACGCCGCACCGACAGCAATGTTCCCGTCATTGAAGTCGTAGCCGGGATTGTGGACCGAGCAGCCTCCGGCCATTCCGCCTTCGCCGTTTCCGATCCACAGGTAGCAGCCGGGCACGGCATCCAGCATGAAGGCAAAGTCCTCACTTGCGGCAATGGGCGACGCCTTGCAATTGACGTGGCTCGGGCCCAGCAACTCCAGAGCAACCTGGCTCGCGAACGCCGTTTCAGCCGGCGTATTCACCAGGACTGGGTATCCGCGCTGATAATCGACCTGCGCCGTGACGCCATAGCTCTGCGCCTGCGCCGATACCAGATCCCTGACACGCTGTTCGATCTGCTCTCGCACATCGCGGTCCAGTGCGCGGACACTCAGCCTGAGCACGGCATGCGAGGGAATGATATTGGAGACGGTACCGGCCTGGAATGCGCCCACGGTAATGACCGCCGCTTGCAGCGGATCGACATTGCGCGCCACGATGGTCTGCAAGGCCATCACGATGGAGGCGCCGGCCACGACAGGATCGGCCGCGTGGTGTGGGATCGCTGCATGGCCACCGACGCCTTCCAGCGTAATGGTCACGTTGTCGGCCGAAGCCTGCGCCGCGCCCTCACGCAAGAGCAGACGGCCCGATGCGGTGCCCGGTACGTTGTGCATGGCGAAGACGGCATCGCAAGGGTACTTCCTGAACAGTCCGTCCTCCATCATCTTCTTTGCACCGCCCAACCCCTCCTCTGCCGGCTGGAAGATAAGGTTCAGCGTTCCACTGAAACCGCCGCGCCGGGCGAGGTACTTTGCTGCGCAAAGCAGCATGGTGGTATGCCCATCATGCCCGCAGGCGTGCATGACGCCAGGATGGCAGCTGGCATAGGCCAGCCCTGTGGCCTCCTCCATCGGCAAGGCATCCATGTCGGCGCGGATGCCAAGGCTGCGGTTGCCCGAACCGCGCCGCAGCCGGCCGACGACCCCCGTTGTCCCCAGCCCGCGCTCGACCTCATAGCCCCATTCGGCGAGCAGGCTGGCAACGATGTCGCTGGTGCGATGTTCCTCGAAGCCGAGTTCCGGATGCCGGTGCAGGTCACGGCGAACTGCTACGAACTCTTCGGCGCTATCCCGCAGCGCGGCCAGGATGGGATGCATGGCGTCCTTATTGCGGCTGCAAGCCGATGGCACGGGCAATGCCGCGGTATTGTTCGATGCTCTGCTGATAGGCCTTCTGACTTTCCGCAAGCGACACCGGCCTGGACGCAGGCAGGTTCGCGGCATCGAGGCTGGCGCGCACCGAGGGGTCGGCCAGCGTATGCACAATCGCGTTGTGCACCGCCTGCACAACCGGCTCGGCTGTGTCCTTCTTCACGAAGATCCCGGCCCAGGTTGAATAGTTGAAGCCCCGCAGCGCCTTGCTTTCATTGACGCTGGGCACCGACTTCACTGCATCCACGCGTGTGGGCGACAGGACCGCCAGCATCCTGACCTGGCCGGTGCGCATGCGTTCGATATCAGGCTTGCCAAACGGCGAGATAAAGATATCGACGATTCCGCCAACGAGGTCCTGGATCACGGGCGCGCCGCCCTTGTAAGGCACGTGAGTCATCGGCGCTCCGATGGTTTGGGACATATGCGCCCCCAGGAGGTGATAGAGCGAGCCGATGCCGACGCTGGCATACGTCAGTGGTTTGCCGGCCTTGGCTGCCTGCGCGGCATAGGCGGCCAGTTCGTCGACATCCTTTACCGGCAGATCCCTGCGCACCAGGATGGCAAGATCGACCGCGCCGACCATATGCACCAGCCGGAAATCCTCGCTCCTGAATTTGATTGCGGCATTGGCCAGCGGCGTAGTGATGAGCTCGCCGGGCCCTGCCTGCAATAGCAAATGGCCGTCGGCCGGTGCGTGAAGGACCTTCTGCGCGGCAATTGCTCCACCAGCTCCCCCGAGGTTTTCGACGATGACCGGCTGCCCGAACTGCCGGGCGAGGGGCCGGTTCAGGTTCCGGGCAACAACGTCGGAGAGGCCCCCCGCCGGGAACGGCACCATCAGCGTTACCGGCCGGTCAGGAAAGCCGTGTGCCGGCGCCAGGCCGGCAAGAAGCAGTGCTGCAACCAGGCCGCCGAGCCAACGGCGGCCGACGTTCTTGAATCGGGTCATGGCTGTCTCCTCAATCCGTGTTCTTGTGGAATCGGATCGTAAAGCGCCATCAAGCATGCGTCCAATGCATTATCAGACTAAAATTTATTCAAAAATCTCATCACGAAGTGCGCAATGCATCTCAAACATCTCAAGCATCTGCTGATGGTGGCGGATATGGCGTCCTTCAGCCAGGCGGCGCAACGCCTGCACCTGACCCAGTCCGCGCTGAGCCGGAGCATCCAGACGTTGGAGGATGAACTGGGAGGCCGCCTGATCGACCGGCACGGCAAGCGCAATGTGCTGACCCCATTGGGGGAGCTGATTGCCAACCGGGCCCGGCGCATCGTGTTCGAGGAAGCGGAACTGCATCGCAGCGTCGAACTGTTCCACCACCACCACCTGGGTGCCATCCGCGTCGGCCTGGGCGCCGGGCCGGGCGCAGTGCTGGCGACGCCGTTTCTGCGATACATGGCCAGGCACCATCCCGGCATACAGGTCAGCGTGTCGCTTGGTACTTCCGATGCGCTGATGATCCAGCTGCGTCAGCGATCGCTTGATGCAGTCGTCGTGGAGGTGAGCAGCGTGGCGCCAGCAACGGACCTTCGCCACGAGTTGCTGAACGCGTTGCAGGGTCGCTTTATCTGCCGCACAGGACATCCGCTTGTGCAACAGGCCGCCGGCGGAGACGCTGTAACGTTTGACGATGTCATGCGTTATCCGCTGGCTTCCGCCCCGCTCAGCACGGAAGTCGCGCGCAACCTCGTGAAGCGCTTCGGACCGCGCGCCGATCCGGAGCATTGCCTGAGCCTCAGGTGCGAGAATGTCCGGAGCCTGGTCGAAGCTGTGCTGGATTCCGACGCGATACTGTTCAGCATCGTCGCGGCAGTGCGTGCGGAGATTGCCGCAGGAAAACTATGCGAACTGGACACTACCCCAGCGGTCGATGACGGCCCCCGCTATGCCTTCTTCACCCTGGCGGGGCGAACCGAGGCACCGAGCATGGAAATATTCCGAAAATTCATGGGCGAGCATTTGCGTGACTAGCCGCCGCCCGGCGCGGCGTCATCTCCTGGCAGGCCGTGCTGACGGTGAAATGCGTCCTGTGGACCGTCGGTGACCGGCATCACGGCACATCCATGCCATCAACGACTCGCGCTGGCAGACCCCGCTGCACGCAGATGCTGCAGCAGCGTCCTTGCCTCCGGCAGGAGACCAGCTTCATCCCTCACGCCCAGCCAGAGAATGCGTGAGGCCCAGGCGTCGGACAGGTAGACGGCATGCAGCCCGGCACCCAGCAGTTCGGGCCGGACCGCGCCATCCGGCAGGACGCCGATGCCCAGGCCGGCCTCGATCATCCGGCAGATCGCATCGAAGCTGCTGACCTGGATCCTCAGCCGCACGACCTTGTCCAGTGCCGATGCAGCGTCGGTCAGGCGCTGCAGCAGCGAGCTGCCCTGGTTGAGGCCGACAAAGTCGTACTCCAGGGTTTCGTCGAAACTCACTTCCGAGCGCCCGGCCAGCGGATGCCCGGCAGGCACCAGGACGACCAGGCGGTCACGCCGATAGACAGACTTCCTGATGTCATAAGCGGGCACGTTGTCGGCGAACACGCCGATATCGGTTTCACCGGACAGCAGCGCCACCACCACGTCTTGGCTCAGGCGCTCCTCCAGGCTGATCCTGATCATCGGCTGCGAAGCCAGGAAGCTTGCCAGGTCGTGCGGAAGGAACTGGATCACGGCTGACGTATTGGCCCAGACCTTGACGTGTCCGCGCACGCCGGTGGCGAAGTCGCTCATCTCGCCCGCCATCTGGTTGACCTTGTCGAGCACCATGCGCGCATGCTGGACCAGCTCATGGCCAGCCGGCGTCAGCTCAAGCCCGCGCCGAACCCGCAGGAACAGCGCGCATCCCACCGTGCGCTCAAGGTCTGCGATCCGTTTGCTCAGGGCCGACAGCGTCATGTGTGACTTGTTCGCCGCCTGCGTCAGCCCGCCGCATTGGGCCACCAGCTGGAAGACGCGCAGGGACTGGAGATCGAAATGGGCAGGATTGATCATCGGATTGCACTGGCGACGCGCGCCGACTGGATTGAAAGTCAGGAAAGGCTAGTAAGCCGCTCGCGCCTTGTCAAACGGCGCGCCGGGCTTCCCGAATCTCGATGCTAGCCTTGATCCGCCTGGGATAGCCGACAAGTGGCGGGTTGTGCCGGTGGTGGTGCCCCCGTACAGCAATATGGACCACCTTTTCCCGTCAGGAAAGGACGGTTGAGAATCCATCGATTACCAGGCAACGGCTTTTGACCCACTATCTCCAGCACACACACAGCAGGAGCCATCGAGTTGACGTCCTCCCCTGCCTAAAGGCAGGGGATTCCCACACTTGGCGATGCACGTCCGCATCGGAGAATGTTTAACGCAGCATTGGTATCACGGTCATGCACGACACCACATCTACTGCAAGTCCACTCTCTTATTCGCAGTCCTGCGATACCTTTCGGCCGCGTCGTGCTGTCCTTCGAACCGCACGCCGAACAGGACTGGGTAGAACCGCTTTCGTTCACTTCCTCAAACGTAGCTCCGTGCGCAATCGCTTTGTAGCGGAGCTTCTCCCGGAAGGACGACCAGGATGCGTCGTAGACGCTCTTCGCCATCTTAGTTTTGGCGAGTTTCAAAGCCGACACGTTGCCGACCGCGATGTAATCGAAGCGCCGGACGAGCTCGAGCGCAAGCTTGTGCTGGAAGTCGGCGCGGGCATTCGCCACCTTGGCATACAGCTTGGCAATATGCCGCTTGTGCTTTCGCGCACGCTGCGCCTTCGCCAGTCGTTCGGCGGCATGCCGGCCAAAGCGGTCATTGGGGAGCTTCTCGCCGGTCGAGAGCGTCGCGAAGTCCTTCAAACCAAGATCGATGCCGACGCCAGTTTGAATCGGGCGTGCCGGCATATCAGCAACCTCTATCACGATGTTGAGAAACCAGTTCCCGCGCGAATCCTGCGCAAAGTTGGTGCCGTCCCTGATCTTGCCTTCGGGCAACAGGCGACTATTGAACACGCGGAAGGTATGCCCGGCAAAGCGAAACGCCTCGCTCTCTCGCTTCAAATCGCGGCCCTTCATGGGCACCCATCCAAGGCTCTTCCTACCGCGGTATCGCAAGTAAGGACGGCGATGCTGGCTGCGCGATTTCGCGTACTGCTCGCATGTCGCGTTGACCGTGCCGGAATGAATGCCGAGTTCCTTGCTGCTGCCGGTGGTCAGCACGTTCAGATCGAACCCGCTCGGCCACTTCTTCCCCCATTTGAGCGCGTGCTTCTGCAAGTCATTGCAGAAGTTCCAGACGTAGTTCACCGCGCGGCTCTGCTGATTGAGCAGGCCGTTCAGCGACTTCACCCGGTAGCGATAGACGAGAAGCATGCCGGCCATTCTAATTTGGGATTGCTTGCTGCCGGCAGCACTCCTTTCACTCCCCGCCATGAATGGCGAGGTTTCTCGGAGCAAATCTGATGGAGATGGAAACAAGCAAGTCAAAGCCTCTTGCCGGCGTACGCGTCCTGGAACTGGGGCAGCTGATCGCGGGGCCGTTTGCCGCGCGCATGCTGGCGGCGTTCGGCGCGGAAGTGATCAAGGTCGAGCCGCCGGGCACGGGCGATCCGCTGCGCAAGTGGCGGCTGTTGCATGAAGGCACCTCGGTCTGGTGGGAGGCACAGTCCCGCGACAAGCAGTCGGTCACGCTGGACCTGCGCACGCCGCAAGGCCAGGAAGTCGTGCGCAAGCTGGCCGCGCAAAGCGACGTGCTGATCGAGAACTTCCGCCCGGGCACGCTGGAAGGCTGGGGCCTGGGCTGGGACAGCCTGCGCGCGGCCAACCCCGGGCTGGTGATGCTGCGCGTGTCCGGCTATGGCCAGACCGGTCCCTATCGCGACCGGCCGGGCTTCGGCGTCATTGGCGAAGCGATGGGCGGCTTGCGCCACCTGAGCGGCGAGCCGGGCCGCACCCCGGTGCGCGTGGGGGTATCGATCGGGGACTCCCTGTCCGCGCTGCACGGTGTGATCGGCATCCTGCTGGCGTTGCGGCACCGGGAGCAGAACGGCGGCCAGGGCCAGGTCGTGGATGTGGCCTTGTACGAGTCGGTGTTCAGCATGATGGAGAGCCTGCTGCCGGAATACTCGGTGTTCGGCGCCGTGCGGCAGGCGGCCGGCAGCAGTCTTCCCGGCATCGCGCCGACCAATGCGTACCGCTGCGCCGACGGCAAGTATGTGCTGATCGCTGGCAATGGCGATGGCATCTTCAGGCGGCTGATGGACATGATCGAGCGCCCCGACCTGCGCGACGACCCTGCCCTGGCCCACAACGACGGCCGGGTCAGCCAGGTCGCGATGCTCGACGCCGCCATTGGCGAATGGGCGGCACAGCGCAGCCTGGAAGCGGCACTCGACGCGCTCAATGGCGCCCGCATCCCCGCGGGCAAGATCTACGACGTCGCCGATATCGCCAGCGATCCGCACTACCGCGCGCGCGACATGATCCTGGACGCGCAATTGCCGGACGGCACCCCCGTCCAGTTGCCCGGCATCGTGCCGAAGCTGAGCGCCACCCCCGGCGCACTGCCCAACCCCGCCCCCGCGCTTGGCCAGCATACCGACGCGGTGCTGGAAGGCCTTGGCATCGGCACGGCGCAGCGCGAGGCATGGCGCGTGGCAGGGATTATCTGACAAGGAGACCGGCATGACTGCCAGGAAGGTTTACATACATGAAGTCGCCACGCGAGACGGCTTCCAGAACGAGGCCCGTTTTGTCGAGACCGATGACAAGGTTGCCCTGATCGACGCGCTGAGCGCGTGCGGCTACGCCAGGATCGAGGTGACTTCCTTCACCTCGCCCAAGGCGATCCCGGCGCTGCGCGACGCGGAAGCGGTGATGCATCGCATCGCGCGGCGCCCGGGTGTGGTCTACACGGTGCTGGTGCCGAATGTGCGCGGCGCCGAGCGCGCGCTTTCCTGCCAGGTCGACGAGGTCAACCTGGTGATGTCGGTCAGCGACAGCCACAACCGCACCAACCTGCGCATGTCGCGCGAGCAATCGTTTGCCCAGCTTGCCGACGTCATCCGCGTGGTGAGGGAGACGCCGACCGCGATCAACATCTCGCTGTCGACCGCGATGGGCTGCCCGATGGAAGGCGACGTGCCGCTGGAAGACGTGCTGGGCTGGATGCAGCGCTTCGCCGACCTGGGGGCTCACGGCGTGACGCTGTGCGACACCACTGGCATGGCGTTTCCGTCGCAGGTCGCCAGGCTGTGCGAGGCCGCGCGGCGGCAGTTCCCCAGCCTGGCGCTGACCCTGCATTTCCACAATACCCGGGGCCTGGCGCTGGCCAACACGCTCGCCGCGCTGGAGCAGGGCATCGACCGCTTCGACGCTTCGCTGGGCGGCCTCGGTGGCTGTCCGTATGCGCCGGGCGCGACCGGCAATGTCTGCACCGAAGAGCTCGTCCATATGCTTGAACTGGACGGCTATGACACCGGCGTCGACCTGGCAGCCATCCTGGATGCCGCCGCGCGCCTGCGGGGCCTGATCGGCCATGACGTCCCAAGCCAGCTGCTGAAGGCCGGCCGCCGCCTCGACCTGCATCCGATGCCGGCCGCCGACGCGATCCCCGAACAGCGGGCCTTCCAGCCCTGACATCTACCTGGAAACCATCATGTCCCTGATCGACCATCTTGACCATCTGGTGCTCACCTGTGTTGACCTCGAAGCCACGCGGCACTTCTACACCGAAGTCATGCAGATGCAGCCTGAAACCTTCGGCAACGGTCGCCTGGCCTTCCGCTTCGGCAACCAGAAGATCAATCTCCACCAGCGCGGCGCCGAGTTCGAGCCCAAGGCACACCTGCCCGTTCCCGGCGCACTCGATCTTTGCTTTATCGCTTCGGTCCCGCTCGACGACGTCATCGCCCATCTTCAGCAATGCCGGTGGCCGATTGTCGAAGGACCGGTGGCACGCACCGGCGCCACGCAGAAGATCCGCTCGGTCTACGTGCGCGATCCGGACCTGAACCTGATCGAGATATCAGAACTGGTCGACTGAAGATCGGCCAACCCGACAAAACGACGGAGGAGACACCCATGAAACGCATGACGATCGCCGCGGCCGCCCTGGCGGCCCTGGCTGCGGCCGCCCCGGCCCACAGCACCAACGCCTATCCCACCAAGCCGGTCACCCTGGTGGTGCCCAGCGCACCGGCCGGATCCACCGATATCGTTGCCCGCCTGGTCGGCGAACAACTGCAGGCCGCGCTTGGCCAGCCCGTGGTGGTGGACAACAAGCCCGGCGCCAGCGGCAATATCGGCACCGAAGCCGTGGCGCGGGCGGCGCCGGACGGCTATACGCTGCTGCTCCAGTATTCCGGCTACCACGTCGGCAATCCGGCGCTGTTCCCGCAGATCCGCTGGAAGCCGTCCAGCTTCGTCCCGGTGGCGCTGGTCATGCGCGCGCCGCACGTCATCGCCGTCAGCGGCAAGCTGCCCGCGACATCGATAGCCGAACTGGTCGCCTACGGCAAAAGCAATGGCAAGGGCCTGTTCTATGCCTCGTCCGGCAATGGCTCGATCCAGCATATCGCCGGCGAGATGCTGGCGCGGCAGACCAAGGTGCCGATGACGCACGTACCGTACAAGGGCGCCGGGCCCGTGGTCACCGACCTGATCAGCGGGCAGGTCGACATGTTCATCACGACCCCGCCGAGCGTGATCGGGCATGTGCAGGCAGGCAAGATCAAGGCGCTTGCCTATGCCGGACCGAAGCGCCATCCCTCCATGCCCAATGTGCCGACCACCGCGGAGGCTGGGCTGCCAGGGTATGAGGTGGAATCCTGGTTTGCACTGTTTGCACCGGCGAATACACCGCCGGCCATCGTCGAGCGCTTGTCCCAGGAGGTGAAGAAGATCGTGGCCAGCGACACCTACAGGAAGAAGATCGAGGAACAAGGTGCCTTCGCTGCCTACATGGGGCCGCAGGAACTGGGCAAGTTCGTCGATCAGGAACTGGCGTCCTGGTCGCGTGTGGTCAAGACATCGAATATTCGCGCGGACTAAGTATCTTCGATGCGTGGAAGGTCTCCCCGGGGTGGGGAGACCCTTTTTTTCTATACGCCCAGGCGATTTTCCTGCCGGCCGGCGGCGACATACAGGCGCGCAAGCTGGCATGCAGCATCCTCAAGCAATGCCGCCGCATGCTCCATCGCAAAGCCGATCGATACCGGCCCCTGCTGAATCGAGATGCATCCGTCGAAGGCTTCGGCCAGTCCGGCATCGGGCTCGACGGCGCCAGAGAGCAGCGTCACCGGCACACCAGCCTGGCGCGCCATGCGCGCGATCATGGCAGGACCTTTCCCCATCATGGTCTGCGCATCGGACCGTCCCTCGCCGGTAATGACCCAATCGAAGGCGCCGAGCCCTGCACCGAGGCCGGCGGCACCCAGCACAAAGGCCGCGCCGGGAACGATCTCGGCGCCGAGCAGGCGCAACGCAAAGCCGATGCCGCCGGCGGCGCCGCTGCCTTGCGCATCGGCAACATCCAGCCCGACGACGGCCGCGCATCGCTTTGCGAACCGTTCCAGCCGGGCATCCGCAGCGGCCAGGTCTTGCACGCCCTTCTGCGGGCCGAAGACAAAGGTCGCGCCGTTTGGCCCGCAGAGCGGATTGTTGACGTCGGACAGGCCCAGCAGCCGGACCCGGCCAAGCTGCGCAGGCTGCTGATACGTTGCGGCGCAGATCGCGTCCAGCGTATCCAGGGTTGGCCACAATGCGTTGCCCTGCGCATCGGTAAAGCGAAAGCCGGTTTCCGCCAGCAGGCCGGCACCTGCGTCATTGGTGGAAGATCCGCCCAGCCCGATCGCGATGGTATCGACACTGCGCTCAGCGAGCGCGCGGATGACATGGCCGATGCCCCTGGTCGTGCGTTGCCCCGGCGCCAGCAGGGCGTGCGGAAGGCCGACGATTTCAGCCACCTCGACGATCGCGAGCTCGCCAAACTCCTGCGTGCGGCCGCGGAAGTACCGCACCGGCTTTGGCACGCCATTGGCATCGGTGGCAACCACCGCTTCCCACACGCCCGCAAGCGTGGCCGCCAGGACTTCTGCGGTACCTTCGCCGCCATCGGCAATCGGTGCCACGGTGACATCCGCACCAGGCACCGCACGCCGGATGCCGGCGCGGATGCGATCCGCCACCTCGGTCGCACTGAGGCTGCCTTTGAACGAGTCAGGTGCAACCAGCACCTTGAGTCCTGCTGCTTTCATTGTCGGCACCATCCTTCGTCCGGCGGGCACGTCATGCGGCCACCACGTTCCTGGGCGCGCCTTGCGCGAAGGCACAGATATTGTCGATAAGCTGGTCGGCCAGGCCTTGCACGGCCTCGTCGCTGGCCCATGCAACGTGCGGGGTCAGGATGAAGTTCGGCGCATCCTTCAACTGATGGAACGGGTGTTCCGCGCCGGGCGGTTCCTGCGTCGCAACGTCGAAGCCTGCCCCCGCCACCTTTCCGGATTGCAGCGCTTCCACCAGCGCCGCTTCGTTGACCAGCCCGCCTCGGGCAGTGTTGATCAGCAACGGGCGCCGTTCCATCTTCAAGAACGCCGCGGTGTCGATCAGGTTGCGTGTCTGCGCCACCAGCGGGCAATGCAAGGTGATGATGTCGCTGCGGCGCAGTACCTCGTCGAAAGGCGTGTAGAGCGGGCCCATGCCCTCGCGTCCCTTGTGGGCCGCAAACAGCGGCTGCATGCCCAGCGCACTCGCCATCCTGGCCACCGACTGGCCGAGCACGCCGTCGCCGACGATGCCAAGCACCGACCCGTGCAAGTCCTTGATCGGGTAGTCGAAGAAGCAGAAGGATCCGGATTCCTGCCAGCGGCCGCGCCGGACCGCATCGTGGTAGGCGGCCAGGCTTCGCCGCAGCGCGAAGATCAGGGCAAAGGTATGTTCCGGCACCGTATGGACGGCATAGTTGCGGATATTGGAGACGACGATGCCGCGGGCGGCACAGGCTTGCAGGTCGACAACATCGGTGCCGGTCGCCGCAATGGCGATGAGCTTCAGGTTCGTTGCCTGCTCAAGCTGGCGGGCATCCAGCTTCACCTTGTTGGTGATGACCACGTCCGCGGCGGCGATGCGCGCGGCGACGTCCTCGTCAGCCGTTTCCCCGTAGAGTTCAAGCTCATGCGGGAACGGCAGCGCTCGCAGCGTGGTCTGCGGCGAGATGGTGGAACGGTCCAGGAATACGATCTTCATTGCATGACTTCCAGGTTTGCGGGCCGCCCGCGGCGTGCCGATGTGAGGCACGGCTCATCGCACTGGCGCGTAGGGACGGGCTGCGGTCGAGGGGCGGCAGGCATCTGCCGCATTGCTGCGCCACAGACATGATGAGGGGAAGGCGGGCCAGGCTGGAATCGCGGCTTTCTCCACCTTCCTTTCTCAAATGGAAAGGCAATGGCCACGCCACGGGCAGCATCGGGCCTGCATGGCGCGGAACATTTCGGCCCGGGCTGACACGAACTACGAGAGGGCCGCGGAAACGCCGACGCAGCGCGACGGCATCACATTCCCCGGCCATTCGCGGTATCTATCCTGGCAGGAGGACCGACATGAACACCACTGCAAGACTCATTCCCTCAACCGAGTTGGCGCAACAAAACCCCGTCCGGTTTCCCAATGAAAGCGCGGAGTACCGCAAGGCGCGCAATGCGCTGCTGGCGGAGGAAATCGAGCTGCGGCGCCACATCGAGCGCGTGGCCGAACAGCGCCGCGGCCTGCCCGCGGGCGGCGAGGTGACAAAGCGCTATACCTTCCAGGGAGAAGGCGGTCCGGTCACGCTGGCCGAACTGTTCGGCGACAAGGACACCCTGGTCATCTACAGCTATATGTTCGGACCGCAGCGGGAACAGCCTTGCCCCATGTGCACGTCAGTGATGGCGTCGTGGGATCACAAGGTTCCGGACATCGAGCAGCGCGTGGCGCTGGCGATGATCGCCCGCTCGCCCATCGAGCGCCTGGTCGCCGCCAAGAAGGCGCGGGGCTGGACCAAGCTGAAGGTCTATGCGGACGTCGACGGCGATTTCACCCGCGACTATGTCAGCCCCGAGGATGCCGACGTTCCGGGCTACTCGGTGTTTACGCGCCGGGACGGCAAGATCCGCCATTTCTGGAGCAGCGAGATGTATGCCCTCTCGGTCGACCCGGGTCAGGACCCGCGCGGTGCGCCGGACCTGGATCCGCTGTGGACCCTGCTGGACACCACGCCGGAAGGCCGGGGGGCGGATTGGTATCCGGAGCTGGAATACCCCGAGGGGAAATGATCGTCCCTCTGATGGCAGGGTCAGGCCTCGGGTTGGTGGCAAACCACTTCAATGTTGTGCCCGTCCGGACCAATGACGAACGCTGCGTAGTAGTTGGCGTGGTAGTGCGGCCGCAGACCAGGCGCCCCATTGTCTTTGGCACCCGCCTCCAGGGCCGCGCGATGGAAAGCTTCGACTTGCCGGCGATTCTCGGCAGTGAACGCCAGGTGCAGATGCGCCGGCTTTTCCTCGGTCTGGAACAGGCACAATGAAGCCTTGCCCTTTGGGCAAAGCTCGACACCGTACACCGGCGGCCCCTCCGAGGCAACCGCTACGCCGAGCGGTTCGAGTGCCTTGAGGAAGAACGCCTTGCTCGCTGCATAGTCGCTGACTCCGAATTTGACGTGGTCAAACATGGGTTCTCCTGAAGTGTGTGGGCCCTGCGCGCGGCCCGACCCCAGAGTTTGACGATGAACATCGAGTCGGGTGAGGGGTCGCCCCCTCAGCCCGCTCACACCACCGTACGTGCGGTTCCGCATACGGCGGTTCACG